>PMCB01000090.1 GCA_003153955.1 Dehalococcoidia bacterium | reverse complement strand
CACTGTCTAAACTGCTCAAGAAAGAGACGGTTTATTCCAACAACGCGTCGCTGATAATCCGGATAACCCCGTACATCAACATCGTGTGCGTAATCGTGGCATCGCTGTTCGTGCCGATTGTCTTTATCCCGGGCATGTCTGCCGGCTTCGGTAATGTGATTCTCTTTTTATACCTGCTGGTTTGCGCCAAATTCTTCATGGCGCTGGCAGGACTGGATGCCGGCAGCACCTTCGGTGCCATGGGCAGTTCCAGGGAGATGACATTTTCTGCCGTCATCGAACCGGTAATTATTATCGTTTTTGCGGCGTTGGGTTTATTGTTAAAAACCACCAACCTTTATCAGATGTTCGCCACCTCGCTGCAGTCTTCGCTGCTGATCAACCCGTCTACATTACTCATTTCACTTTCGCTGTTCATTGTCCTGATTGTTGAGTCTTCCCGGATTCCGGTGGACAATCCTGAAACACACCTTGAATTGACGATGATACATGAAGCAATGCTGCTGGAATATTCCGGGCCGGACCTCGCCATGATGGAGATTTCCCACGCCGTCAAGCAAACGCTGTTGATGACCGTACTGATCAATGTTCTGTTCCCGTGGGGACTGACCGCGAAACCTACCATGCTTTCTGTCTCGATATCGATAGTCGCGTTTATTGCCAAAGGCGCGCTTTTGGCCACCGCAGTCGGCATTTTCGAGTCGCTATTCGCAAAATCACGTCTTTTCCGCCTGCCGAATTTATTTATGCTGGCATTCTTCTTTTCATTTTCAACAATTCTTTTCGAGTTATTAAAATGATGAATTTACAACTCCTGAATGACATCACAAAAATACTGTTCGTGCTGGTCATGGCGACCGCCGCTCTGATTATTACTGTGCGGACGCTGTCTTCGCTTTTTAACGTTTATTCCATTCAATCCTGGTTCATTGCCGCGGTGGCTTTCGTATTGTACTTAAAAAACGGCAGCGTCGTGCTTTTACTGCTGGCGATATTGACTGTCGTCAGTAAGGCTTTCCTGGTATCGTATGTGATGCGGCGGATTCAAAAATCGATGCACATGAAACGCGATTTAGAATTCAGGTATCTGACACCAATCGGTTCGATACTGGTGGGGACCGCTTTGATTTTTCTGGTCTATTGGTCGTTTTCCAGGTTTTTACCGGTGCTTTCATCTGACGGGCTGTTTCTTTTCGGCGCGGTAATCGGTGTTTCGCTGACATTGATGGGCATGATGGTCATTTTCACCCGAAAAAGAGTTATTACAAAAATTCTGGGCTACTTAACAATGGAAAATGGCGTCCTGCTTTTCAGCCTCTTTATCGCGGAACTACCCTTTATTATCGAGCTGCTGATCATCATCGACTTGGTAATGCTGATCGTGCTGGCAACCGTGTTGGCTTTTGGTATTGATTCCAGCATTGATGAATTTCACAATAAATTAAATTCTTATGTCATGTGGTTTAAGGAGTAATCGGATTGATGTTAGCGGCTTACCTGATATCCGGCTTATTGGTAATGGGCTTTATGTTCCTGCGTTTTTCCCTCTCATCGAAACGCGCCGATTACCTTAACACCCTGGCAATAGCGCATTCGGTAATTTATCTCATATTGACCGTCGTCACCCTGATTTATCTGCCTCAGCCGTCATTTTTCTTCAACCGTTATTTAATGGTGGACCCGCTTTCAGTTTATGAAGTGCTGATTGCCTGCGTCATTTTTCTGCTGGCATCATTGTATGCCCGCGGTTATGTCCGCCGTTTAGTCCAGTCCGGCGAAATCGAAGTCCGGGAATTAAGGCTGTTTTATGCGGCCTATAACCTCTTATTGGTTGTCGTTGTTTTTGCTTTCTATTGCAATAACATGGCCCTTTTCTGGATACTGCTGGAATTGACGACGATTCTTTCGGCTGTATTGATCGTTACCCTGAACGCCAAAGAAAATATCGTCGCCGCGCTGAAATACGTCTTTACCGCTTCCACTGCCATGATTTTCTCCATTATCGGCTTGATAATTCTTTTTGCCCTGACCAGGCAGGCGACCGGAACCGGCACATTAAACTGGGATGTATTGATGCAGCAAGCCGGGAGCCTGTCACCAAGATTATTTACATTTGCGTTTATTTTTGTTTTTGTCGGTTTTGCAGCCAAGGCAGGAATCGTGCCGTTCCACACCTGGCTGCCCCAGGCGCACGCCAAGGCCCCTTCGGTTATCAGTGTGCTCCTTTCTGCGGTGTTGTTAAATATCGGCATTTACGGCATCCTGAGACTTTATGCAGTGGCACATCTGACACCGGCCTGGCATCCCGTTTCGTTAATCTTGATCGGATTTGGCGTCCTGACCATCGCGGTGGCCGCGCTGTCCATGCTGCCCCGTGGAAATGTTAAAAAATTAATCGCTTTTTCAAGCATCGAACACATGGGGTTTTTGCTGGTCGGTATTGGATTGGGAACGCCAATAGTGCTTTTTTGGGTTCTATTTCACATTCTGGCGCATGCGCTGGTGAAAACCCAGCTCTTCTTTTCATCGGGCATCCTGCACCAGCAGTATCACAGCAACCAATTTGAAGATATGAAAGATATTTTTACGCTGCAGCCGCTGGCCGCGTGGGGCCTGATCACTGGCAGTATGGCAATAATCGGCGTGCCGTTTTTCCCGGTGTTTTTGTCCAAACTGAATATCCTGATTCAACTGGGGAATTTTTCTTTACCGCTGCTGTTCGTGATATTGCTATGCTTTTTACTTGTGGCTGCCGCTTTTGCCGCGATTCTAATCCGGACAATCCCGCAAACAGCTGAAACTAAGCCAGCACAATATCATGTTTCACTCAGCATGCGGCTCCCGATAATCGCGTTATTTGCGGCCATTGTAATGCTTGGAGTGTATTTCCCCACCGGATTACACACGATGCTGACCAAAATTGTCGGCAGTCTGGGTTTCTGAGGAAAAAGATGAAACAAGTCGTAGATATAAATCGTATTTTCGAAGAAAACAGCGCCGCAGCCAGGAACAGGAACTGCGCGGTGAATTATGTCTCCGTACCCGAAGATGATTTTAATGACGCTCTGGCTAATATCTCCGGTAAAAATGTTGTTTTAATCAGTTTGTTCTGTGTTGAGGATTTTAACAATCATCCCGGTTTTTCCCTGCTTTATGTACTCGAAAAAAGGAATTACAGCAATATTGTGATCGTTACGCGCCGGCTGGAACAGCCTTCAGCGGGTTCGGTGGCTTCCCTGTTCCCCTCCGCCTGCTGGTTTGAACGTGAAATCACCGACGGTTTCGGCGTCACTTTCCCGGATGCTTTCGATAAAAGGCGCCTCTTTTTGTATGAGGTATATCCGGAGGGGTTTCATCCGTTGCGGAAAGACTTCCGGAATCAACCGGTAGTTACCCGTGAAACAATTCCTGTTGATAGCGAGTATGTTTTTAAAAAGGTTACGGGAGAAGGGGTCTACCAGATTCCGGTCGGCCCGGTGCATGCCGGGATTATCGAACCCGGGCATTTCCGTTTCAGCGTCATCGGTGAAACCATTTTCAATCTCGAAATCAGGATGTTTTATAAGCACCGCGGCATTGAGAAATTGGCCGAAGGGAAAACCCCGCAGCAGGCGGTCTGTATTGCGGAATCTATCAGCGGTGATGAAACGGCGGCTAACGCGGTTGCTTTTTGCATGGCAGTAGAAAATACCGGCAAAATTGAAATTCCGAAACGTGCATTGCAGTTAAGAACAATTTTGCTGGAAATCGAGCGCATTTATTCCCACCTGGGCGATATGGCCGGGATGATTATCGATGTTGCTTTTACCAAAGGCGCCAGTCCTTTCTACGTGCTGCGGGAAGAAATTTTACGCATGAATAATATCCTGACCGGTTCCCGGTTCATGAAAGGCATTATTTGTCCGGGCGGCCTTACCAAAGACATTCCGCCGAAGGCGATTATCGAACTTTCCAAATACCTCGAAGATTTTACAACCAGACTGAAATCCGCAACCGATTCCATTTACGCAACCTCTTCGGTCATCGACCGTCTGGAAACGACGGGGGTAATTAAAAAAGAACTGGTCAATCTGCTCAATATTACCGGACCGGCCGCACGGGCTTCCGGTGTGGCGATTGATACCAGGTTCGACCGGTCTTACGGCATCTATGGCGATATTTCTGCGCAATTTCATAAAAGGATTGCGGAGAAAGGGGATGTTTTAGACCGTTTCAACGTGAAAGCCGCCGAAATCAACGATTCGGTGATGCTGATCCATTACTTAATTTCACGATTGGACAAAGGGGAAATCTGTACCGGAATGGAAATCAAAGACGGGTACTCGCTTTCTTTGGTCGAGGCGCCGCGCGGACAAAATTTACATTGGGTCAATATCAAAGACGGCCGTATTGACCGTTACAAGGTCAGAACGGCCTCGTTTTGCAACTGGCAGGCAATCGAGCATGCCGTTCTGGGAAACATCGTCCCTGATTTCCCCCTGATCAATAAAAGCCTGAATCTTTCATACGCCGGGACGGATTTATAATATGGCGAATTTTAAAAAGCAATTTCTATTGTATACGCCGGGCATAACCGAAAAGATAACCTTCCGCGACGAAGAATTCGAAAAACTCGGCTCTAAACTTAAAGCCGAAGTTAACTCCATATTCGGCAGAAGCCTGGCCATCCGTGAACTGGATTCCGGCAGCGACAATGCCGCCGAAATCGAGATGAATAATTTAGCTACGCCCTATTATGATGTGGAACGGTTCGGCATCACATTCGTGGCTTCGCCCCGCCACGCCGATGTCCTGGCGATCACCGGGGCCGTAACGCATAATATGGAAATCGCGGTCCGGAAAACCTACGCCGCCATGCCTTCACCCAAATTTGTGATTGCAATCGGCGATGATGCCTGTAACGGCGGAATCTTCGCCGGAACATATGCCGTCAACGGCGGCGCGGATAAAATCATCCCTGTCGACCTGAAAATTCCCGGAAACCCGCCCTCCCCTCTCGAAATAATTCGGGCGCTGCATGGGTTTATGACTGTGTTATCGCATCGAAAAACAAAACACCAATCGTAATGGCGCATTATTAAGAATATTGAGGGCCCACTTGGGCTTTTGCCTCTTCCTCCGAATTAAACGGGCCTTCGACGTCATCCTCGAAAACCCAATCGGGCCTATCGGTATTTGTTGGCATAAAATAGTAGGTTTGAATCTCGACATTACCGATATCGTCGACAAAAGTGATAGTTTGAATTGCCTCAATTCTCGCCGCGCTGCGTGCATCCTGAATATCCTGTACAATCGCCCATAGAGGATGACTGATAGTAAACACATTTACAAACGGCTGCCGCTGGTCCATCATTTTTTCTGCTCCTTATTTCCGTTTTTCATCGGCCGGCTTTATCCAATATGGGTGGCTGTCCCCTTACTGCCAATTTGCCAGCAGTTCTTTCACCCTAGCAGCAGCATCGCCTTTAACCGGCGCGCCGTGACCGCAAAGTAAAGTATCAAAATCCAGTCCGGCAATCTCCTGGACCGATTTTTTAGCTTCTACCATATCAGCCGCAAGCATTTTAGAAGGACGTTTCAAGTTACCGGCGGCATCGCTTCTTAAGGCATCTCCCACAAAGATGACCTTGCCCGGGATGTAAATACTGATACTGCCTTCGGAATGTCCCGGCGTGCTGATAATTTTGTACCCGGCAATATCCGTGTTTTCCTTGAGAACAATATCCGCCTGCACCGGCGCAGCCTGCATGAGCGGCGACAATAATTTAAGCAGCCTCATTAACCCTTTCAGATTTCTCCCCTTGTCAGTGCCGGCCAGCACACCAGCATCCCCGGCATGGATGACCAACTTTGCCCCGGTCGTTTTTTTCATTTCCGCCGCGCCGCCCACGTGATCGATGTCCGCATGGGTAATAAAAATATATTTGATATCGGATAAATTTTTCCCCAATTTCTTTAGATAGTTTGCTAAAATCTTGCTGCTACCGCGCATACCGGCATCGATTAAAACCATCTCCTGCCCGGACGTTACCAGATAGCAATTGGCGCCTGCCACCCCGTCTATTTTATGGACACCGGGAATTATTTCCATTGGTTTACTCCTTAGTTTTGTAAGAGCATTTTAGTACAAAACAACTCAGACGGCAAGAAAATGTACGGGAACACAGACTAATAAATTCCAAGTTCCAAACTCCAAAATCCAAACAAATCTTAAATACAAATACCAAAATATTGGTTTCATTTTTCTCTCCTTTAGAAAGAGATGAAGAGAGAATTATTCTGAAACCTGCCACTGCCTCCACAAATGATGGGGTAAATCTTATCACGTCCTGAGTCCGTCTCAGGCGGACGAAGGATCTCCCAGCCTACTAAACATCCACACCATTGTCATTCCTGCGAAGGGAGGAATCAAGAAAACGTAATCTGAGGATAACGGAAAATAGACTTGGAAAAGAAAATCCCCCTGCATCCACCTTTCTCGAAAGGGGGGATGCATGGTGAATAGAGGTCTAATCTGTAGGGTCGGGTTTCGAACCTGACCGCCATTGTAGTCAGGAATGAAGTATGGCATTCTAACATTAGCAGACCCTGATCAATTATAGAATGATGTGCGATGGATTCCCGCTTCCGCGGGAACGACAGTGAGAGGCTGTGTTTTCTACTGACTGTTGATCGCTAATTGTAATTTGTATTTTATGTTTTGATATTGCCGAAGGTCATTCAACTGAAGGATAAGAGTTTCGATATTCGGATTTAGGATTTGTTTGGAATTTGGATTTTGCCGTTAGGTACTCAGCTCAACGATCTGATGTAGAGCTTGGTATTTTCGTCGTAAAGAGGTGACAAAATCCCGAATCGCTCAGTCCTCTCGCCACTGGTGGGCGAGAGTTAGAGAGAGGGGGCGTAAAAGAGGTGACAAAAACCCCTTGACAGACAGCCCACCAATAACCCGTCATATAATAGCATTATCGTTTGTGCGAGATACGAGAAACGCTCCGTCATGTTCTGGCCGCCGGGGTCAATATGGGAAACCTGGAGTCTCCCATGTGTTATGGCTACACCAAACCGGACGGTAAATGTCCGTCAGAATCAGTCCTAAAAGCGCCCAGTAAAGGGTTTATACGGGAAAAAGACTTTAGTAATGCCGAAAAGGGCATTCCCCTGTGTTTCTGTAGGGACAGGTTTCGAACCTGTCCGCCTGATTCCGGGGGAAAACATGCCAACGGGGGAACACCGAATTTCACCCTTCAATTCGGCAAAGTCATTCCAGTTTGGGCCAAAACCTCAAATCGCATTTCCACATTCTGTTTACCGCGAGGGGCGCCGCATAATCAATTCCAAGAAGAGTTTCCCCAAAATTTCAATTAGAAAAAAGGTGAGAATCTCCCTCTCTACTTAGCACCCTTGAAGACAGCCTTTACTAATTCTCTCTTAATCTCTGCGTTCGCAGGGTTCGTGCCCGCGACAGTGGCCCAAGACATTTCGCCATAAAATTAAAGGGAGATTAGATTTTGTTAATCGCCGTCAGCCCGAATATCAGCAAAACGCCAAAAATCATTGCCAGCGCCATCTTCCAGGGGACATGACGGTAAGTTTCCGGTAAAAGACTGGCCGCGCCGATGTAAAGGAATTGGCCGGAAAAAGCAGCCAGTATTACCGCAAGTACGTTCTGGTTAATCGCGAAAAACGACGCTACAATAATGCCGAAAACCGGCGCAATTGCATCGACAAAAAGAAATCTTCTGGCATTCTTCACGTTTTGTTCATTCTTGAGCATAATCACGACGGTATTGATGCCATCGGTAAAGTCATGGGAGATTACCGCCAGGGCGACAATAATGCCGACTTTTGCGTTCGCCTGAAAGGCTATCCCGATTGCTGCGCCGTCCAGAAAACTGTGCGCCACCAGACCTATGGCGCCGATGGGGCCCATGATATGACCGTGTTCTTCTTCGTCATGATGGTGATGAGTTAAAAAGAAACGCTCGACCAGACTGAAAAACAGGAAAGCGGCGACAACCGCAATCATCAGTGTGCGCGTATCCATGCCGGTAGTTTTGGCAATATTTAGACTTTCCGGCAGCACATCGAAGAAAGTTATCGCGATCAATGCTCCGGCAGAAAAAGCAAAAAAGTACTGTAAAACCTTACGGAATTTAACGGCGACTAATCCGCCAATCATAGTAGACGCAAAGGTGATTAAAGCCAGAATGTAGAGGATTGGGTCCATAGCATGCATTATATAGGAATATAATCACGTCTGTCTATGCAAAATATCCCGAAATAATGAATGTTTGCATACAAATTTGATATTTGATAAAACAAAGAGAGGGGACTTTGATTGTCCCCCCTCTTATTACTTTGAGAATAAAATCAGCTTAGACAGCTTTTGTTTCGGTATTCTTGTTCTTGGGAGCGCCAGACCAGGGAATAAACCGGCGCCATTCATTATTTTCCCAGACTACCAGCAGCGCGCTGGCATTACAGATTGAGCTATAGGTTCCGGTGATGACACCAATCAGCAGGACCAGCACAAAGTAATGAATCGTTGTTCCGCCGATCAGGAACAGCGCCAACAGTACGAATAGAACGGTGAGCGAAGTATTCAACGACCGGACAAAGGTTTCATTGACACTGAAGTCTACTGTCTTTTCGAAATCTTTATTCGTGCCCTTAAGCATGTTCTCTCTTATGCGGTCGAAGACCACGATGGTGTCATGCACACTGTAGCCCGCGACCGTTAACACACCGGTGATAAACAAGGACCCTACCTGCACGTTGAGCAGCCATCCGAGTATGGAAAAGATACCAATTACCACCAGCAAGTCATGAAGCAGGGCGATGATGGCGCAAACACCCCAGCGGAAAGGCCGCGGCACCCGGCGGAAAGCCCAGGCGATGTAAACCATGATACAAATGGCGGCGACAATAACCGCAATAATGGCATAACGGACAGTCTGTGCAGCAACCGCCGCAGAGGTAGCTACAAAATCCGACGGAGTCGGGGTGCTGTTCAAAGAAGTCTTCAGGGAGTCCATTAGTGCGGTTTCCTGGGTGCTGTTGATGTTCGGCAGGTTGACGAAATAATTACCGGCAGAAATACCGGTGGAGGCGAGCTGAATTGTGGCGTTCGGATACCCCGCCGATGTCATGGCCTGGCGCAGTGCGCTCTCTTCAACCTGCGGTGAAAAACTGATTGTCACGGATGAACCCTGCTGAAAATCAGTACTTGGTTTCAGTCCGAACGCAATCAATGAAATTATACCGGGAATAATAACAATTGCCGAGATTAGAAAAAACCAGTATCGCTTACTAATGATATTAATCATTTTTCCCTCCGTAGAGAGTTACACCTTTTATCATGCCGTTGTTGACGAGTTGGGTCATGAATGTCCTGGTCACCGTGACCGAGCTGAATAAACTGACTACCACCCCCAGGAACAGGGTGATAGCAAAACCCTTTACCATAAATGCGCCGAATGTGTTGCCGAACCAGTAAAGGATGACGCACGTAATCATCGTTGACACGTTGCTCATCCAGATTGACGGCCAGGCGCGGTGGAATCCTTCCGCCACCGCCATTTTCAGGGTTAAGCCCCGTCTCATTTCTTCCTTCATGCGTTCGAATATCAGCACATTCGCATCCACTGCCATACCCGTCGATATCACGAAACCGGCGATACCGGGCAGGGTTAAAGTGATATTGAATAACTTAAAAATTGCCAGAATAATCGCGGCATAAATTGCCAGGGCAACCGTAGCCACCAGGCCGGGAAGACGATAGTATGCAATCATAAACAGGGCTACGCAGGCAATACCGATCAAGCCGGCCAGTAAACTCTTGTGCAGCGAGTCGGCGCCGAGGGTGGCGTTGACATCTGTCTGCTGAATAACAGTCAACGGTACATCAAGGCTGCCGGAATTAAGGTCGTTAACCATCAACCTCGCAGAAGCGAGATCGATATTGTTAATCACACCCTTGCTGGTGATGACGGCCTGCACCACCGGGGAGGATACATATTGGCTGTCGAGGAAAATACCCAACGGTCTGCTATTGACGCCATTATTATAGAGTACCGTAGTAATCTCGCCCATGAGTTTGGCACCCTCTGTATTAAATTCAAATGCCACCTCGGGCTTTCCCAGAGAGTCCGTTTCTACATAGGAGTTAGGCAGCAGGTAGGTACCGGTCAATTGCTTCTGTGTTCCATCAGAACCGGCCGCCGTTGCCGGGATCCAGGTTGGATTTCCGCTGGCATCGTTGACGACATTTCCATTGGAATCAAGCTGCTCTACTTTAAACTCCAACAACCCAACCGCGCCGATGGCTGCAATCGCCTGACTGCTGTCCGTAATTCCGGGAAGTTGCACCAGGATACGGTCGGCGCCCTGTAACTGGACAATCGGCTCAGTCGTACCGGCGCTGTTAACACGCCGCTCAATCTTGGATTGGACTGCGGCCATCGCCTGGGCGTCCGTCTCTGTAGTCGGCTTTTGGGATAAATCAGCCTGATACAGCAAGTAAGTTCCGCCTTTAATATCGATGCCTTCCTTGAAATTTTTATGGCCCAGTATGCCGCTATTGATCGGCAACACAATGCATAAAGCAAGGGCCAGTAGTATCACTACCAAAAGTAAAAGATAATTTTCTCTTCTNNTTTGACCACCTCCATTACAGATTCCTATTATTTAATTATTGGTAAAAATAACGGGCAAATATTAAAGACTGCGATACGAAATTCCGGTCTGAGTCTCTGCTTACCGGATAAAATGTCCTGCTTAGACAGACAGAAATTCGATGTCAATCTCTAGCAAATTGCAGGGGGAGGGATATCCATCAGCAGCCACATTTGCCGGAAAGACCAGGCAAGTTCTTTATTTGAAAATTCCGTGTAACAACCGGGATATTGATTATTTGAATGAACCGCTGCGGGAATATAAGCAACCGGAACAACACNNTGCCGTTGACCGGTTCGGACAGATTGGCGTATTCTACCCCGGTGTTAAAAACAGTTTTAGCATACTGACTGTTAAAAGCTGAGAATGCTTCACCGCGACTGTTAATTCCGGTAATAGGCGCATTTATCTCAGGAGTCAAAGCGGCGAAGGTGAAAAGCCCGATGAGGATACCGGG
>PMCB01000095.1 GCA_003153955.1 Dehalococcoidia bacterium | reverse complement strand
TTAGCAATACAGTGCGAGACCCCGGCATTGAACAATGTTCTGGTGGATGCCGGACACACGCAGCTTGTAAGCCTGAAACTCGGGCACGAGCATGCCCCGCGCACCGTGATGATCCGCGAAGTCCAACTGGATAATTTCAAGGGCGGCATACTGCACGTCGATTTCTACCAGGTGAAACTGACGGAGAACATCCGTGTCAATGTTCCGATTACATTAAAGGGAGAATCCGCCGCGGCCAAGATGAAAGGCAATTCACTGGTTCAGGAATTGAACGAATTGACCGTACTCTGTCTGCCGGCTAACATCCCCAGTGCGATTGAGGTGGATATCTCGCCGCTGGTCACCGCCGACCAAATGATACGTGTCAAAGACCTGCCCGCGATTAAAGATGTCAACATCGTTAACGAACCGGGCGTAGTTGTAGCCAGAATTGCCGTCGAGGTAGTCGAGGTTGTAGAAAAACCGAAGGCTGCTGAGGAAGGCGCTGAAGCTACCGCCGAAGCCGGCGCGGCTGCTGAGGGTGAAAAGAAAGCAGCCCCCGCTAAAGCAGCGCCTGCTAAAGCAGAAAAACCCGCCAAGTAATAATAAACTTTATATCAGTCTGTAATTCTCAATGGCCGTTCGGATGCCCAAAATCAAATCCGGGGCCATTGAGAATTTTTATTTTAGAGATTGTTTTAATTTAACTTATTTTATTGATATTCCGGGCCGAGTGTTGTAATATCTCATAAATGCCATTCAGGTGAGCCGCATTAGCACCAATTGTTCAATCCGGCGGAAGAAGTTATCTCTCCAATATTTTATTTGAGAAGCAGCGGCGCATTATGACGGGAAAAATATGCCGACAGTTAAAGGCCTTAAAAACATGAGAAAATTGTTCGCTTTGCTCCCGGCGGTGTTATCGCTGGCGGTAATGATTTCATTTTGTCCGGTCAACCGCCAGTTAGGAATTCAAACTACACCCCAAACAACCGTCCGGCCGCCGGCAGCCCCCAGGTTTGCCGCCTACCCGTTTGCGGGCCAGCCGAATATTACCCTGTATGATGAGCAGCTTGGAACCACGTTCACACAAAACTTCACTTCGCTGGCATATAAAGTAACCGCCGTGGCACAAACAGGTACGGATGGCTACGGCCCTGCGTATCTATTGAACGGCCTGGGAAATACCGGCTACTGGTATCAGGTAGGGCTTTCTTATGATTGGGACGGCAGCGCGTCCACCGGATTTCAATTAGCCTATGAAGTCTTCAACTCCTCGGGTTCCAGCGTTTACCCCGCCACCGGCGGCGGGATGGCAGCTATTTCGCCGGTAAATCCGGGAGACACGATTTTACTTACTCTGAGTTTCTCCAACGGCAGCGTGGTCATGCAGGGCTCCGACCAGAACACCGGGGCACAGACCCAGAAAACTTACTCAGCGGCGGGAGCGACGAGCTTCACCGGCAGTTCGTCGGCGCCCGGCAATTCCCACGGTTTCTTCACCGGATTGATGACCGAATGGTATCACAGCAACCCTTACTACGGGGATGAACAAAAGGTAACTTATACTGCCAACGGGTCAGGTATTACCTCCGCATGGCTATGGATAGATGAATTTTCCGTGGCGCCAAACGGCACCCAGACCGGTTTGTTTTCAAAAAGCAGTCCATCACCGGTTTCTTTTGCCAATCCCACTCAACTGCAATCCCTGTCTTCAAACGGGACCAGTGTGTATGAAAATGCTACCCAGTTTGTTACCGGAAACATATCCACGGTGGCGCTGACATTTAATTATTCAATATCAGACGGCGGCAATGCGGCGGCACCGGTATTGACATATGTCTCAGCCGGCGTGAAACAGACCGCGACACTAACGCAATCCAACCAGGTATTCTCGGTTGATTCCGGTACCGCCTGGAGCGTGCCGGACCTGTTATCTTCATCTACCCCGACGGAACGGTGGCAAACCAATCAGGCGACTACCGGAACGGCTAACGCACCGCAGACGATATCTTTTATATATTTCCACCAATACCTGGTCACCTTCGGTTTCAGCATAATCGGGGGCGGCTCCGGTTATTCCACCCCGTCGATAACCTGCCAGCAATTCGGCACGCCGACACCCACGATTGCCGGTACGCCCGTCTGGTCGGATGCGGCACAATATTTCTACCCAACCCCGCTGGCCGGCTCATCATCTTCCGAGCGCTGGACCACTACCTCGACTTCGGGTACAGTGTCATCTTCAGGCACAATCACGACACAATACTTTCATCAATATCTGACCACAGTGAGCTATGCGGTTTTGGACGGGGGAACGCCGGGAGCGCCGACTTTTACTGCTACCGCATTCGGTTCGCCGCTGACCCAAACCTTAACGACACAACCGCAGGGGCTTTGGATCGACAGCAATGCGCCTGATTCAATTACAAATCTTTTACCGGGGTCAACCTCAGGGGAACGCTGGCAAACATCTTCTTCCCTGACCGGAAACATTACTTCATCTTCGATAATCAGCATTCCTTATGAGCATCAGTACTTCATAACTATTAGCCATACCCCGACGGAGGGAGGCTCCGTTTCATCAATCAGCGACTGGCATAACGCGGGCACTTCTTTCCAAACGGAGGCGACGGCAAACGCCGGATGGCAGTTCGAGAATTGGAGCGGTTCGGGACAGGGTTCTTATTCCGGGGAGAACAGCAGCGCAAGTATAGAAGTTGATTCTCCGGCAACGGAAACGGCAACATTTTACCCCGGGCTGACAATCACCGCTCCGGATAAATTGGCCGTTTCGTATACCTATGGGGCTTCTACCGGAACAGTCCCTGCGGGCACGCCGAAAACTATTTACGCCGCAACGGGCACAAGCGTTCAACTCACGGCCAAACCAAAGATGTTTATCTATTCATTCACAGGATGGACCGGTTCGGTAACAGACAAGAACAGCAGTATATCTACAATAATGGACGCCCCGCAAAATATCACCGCTGATTTTTCATATAATTATGTAAATATCGGATTAATCGCGGCGGGTGTCATTATCGTAATAGCGGGAGCGGTAATATTAATAATACGGGGTAAAAAGAAAAAGACAACCGTTATTTCCGGATGAAGGACTCAAGGTAAATTAACATCCAATAAAAAGAGAGCCGGATTCTTCTTGAATCCGGCTCTTTCTATTTCAAGTGGTTGTTATTATTTTTTTAAGGCGTTTAATTTTTTAACCAGACGGGCTTTGCGGCGGGCGGCATTATTGGGATGAATAATGCCCTTGCCGGCAGCTTTATCCAGCGTCGAGATGGCATTGACGGCCGCGATTTTGGCTTCGCCAGCATCACCGGCGGTAATCTTTTTCTCCGCTTTGGTAACACTGCTCTTGCACTCGGTGCGGATGGCTTTATTGCGGGCAGTCCGTTTGACATCGGTGCGCAACATTCTGATTGATGAAGCTATATTAGGCAATTGTTAACTCCTTATGCTTTTTTATTAGCCTGTTATTTTTATTTATCTACACCGTATTATGACGGCGGATTGGACTTAATTGCGGTCCCCTCACCGGCCCGGGCAACGTTGATAACTCCCCGGACACCCTCAATTCTGGACAGAACCCGGCTTAATTGCCCCAGATTTTCGATGTCGATTGTGATTGAAATGGCTGCCTGCTGGTCGGGTTTTTCCGAAACATTCATGTTAGCGATGTTTACTTTTTCCGCCGCGACCACCACGGTAATATCACGGGCCAGTCCAACCCGGTTCCAGGCATCTACCACCACCGAAACGGGATAGGTGAGCCCGGCCTGCCCCCAATCGACTTCAATCAGCCGTTCTTTTTCGTCCTCATTAATAATATTAACACAGTCTTTACGGTGAATACTGACACCGCGAGTCCGTGTCACAAATCCGATTATCTCATCTCCGGGCACCGGATTGCAACATTGAGCCAGACTGGTCAACATATCCCCGGCACCAAGTACCCTGATGGACGATGTTGATGGTTTAGCGGCGGCGGTGCCTGTTGGTTTGACTACTTCCGGCTGCTCCGGGGCCAATTTTGCCGCGATTTGCTGGGTGGTAATACCGCCGTAACCCAACGCGGCATAAAATTCGTCGATAGTATCATAGCTGAATAATTTGGCGATGTTGTCGCGTTCGGTGAATTTAATACCGAGGTGACGCATGAATTTATCCAGCATTTCCCGCCCGCGTTCGACATTTTCAGTACGCTCCTGCTTGGTGAACCACTGCTTGATTTTGGCGCGAGCATGGGTGGTTTTAATATACCCGAGGTTCTGATTCAACCAATCGCGACTGGGGGCGCGCGGGGCTTTACTGGCTAATATTTCAATGATATCGCCATTATGCAATTCCGTATTGAGCGGGACAAGTTTGCCGTTCACTTTAGCGCCGATACAACGGTTACCTAAATCGGTATGAATCCGGAAAGCGAAATCCAGAGGCGTTGAACCTTTCGGCAAGTCCTTAACATCGCCTTTCGGGGTGTAAACAAAAACCTGGTCGCTGAAAACATCCGTCCGGACAGATTCCAGAAATTCTTCCGCGCCGCTTAATTCACGGTGCCAATCGATTAATTGCCGCAGCCAGCCGATGCCGTTCTCATAATTTTCATCTTTCTTGCCGCCTTCTTTATAGCGCCAGTGTACCGCCACACCGTATTCGGCGATGCGGTGCATTTCCCGTGAGCGTATCTGTATCTCCAGCGGCGTGGTGCCTTCGCACATTACCGTGGTGTGCAGGGACTGGTAACCGTTGGCTTTGGGGTTGGCGATATAGTCATCGAACTGGTCGGGCAGCGGATGCCAGAGATTATGGACAATCCCCAACGAAGCATAACAATCCGGCACGGTTTCCACCACCACCCGCAGCGCCAGCAGGTCGTGGATATCATCGAAATCTTTGCCCATGGCAATGTATTTTTCAGTTTTCTGATAGATGCTGTAAATATGCTTTGCCCGGCCCGTGATTTCGGCGGTGATCCCGGCTTTCTCGAACTCCTGTTTCAATAACCAGGTGACTTCCGCAATAAAACGCTCGCGGTCGGCCCGTTTCCCGGCAATGAGACTAGCGATGCGGCGGTATTTTTCAGGTTCAAGGTAGCGGAAAGCAAGGTCTTCCAATTGCCATTTGACTTCCCAGATACCCAAACGATGCGCCAACGGCGCGTAAATATCCAGTGTTTCACGGGAAATCCGGATTTGCTGGTCCGGGCTCAAAGCCTGAAGGGTGCGCATGTTATGCAAACGGTCAGCGAGCTTAATAAAAACAACCCTGAGGTCTTCCGCCATCGCAACCAGCATTTTCCTCAGGTTCTCGGCCTGGCTGGCGCCGCTTAAAGCGCCGCCGCGCCTGGGGGTAGCGCTCGCAGCTGTTAATGCAATCTTGCCTAATTTGGTAGTAGCTTCAACCAGCTTGGCGATTTCCGGGCCGAATTTTTCGATGATTTCAGAGTTTTGAACGCCGCAGTTTTCCTCGACGTCATGCAGCAGGGCGGCAGCCAAAGCGCTGGAGTCCATCTGCAGGTTAACGAGGATCATGGCGACGTGCAGCGGGTGTTCGATGTAAGGTTCGCCTGATTTGCGAAACTGCCCTTCATGCGCTTTAGCCGCAAACTCATAGGCCCGCTCGATTACCGCTATTTTTTCCGGCGGAAGATATGTTTTTGCTTTTTCGATCAAATCATTTAGCGGCACGTTCGACCCCACCTTGCTACATTTACAAACTTAGTATAACCCAAGGATAGAGTCAATACAAAGCCAAAAGTCATACAATAAAAAACTGTCAACTTTCATCGGTCAGGCGTCAGATTAAGAATCCGGGAAAGGGAACGGTTTACTCATCAATTACCAGTAGGTAGTTATATAGCCTCCGCATCTGATCCAGAAAGCGGTTTAGTTCTGGATAAAAGGCTTGAAATTGCGGGGCCACGCTGGTCCTCATCAAACGGCCCTCTGAATGGTAATACCAATCTTCAGCACCGATGGGTGTTACCGGCAGCAACATATCGCTTTTTCCGTCCCAACCGGCATTCACGGTAAAACCCGCTTTCTGCAAAGGCAAATCGATAGTAGCATCCACCAGCACCAGCCTATCGTCGATTTCAACTTTACAGGCGAGGTGACGACTGACCGGCAGTGCCAGGGCCATTTGCTCCAGCCTTTCGGAATATTCGCCCATAATTTTCGCGATTTCTTCCCAGCGGTGCGGATATACAACATAAAGAACCGGTAAACCTAAACGTTGAAACATTTCGCATAACAGAAAGTGTTTAGGCGAACAGGAACCCAGACCGATTTTTAAAATATCCCGGTAGCCGCGGTAATCCATGATAGAAGGCACGACCGCATAGGGAATATCCCGGATATGTCGAAAGACACTGATTCTCGCCTGGACCTGGTCTAATCCCTGCGTCCATTCGTTGAATTTTTCATCGACGATGTTCATTGGCATAACCCGATTTTTTAATAATGCGGCTGCCGCAGGTTGTGCAGAAAGATTCGCCCTTGCTCAATTCAGCGCCGCACTTGCCGCAGTAGGCGGGCATGCTTTCCCTGTTTTCCGGAAGTTTGGCGCCGCAAGCCGGACAAAAAGCCGCGTAATCAGGGATGCGTGCCTGACAATTCGGGCAGGCAATGCGCAATTCGGCATTCATATCGTTAAAAGGCGAGGTTTTTTGGCCGCGTTTTATCAAATAGACAAAGAAGGCAATCAAGCCTACGAACAAAGCAATCAGGACAATCAGAATCGGTAAATTTTTCAGCGTGCCGTTTTGCTGAAATGCCAGAAAATCGAACAATCCGTGCCCTGCCATGGCACCCAATAATCCCAGCCAGAGCAGCAGCGTGGAATTTTTCTTCTTGAGTTTTTTCCGCGCCAATGGATAGCCCCACAGCGCCGAAAACGTAACGTGTGCCAGGGTAGTAATCGGAGCACGGATCAGTGCCGTTTGCCAGCCGTAAGAAAGCAGATATCCGATGTTTTCCAATGACGCGAAACCCAATGCCGCAGCCGAGGAATATACGAGTCCGTCGATCGGCTCGTCATAATAAGGTGATTTGTAAATGGTAGTCCTGACCACGAGAAATTTGGAGAGCTCTTCCGTAAAACCGGCAACGATGAAAGACATGTAGGCCGTTTGCGCCAGGGACATATTGTTGAAACCGGATATCGCATAATTTTGTAAATCATGAATGTGCGCGAAAAGATAAGGTAAAACAAGGCCTGTCTCAATAATGCTTACGGGGATGGTAGCTATTGCGCCGAA
>PMCB01000047.1 GCA_003153955.1 Dehalococcoidia bacterium | reverse complement strand
GTCCGGTCACCTATGTGGTGACGGCGCAAGACGGGACGACCACCAAAAATTGGGTGGTGACGGTAACAGTGCAGCCTCCGCCCACTACCACTACCACCACGACTACGACTACGACTACGACAACAACAACAACTACTACTACGGCGCCAGCGTTGTCAGATAATGCGTACTTGTCGGATATCGGGGTCAGCGCCGGCACGTTGACCCCGCATTTTATTCCAACGACATTTGCTTATTCGGACAGCGTAACAGTAAGTTCAATTACGGTCACACCGGTGGTGAACCAGCCGAACGCTTCTGTGACTGTCAACGGCGGCCCGGCTTCGGGCGCGATTAATCTAAAAGTTGGAGCTAATGTAATAACGCTGGTGGTAACCGCGCAGAACGGAAGCACTCAAACCTATACGGTGACAATAACATACACGGCACCAACAACCTCTACAACAACGACGACCACGACCACGCCGGTTGTGATATTTACCACTGCCACGACGACAACCGCCGTTATAACAACGACCACAACTCCGACGACTCCGAGCACCACGGCTATTACAAGTACTACCACGACACCTACCACAACGGCGGTACTAACGACAACTACCACTACCCCGATAATAACAACTACTACTGGTACGCCAATTTCCGGCACATTTGCCTCCACGGACGGGGATGCCATTGTCACAATTCCTGCCGGAGTTACGGCACAAACGGCATCGGGGGCGCCGTTGAGCACGATAACGCTTACGCCGGTTTCCAGTCCCGGCGCACCGCCTGCCGATGTTAATGCGTTGGGCCTTTATTATGACTTCGGGCCGAGCGGCACTACTTTCAGCAGTCCGATAAACATCACCCTTAAGTACGACCCGGCGGCTTTACCGGCGGGAGCAGACCAATCCATGCTTTATATTGCCTGGTGGGACATAAGTGCAGGACAATGGGTCAGTTTACCCTGTATAGTCGACCCGGTGAACCATACCGTAACCGCTGCGGTATCGCATTTCACCATTTATTCAGTATTAGCCCCAGTCACGGCAACCGGCGGAATAAGCCCATGGAAAATCACAGGGATTGTTGCGGGCAGTCTGATTATAATCGGGCTGATTATGTGGATAGTGATGCGCCGACGGCGCACTGCTTAAATCCAAATTCCAAATTAAAGTTCGCAATGAACGGGCAGGGCTCCTCATGAAAAAAAGGGAGTCCTGTCTGTTTTTTTATCGGCCGGTCCGGCCGAACAGTACTAAGGTTTACCTGTCATAAGTGTAGAAAGTTGGGAAGCAATCATGTATAATAGGCGCAATGAAAGCATGGATTTGCGCCCCGATGACGAATTTCTTTGTCCCTTCGCTAGGTTCGGCCAGACTCTACGCTTACGTGAAGAAACACGGCTATGACGTCCGTTTCCAGGAATTGAACCAGAACACGTATTTTGACCTGCTCTCCCGCGAATACCTGGAACCGGTGCTGGAGAGGGTGCAATGGTCGGCAGATTCCGCTTCCCGGAACCGCTTCATGCGGGAAGACCTGGGTTCAATACTGGTCCACAGTTCCGGCAACGCGATGCGGCAGCTATTGGCGAAGGGGATGCTGCTGGACAAGTCCTGGTACAAATATGTTAAAAACATGGGTGCGGTAAACCGTCCGCTTTTCAGTTTTATCGATGCGAAAATAACGCCGGACAAAGTTCTTTACGCATTACTCAGCGAGAAAGACTTCGTGCTTAAAGAGATCGACCGCAGCCGGAAAATCCTGGATGAAGGTTATTTCAGCCTCGAACCGGATGTGTTTATTGCCAATTATTATACTTTGCTGTGCGGCAAGGCGATCATTGACGCAGCTTATTATCCCACGCAGATAGATTTCGGGCTGGGTTTCTACGGGACGGCATTCGGGATTACGGCCGGCGATATTGTCCGCTCCGTGACCGACGAACGGTATAATTTCCTGATTCCATACTACCGTAAGAAAATAGTGCCGCAGGTAAAAGCGGAACACCCGGATGTGGTGGGGATATCGATAACTTGCCTTTCGGAGCTGGTGCCGGCCTTTACACTGGCGCACGCAATAAAATCCGTTGACCCCGGAATACATATTACGCTGGGGGGCGGACTGGTGACCGAAATCGCCTACCGGATGGTGAAAAATCCGCCGTTATGGGAAATGTTTGACAGCCTGATCGAGGGGCCGGGTGAGGTGCCTTTTACCGAACTCATCGAGCGGCTGGAAAAGAAAACCGACCTTGCGGGGGTGCCGAATATCACCTACAAACAGAACGGGAAGATCATCAAAGGTGAAAAACTGCACGAATTCGATATCAATGAAGCCTGTACCCCGGAATTTGCGGCCGCCCGTCCCAAGGGGCCGCTGCCGCTGGAGACTTCCAGCGCCTGTTACTGGGGCAGATGTGTTTTTTGCTACTATCCGCAGCAGGGGACCCCGAGTTTCGACAATAAAGCCCAAAAGACCAGGACACGCAGAATCGAACTGGTGCTGGCCGACATGAAAGAGCTGAAGAAGAAATACGACCCGGTGTGCATCGGGTTTACCGATTCATCGCTATCGCCGAAACGCATCGAGGATATCGCAGACGAGAATATCCGCACGAAAAACCAAATGAAGTTTTCCGCACTTTTCCGCATGGAGAAGAATTTTAAATCGTTAGAATTCTGTGAAAAAATTGCCGCAGGCGGGTTTATCGGGGGACATGTGGGGCTGGAATCGGGGTCGCAAAAGGTCAACGATATCATCAATAAAGGGATTAACCTCAAAGATGTCGAGCTGATTTTGAAAAACTTCCACGAGACCGGCATACTGGTGCACATTTTCAGCATTGTGGGCATGCCCGGGGAACTGGATGAGGACGCGCTGGAAACCTTCGATTTTTTCAAACGCCTGCACAAATGGATGGAACTGGGTTTTGTGGTATACCCGCTATACGTATTGGAACACAGCCCGCTGGCCTACCGCGCGCCGGAATTCAAACTCAACCTGACCGCCCTGCCTGATGAGTATCTGGCACAATCAATGGACTACAGCGTCGAGGGCGCTGAAACCAGTCCGGGAAAGAGCATGATGACGTCCATCAGTTATTCCGAGCAGCTGAGCCGTTATTTACACCCATTGAACCGGATTATCGATATCGAATCGCTGACGATGTTCCTGATCGCGCAAAAGGCGAAAGGGATCCCCCCGGAAAAAGTACGCGATACCGGTTTCAAAATCTGAGATTTCATACGAGCCCAGGTCAAGAAATGCTGACGGTCCATATAAAATTCTCTATTTCACGATGATGGTGCCTTTCATGTAGGTATGGATTGAACAATGATAAGGGAAGTTCCCGGCGTTATTGAATGTGAAACTGTATGATGAATTGGCGGACATCACGCCGCCGTCAAAAACTCCGGTGTCGCTGACCACATGATGATCGGTGGAATCGCTGTTGGTCCAGGTAACGGTGGTTCCGGCGTTTACCGTAAGCGTGCCCGGCACAAAAGTGAAGTTGGAGATGTTGACGGAATTACCGGAAACAGCGGCGGTAGTTTTGGCGGCAGAACTACAACCGGAGAGGCCAACCATCAATACGGCGGACAGGATCATAACGACGGCTAACGCAAGATATTTTTTCATATTATCCCCCTGTTTGAATTTTTAAGGCAGATGCGGCACCCACCCACCGACCCATTTGTTGTTATCATATCATTTTTCCCGCCGGACAACCGTCACAGAGGAGCAGTACCGTCACAAGAAATCATTTGTGCTACAATTTAATTCCAGAGGTAAGAAAATGGCTGAAAAAACGATTATAATTATAAATTTGATTCTTCAATGTGTGCTGATAGCGGCCGTGCTAGCGGCCGGTTACCTGGCAAAAATCAAACATCAACTTAAAGCGCACTGCCTGATGCTGAGGATTGCGATCCCGGTTCAGGTGGCAGCCATCGGGGCGATAATGCTGCCGGCGATGCTGGGGTATATTCAACGGGGAAACCGTACCCCATTTTTCAATGCCGCGATGCTGGTGCATCATATTCTGGGTTTGGCGGTTGTCGCTTTATGGGTATACATCAACCTGGTTTTTCAGGGGACGATCAAAGGTTTTGGCGAGTTAAAGATTGCAATGCGGTCAACCTTTTTTCTCTGGATTATCGTGCTGCTGATGGGGATATACCTTTACCTGGTGACCTGGGTGCTGTAAGGACCGTAACCAAATAAATATTACGGCGGCAGCGCGGACGCGTTCACCGCCGGTTTTAAAAAAGGCCGGCAGTTGGTAATTATATTCAGCAGGCCGGTTTTACGATTACTTCAGGATTCTTTTTACTTCCCGGGCGACAGCCCGGCCCAATTGCTGATGGGCTTCTTTTTCCAGATGGATGCCGTCGATATCGCTGGATTTGATAACGGTAGAGCTATCGAAGAATTGGCAGCCGTACATATCGGCAACAGCTTTAAAATGTTTGGAGAACCGGCGGGATTTTTCCTGACCGCCTTCGAACATCTCCTTAAGTTCGGTGAGTTTGCCCAGCGGCGGCGGAGCCAGCAGTAAAACCCGCGGCGTTTTAGCATTTTTGGGGGTGCCGCTTTTGTTGACAATATCCACCAGAATTCCGGCGCCGGCGGCAATATCCTGCGCGGTGACGGAAAACCGGTATTTGAGGTCGTTCGTGCCCAGCATGATGATGACAAGGTCGAGCGGCGAATGGGTGGCGAGGCAAGGAATGAGGTATTCTTTGCCGTTTTTGTGGCCTTCGATGGGGTCTTCCCAGACGGTAGTCCGGCCGCCGAGACCTTCTTCGATGACATGATAACCGGCACCCAAAGTTTTTTGCAGCACGCCGGGCCATCTCTGCGCGCCGCTAAATCTTTCGCGGCGAGCCGGGTCGAATCCCCAGGTATTAGAATCGCCATAACATAACACTTCAAACATGAGAAACCTTCCTTTTGATTTGGTGAGGGTATTAAACAACAGGATGGGGACGTTTGTCAAACAGTTGTTTGTTATTTGATTCAGTTTTTATTACAATAATATCAAGATTGCTTGTGTATGTTTTGAAGCGGCAGAAAAGGACAGGTGAGAGAGATGAAATACCGTAAGTTCGGGAAGCTGGATTGGCAAGTTTCGGCGTTGAGTTTCGGGGCGATGCGGCTGCCCATTTTGAATGAAGATTACGCTAAAATCGATGAGGCACAGGCCATCCCGATGATACGTTATGCCGTCGACCACGGGGTAAACTACATCGATTCGGCCTGGGGTTATCACCGGGGCTACAGCGAAGTTGTGGTAGAGAAAGCGCTGCGGGACGGCTACCGCGAAAAAGTGAAAGTGGCCACTAAATTACCATGTCCGGAGGTTACTGCCGCCGCAGATTTCGACAAGCTGCTGAACGAACAGCTCGGCCGGTTAGATAACAAAATTGATTTTTATCTTTTACACGGCCTGAATAAAATGCAATGGGCGAAAGTGCGGGACCTCGGGGTGATAAAATGGGCAGAACGGCAATTGGCGGAAGGCCGCATTGGGCACCTCGGGTTTTCTTTCCATGACAACTACGATGTATTTAAGGAAATCATCGACGCTTATGATAACTGGACGCTGGCCCAGATTCAATACAATTTCATGGACGAACAGAACCAGGCCGGCACGAAGGGGCTGGAATACGCGCACAAAAAAGGTCTGGCGGTGGTGGTAATGGAGCCGATTCGCGGCGGGCGGCTCGCAAAGCCGCCGGAGAAAGTGGCCAAAATGTGGGCCGAAGCGCCGGTACAAAGAACGCCGGCGGAATGGGCATTGCGCTGGGTATGGAACCATCCGGAAGTAACCACCGTGCTCAGCGGCATGGGCAGTATGCAGCAGGTGATCGAAAATGTAGCCACGGCGGAACATTCCCAGCCGCACAACCTGACCGCGGAAGAAGTGGCGCTGGTGGGACGCGTCAAAGATGCCTATTTTTCAGACGCCGTTGCCTGCACAGGCTGCCGGTATTGCATGCCGTGCCCGAACGGAGTGGAAATCCCGCGCACTTTCAATCTCTACAACGACGCGGTGATTTACGGCGACGCCGCCAGGCCGCGGCGGGATTACGGGCGGATGCCTGCGGAGCAGCGCGCGGATAATTGCACGAAGTGCGAGCAGTGCGTGGAAAAATGCCCGCAGCAACTGGCGATACCGGAATTGCTGGAGAAAGCAGATATTTTCCTGAAGGGGAAATAGGTTTTTTAGTTATTCGAGGCAGTCCTCCTGGTTTAGCGGATTTAGATTTAGAATTATTTTATTGAGATTGATAGCCGCCAAAGTTTTTTTATACTGTCTGATTCTTATCCAATGACCCACCCCTTTTATCCCCGCCCTAAAAGGGCGGGGAAAGATCACGAGAACGGAGGGCTTTCGCCCTCCTTCTTCTGGATTTTCTACTGTAATCCTCATGTTCTTGACACAGAATCTCAAACTTGCAATATTTGAGTGAGTGACAGCATAATATTGATATTGACGAATGAATCAGTTCAATATTAAAAATAAGGAGATAAACGTGAGACCAAACAGACTGCGGGAACTGCTGAAAGCCGGGAAACCGACACTGGGAATGCATTTAATCGGGCCGTGGCCGGGGATGGCCGAGGTAGTCGGGCAATCCGGCGGCTTTGATTACATCGAATATGTCGGCGAATATTCGCCGTTCAGTCTGGAAGTAATGGATAATTTCTGCCGCGCGATCGAATTATTCCCCAACCTGGGCGGAATGATGAAGGTTGAGGAGAACGGCCGCGGTTTTATCACCCCCAGAGCAATCGATTCCGGTTTCCAGAGCGTGCTTTTCACCGATATCCGCACCGTGGATGACGTCAAAGACTGCATCCGCGCGGTACGTTCGGAAAGGCCCGATGCCGGTGGAGTGCACGGGTACGGCATGCGCCGCAGTGTCGGCTATGTGGCGGACGGCCCCGAAACCTGGGCGAAGGCGATGGACGATGTCGTCATTGCCCTGATGATTGAGAAAACCGGCGCGATGGACAACCTGGAAAAAATCCTTTCCGTACCGGGCGTGGATATGGTGCAGTTCGGCCCCAGTGATTACTCCATCAGCTACGGCAAACCGGCGCAGGCAAGATCACCGGAGATGATGGACATACAGAAGCGGATGATCGAAATGGCGCTGAAGAAAGGCGTGGCGCCCAGGGTGGAAGTAGGTTCTTTCGAACTGGCGAAGCCGTTCATCGATATGGGTGTGAAACATTTCTGCATCGGCTGGGACGTCAGCATTATTTACGGCTGGTGCAACCAGAACAGCGAAGGCATGGCCAAGCTGCTGCCCGGGCTGGCGCGGCAAAAAGCAACCCCGAAAGACGGCGGTTATACCGGCCTCAAATAAGTTTTGATTTTCGAAATTGTGAATTACAGAATAGCCGGCAGCGGTATAAAAACCCTGCCGGCTATTTTTTGACTTGATGCAAAGGGTAATCAGGATTCGCCGTTTGGCTGTACCGCGGGGGCTTCGCCGGATAGATTATCAATTTTCAGAGGGAGTTCGATGATAAAAGCGGCGCCTTTACCGAATTGACTCTCTGCGTATATCCGGCCTCCCATTTTGGTTATGATGCCATAGCTGATACTCAGACCTAAACCGGTGCCTTTCCCGATATCTTTGGTGGTGAAGAAGGGATCGAATATGCGGTTGATGATTTCCGGCGGGATGCCGGGACCGTCATCGGCAAACGTTATTTTAATACAACCGTTAATTTGCGCGGTGGTGATGGTCAAGTTGCCCCGGCCATGTGCCCCGGTCATTGCCTGTTCGCCATTTAACACGATATTGAGGAAAACCTGCTGCATCTGAAAACGATCGGCGAGAATTTCCGGCAGGTCAGGGGCAAAATGGGTCACAACCTCGATGTTATTGACCCTGTGCTCATAGGCCCGCAACTGCAGCACTTCCATGATAACAGTATTTATTGCCACCGGTTGAGTAGATAAAGTATGGCTGCGGGCAAATGAAAGGAGATTTTTTACCACGCTGGCAGCGCGCTGCCCTTCATTGCTGATAGCTTCGAGGTCAGCTTTTATTTCAGGCGGGGCGCCACTTTCCAATATTAATTGAGACAAGGCAACAACGCCGGTCAACGGATTATTGAGTTCGTGGGCGATCCCGGCGGCCATTTCGCCTAACGAGGCCAAACGGTCGGTCTGATATAGCCTTTCCTGCATTTCCCGTTCTTCGGTGATATCGTGCAGGATGACCAGGACTTCATTTTTCTGCATCCCTGTGCACTTTGCGACAAAAACCATTTCCTTCAGACCGCGTTTGATTTTGAACTCCACCTGGAGGTGCGCTTTACCGCCGGACAGCCCCTGTGTAATTTTTTCAATAAGATGCGGCACCGGGATAATTTCAGCGATATCACGGCCTTCCGATTTCTCCCGGGTCATTTCAAAATGATGCCGGAAGGCTTTATTGACCATGACAATCCGCTTGTCCCGGCCAATGACGACTACCGGATCCGGGGTGCTCCCCAGGATGCGGTCGGTGAGAGCCTGTTGTTCCTTCATTTGCTGCTCGGTTGTTTTAAGATCGGTGACGTCGTTATAGAAAGTGTTTGCCTGGGTCCAGCCGTCCCGACGCACGAAATGACCGAAGATTTGCACATGGCGAACCGTGCCGTCTTTGCGCAGGATATCAACTTCTATTTTATGGGAAACCTTCTCACCGCGGGCAATTTTATCCTTGCGCACCAGATAGTTGGCGTATTCTTCGAGCGTATAAAATTCCTCCGGCGGGCGTAATTTTGATTCTTCGATATTTTTGTAACCGAACATATCCAAAAATGCCCGGTTGACATAAACAATGCCGTCGACAGAGGTGCGGATACGGACGCCCAGCGAAGAATTGTCCAGAAAAGTGCGGAAGTTCTGATCCGAGGCTTTGAGGGCTATCTCAGCCTGTTTGCGTTTGATAATATTCGCCAATTGTCCGGCGATAGTTTCGAACCGCTTCATATCCGAACCGGTAAACGGTTCGTGCCGGCCGATATCCAATAACCCGAAGGCTTCGCTGCCATTGTTTAAAGGAATACTGACAGCGGAACACACCCCGAGGGCTTTGATAATCGGCGGGATGAGTTTCTTAACAGCTTCGTTTTCAGTGCTTTCCCGGCCCATATTTATAATGGCGGTCCGGTCATTCGTCAATACTGCCCGGCCTCTGTTGAGAATACCGGTATAAATCCCCTGTTCGTTAAGTTTGATTTTTACCCCGGAAACCTTATCGGCGATGATGTTTTCGAGGGCGTGAGCCATCTTCGAGGGTAATTGAAAATTTTGCATTTCCAGGTATTGTTTATCCTTACTTAAAAGATAGACGATGGCGACATTAGCCCCGAACAGTCTCTGAGTTTCGCGGGAAACCAGGCGGAATATATCGTCAAAATCTTTACCCCGATTAGCGGCTTCGTTGATGATGTTGATAAGATCAATATCGCGGGATTTCTGCAGGATTTCAATATCCGCCTGTTTACGTTCGGTGATATCCCGAAAAATACCCAATTCGCCGTAGATGGTGCCGTCTTTTTGCAAAGGTTTGGCACTGATTTCAAAAGTTATGATTCCGCCATCTTTTTTAACGAGCTCAATCTCGTATGGGGGTACGGCAATTCCGGCCATATGCTGTAAATAATTACTGATTACTGTGGCCGTACTTTTTCTGGTTAAGACACCGGACAGCACTTTCAGATATTTCCCGATAAACTCTTCTTTATCAAAACCGCTGATTTCGGTTAATCTGTCGTTAATGGCGATGATTTTACTTTTATTATCGATAACCATCATTGGGTCATTGGCAGATTCAAAAACGGTTGTAAAACCTTCGTTATTTAACAACTGCCGTAGATTATTATCGATAGATTGATTTGAAAATATTTCTTTTTTGACCGAACGTTTTACGATTTTAAGACTACCCGCAGACTTTCCCGCATCCATGTCAGACCCGCTCATTTAATCCTCCGCGAAATAAAACTCACACGCAAGATATTCTTGATCCCGCTGTATTTTAACTTTCCCCGCCCGCAACCGTAATACCGGCACCTGCGGAAGGCGCTGAGAAACGCTTATATCCATGACCTGCAGGCCCATCTTTTTCGGGACGAGCCCTGAAATTAGCTATTTAAAGACGGGCCAAAAAACAAGTTTTGTGATACACCTTGACCCATGTTGAGACTATTAAACCATCGAAAGTCCTATGCTACTATCACCCATTTGGGCTACTAGTACTTAGTACTAAAATACCAAATCGATATAGTCCGGGTTCAGAGAATGAAGGTGGAGAGGTTGCGGTTCGGAATGTTTTGGCGGACGGCCCGGCAGATAATCTGCGGTATTCGAGGTGATGATATTGTTTATTGCCGGGGATGTTATTCTTGGCAAAGTTGCGGCAAATATATACGCTGATGTGCGGGAAGAGGCCAAGATTATCAAGAATTTAAAAAGCAAACTGCGGCAGATTAGCCGTTACCGCCAGTCCTTGGACTGGAGAGTTTTGTCCAGGGCGTTAAACGGTTTGACTTCGTTGACAACCACGTTGCAGGTGCCTTCACGCCGGGCCATGGTGCCTTTGATGATGAGGAACGGAGATTTGAACTTATTCTCCTGGCTTTCGTAAACCTGGGGAAAGACCATTAGCGGAATATGGCCGAACTCATCTTCCAGGGTGATGAAGACGACTTTGCCGCGGGGCCGCTGGCGGCGGATGACCAGTCCGGCAATGGTTACTTCCGCGCCGTCACTGATGCGGGGGATATCTTTGCTGCAGGTCATCTTTTCCTGAAATTGAGGACGTATCCTTGACATAATGTGTCCGGCAGGGAAGAGACTGAGCACATTATATTCGCCCTGCATCTTTTCCCAATCGCTGGGGTTCTGCAGCGCGGCCATGTCCTGCTGCACAGGCAGTGGCAGGGACAATTGAGAGTTGATGGGGCGGTATCTAAGGCCGATTTCCCATTTCACATTGCGGCGGTTCGGTTCGAGGCTGTCGAAGGCGCCGGCGTCGGCCAGATTGTCTGCGACTTCTTCCAGCACGCCGGTACTTTCCAGGAACTGTCCGATGCTGCCGAAGGTGCCCTGTTTCGCCCGGCCGGATTCAATCTCTTTGACGGCGGCGCTGCCCAGTCCCATCACACTCAGAAAACCGAGGCGGACGGCATTGTTTTCAATGACGCAGACGGCCTGACTTTTATTAATATCCGGATTCAACACCCGGATGCCGTGGCGGCGGGCATCTTCCTTCAGCGTTTCCAGACTGTAGAAACCCATCGGCTGCTGGTTGAAAATGCCTACAAAAAATTCCAGCGGATGGTGGTATTTCAGCCAGGAGGCCTGATAGGCTGTGACCCCGAAGGCAAAGGCATGAGATTCGGGGAACATGTACTGCCCGTTGAATTTCTTGAAGATATTTTCCGCCGCAATGTCGTCGACACCCCGGCTGCGGGCGCCGTCCATGAACTGCTGATGGAACTGTTTGAGGAGCTCATCATTGTGGCGGCGGCCGAAAGCCCGCCGCAGCTGGTCGGCCTGACCGGGATTGAACCCGGCGACATCGATGGCCATCTGGTTGACCTGATCCTGAAACAGGATGATGCCCAGGGTACGTTCCAGCGCGCGTTTTTCCAGAGGGTGGTCGTAGGTGACCGGTTTCTTTTTGGCGCGCCGCAGCAGGTACTCTTGAACGCCGCCATTGACCCCGACGCCGGGCCGGACGGCGGCGACTTCATGCGCCATGTCCAGCAGGTTGCGGGGCCGCAGCCGCGTAATCGTCTGCATCTGCGCCGCCGATTCCACCTGAAAGATACCGATGGTATCGCCGCGGCAAAGCATATCGTAGACGGCCTTGTCCTC
>PMCB01000118.1 GCA_003153955.1 Dehalococcoidia bacterium | reverse complement strand
GTGAACTGCAAATTCCCAGGCTGGTCTGCAACAGTCACGTTTTGTTTTTAAACAAGAAAGCCAGCAGCAGCGGTGAAATCAAACCGCCTATGGCTAGAGAGTTGCTGGACTACTATACATTCGAACAATTAAGGGCTCATTTCCTTAGCCTGGGCTTAGCTATGAAAAGCGTAAGCTTCCAACCTAAACCACTGAACCCTAAAGCTAATGAGAAAGACGCTGACCCGGTTCTTAAAGAAGGCAATCTGTTATCTAACGTATTTAACCGGGCGATAAGGTCTTGTTTTTATACTACCCAGAAATATTATGATGGAAAAATCCCTGTCGGTGCTGTCAGCCCGGAGATACTTGAAGAGTCTCGGCAAACAATATTGGAATATGAAAAATTCATGTATAAATGTGAATTTCACTCTATAATGAGCCTTTTGGATACTTATCTCCGGAATATCAATAAATATTGGGCGAATAATATACGCCAGGCAGACCAGAATAATGATGCTAATCTTCGCACCAGGACACTGATTAATGCTTTTCATATGGTCCGTACGGCAACCGTGCTTGTACATCCTATTGCACCTAAAGGGACAGAAATGGTCCGCGAGTATCTAAATCTCGACGATAGTTTTTGGAGCTGGGATCATATTTTCGATACTGTCTATGATTTTATGACGGATCCACCTCATCATGAGCTCAAATTCCTGGAACCAAGAATTGACTTTTTTATAAAGCTGCCCAGCCAGATAGATCCAGGCTATCAAAAAGATACAGCTGTTTAATAATAAAAACGGAATAGATGAGGTTGCACAGGGAGTCGGCTGAAAACTGTCCACCAGTGTTGGCATTAAAGGACTCTGGCAGGTTTGGATCGGGACCACTTACGTAGCTGTGAAGTGATATATGTTTGAACCATCTTATCTGGCGATTTACCGTGCCGGTGAACTAAAATGCCGCGCCGAAGCCCTGGAAGCGCGGCTGGCGGCCTGCGATATTTGTCCCGCCAAGTGCGGCGTAAACCGCATAAACGGCGAAACGGGCTTTTGTCATTCCCGGCTTCTGCCGATTGTGGACACTGTTTGTCAACACCTGGGAGAGGAGCCGCCGATTTCCGGGATAAAAGGCTCCGGTACAGTTTTCTTCGGCAACTGCAACATGCGCTGCGTGTATTGCCAGAACCATCAAATCAGCCAGGATTGGCGCAAAGAGCAATCGAAGGCGATAACACCGGCTGCACTAGCAGAGAAACTGCTTTATCTGCAAAATGACCTGGGCTGCCATAATATTAACTTTGTCTCACCTTCCCATTTCGTGCCGCAGATATTGCAAACGCTATTGATTGCCATCCCGATGGGGTTGAAAATCCCCTTAGTCTACAATACCGGCGGTTATGATTCGGTTGACACAATCAAGGCATTGGATGGGATTATCGATATCTATTTACCGGATTTACGATATGCTTCGGATAAAATCGCGAAACAATATTCTCAGGCGCCGCATTATGTGGAAAACTCGCGTCAAGCCATCAAAGAAATGTACCGTCAGGTAGGCAATTTAAAAATTGATGAAAATGAGATTGCGCAACGGGGCTTGATTGTGCGGCATTTGATACTGCCGGAAGGGTTGGCGGGTAGTGAAGAATCCATAAGGTGGCTGGCAAAAGAAATCTCACCGGAAGTCAGCGTCAGCCTGATGGCGCAATATTATCCGACGCACCATGCCGCGCGTTATCCTGCACTTTCCCGGGGAATCACCGAGGGGGAATACCTGGAAGTGATCGAGTTGCTGGAAGAACTGGGGATTGAAAACGGCTGGATCCAGGAAATGAGCGCGCCGGAAAATTACCGGCCCGATTTTGAGCGGGAAAGTCATCCTTTTGTCTGAAGTGCATGCCTCGAACAACTGAACAACCAATGATGCTTGCCTCTACCGGTTGTATTGATGAAGATTGACACTGCTGGTATGATTATTGTTAAAATCCATGATTAAAGAATAGCCGGTAAAAAGTGCAGGAGACGGCGGGGAGAATGTCACCGAAAGACGTGGGAGACAAGATGGTCCAGGCAAAGAATGACGATACCGAAAAAACAAAACAATCAGAGACCCAATAGGAGAGGGAAATGGAAAATAAACTTTACCGGAGCAGGAAAGACCGGATGCTCTTCGGAGTGTGCGGCGGGCTGGGGAAATTTTTCGGGATTGATTCCACGATTATCAGAATCGTGTTTGTGCTGCTGGCATTTACCGGTTTCGGGATTCTGGCCTATATCATCATCGCAATAATTGCGCCGCTGGAAGAATCACAGCAAAACACGCCGCAGGGCATTATTGAGGAGAACGCGGCAGAAATAAAGGAAACGGCCAATAAGTTGGGAAATGATCTCCGCAATACATTTACGGGGAAGGGAAAGGAATCTGAAGAGGAAGCTGCTAAAGAACAAACGCGCCGCAATAATGCTTTAGGAATTGTCATCATTATCATCGGCGTGATTTGTTTGCTGGGGGTTTTTAATCTGTTTAATTGGATTCACTGGTGGGGAGCAATCGGGGCACTGGCATTAATCGGTCTGGGTATCGTACTGATTGTGGGCGTGGGTAAAAACAAACAAAGTCAATAAAAAAATTTCAGAAATTACCGGATGCGAATGTTACAGTTGTAACAGGATGTGATTGGATACCGCCCGCATGGCGGGCACGATTATAAAATCAGACACGGCCGGAGTTGACGGCCTATTTTCTCTTGCGTTTGACAAAATTAAAAACAATCCTGTGGCCGTTTAACTTGTCTTTTTTATTGATATTATCCATAAAGCTTTGGAGTTCGGTTTCTTTTTTGGCGGTCATTGTATTTCCTTCAGTTTTCTTAGTACAGTATATTTTACCATAATGTCCGGCAGATAACCAAACACGGGAAGGAAAATCACAAATTATAAGCATCAAATAACAAACAAATCCGAAATACTAATATCTAAATCCGAAATAAATGCGAATAATAAAATCACAAAAATGTCGATTTGAGTGAAGTGAAGTGCTCCCCGGCCAACCAGTAATGTAGGAGATTCTTCGGGTACTTCGTAACCTCAGAATGAGGATGGCGCCGTCATATGTTAATTAGTGACTTTAGGTTTACGGCAAACGAAGAAGGCCCGGCGGGAATCTTTGGTTAATGAACTAACCCCGGACTGCCAGTCGAAGCCGCAGGTTTCAATATCAGTAAAACCGGCTGATTTAAGGGCCGATTTCACTGCCGTTGTGGCATGGCATTTCTGATAAAGAACAAAATCGTGGCGGTACCAGCTGCCGTCATTGAGACGGAAGACGGTAGCATCAAAGTCGGCGGTGCGGGTTTTCTGATTGTAGGTACTGTGTATGACGCTGACATGGTCATCCTCAATGATAGAGAAATCACCGCTCCACTCATAAAGATAGCCGGCTTCGGTGTTCATGTCGAACATAAAAAATCCGCCGCTGCGCAGCGCTGCATAAGCCGCACGAAAGACCAAGCCTAATTCCTTGGTAGACATGATGTGGTTCAAGCTGTCAAAGACCGAGATCACGGCATGATATTTGTGTGTTAATTGGAATGAACGGGCATCGGCTTGCAGGAATTCCACACCGGGCGCATTTTCACGGGCATAATTTAACATTTCCGGCGAACCATCGATACCGGTCACGCGGTAGCGCATTACGGTTAATTTTTGCGCCATTTGACCGGTGCCGCAGCACAGGTCCAGTATGTGGGCGTTTTTGGGGACTTTGGTCAGGACTAAATTGTCCAGAACGGGCAAAACCACAGGGAGAAACGAATTTCCCCAGTGTTTGTTATACAACCAGGCGAAGGGGTCATAAGAGGAATATGTTTTCATATTTACACGATTATAACACAGTAAGTAACGCCGGCCTTTTGGTAAAGTTTGACATTACCTTACGGAATAGCTTTTAATCAGATATAGTGAGCGGGTCCGACCGAGTTTAGTTTTTAAGGTAAGAATCGGATGGAAATTCAGAAAGAAAATTTTTATCAAGAGATTCTGGAGTTTGCGGTTTCTGTCGTATGGCTGGGAATCGCTTTCGGCATTTATTTTGCGGGCGGAGCGGCGCAAGCTTTTTCTTCAATGCATACACTGGGAATTGATATCCTGGAATCGCTGTTCGTGGTGTTCTTCGCATTTGTTTTACACGAACTGGCCCACAGGGTTGCTGCCCGAAGATACGGATTTCAGGCGGTCTATCACGTTTGGATTCCCGGTCTGGTCATGGCGATGGGAGCAGCGCTGCTCGGTTTCCTGCTGGCTGCGCCCGGCGGCGTTTATATTTCGATCGGGCAAAATACGGCGGAAAACAGGGCAAAAATGGGCAAAGCGGCTTTAGCCGGTCCGGTGGTTAACATGGTGTTAACGGTGGTGTTCACTGTTTTGTTTATAGTACTCAATTCTTTCGGACAAATTTTCAAGGCAAGCACCGGCGCTATCACGATTCAGATACCACAATATGCAATCAAAACAGCTTCCATTGGAGCTTTAATCAATGCCTGGTTAGCTTTCTTCAATCTGATTCCGTGGGGAAACTTCGACGGCCAAAAGGTTTTCCAGTGGAATAAAAGAGTATGGACGATTTTCTTTATCGGTTCGGTGGTGCTATTTGTGTTGGTATTTTTTTTGTAGGTTGAGGTGCCGGTTATTCAGACGACAGGCAGGGACGCCGTCTGACCAATGCTAACCGTTCTTCAGTTGCTGAGTTAGCGCCGGGACAACCTTGAAAAGGTCGCCGACAATACCGTAAGTGGCAATCTGAAAAATCGGGGCACTGGGGTCGTCATTAATGGCGACGATACAATCGGAGGTCTGCATACCGGCCATGTGCTGAACCGCGCCGGAGATACCCACCGCAATGTAGAGTTTGGGACAGACGGTCTTGCCGGTTTGTCCGACCTGATGCGAGTAGGGAATCCAACCTTCGTCCACACAGGGGCGCGAGGAACCGACGGCGGCGCCCAGGGCTGCAGCAAAATCCCGAATCAATTGGAAATTCTCCGGTTTCGCCAAACCGCGACCGCCGGAAACAATAATATCGGCTTCTTCCAGTTTTACTTTCTCGGTGAGGTCGGCGACAAAATTCAACAGTTTTGTTTTGGAAGTGAGGGCCGCTTTATTAAAATCAACCTTAATAATTTGCCCGGCATGGGGAGCCTGTAACAAATTCTTTTTAAAGACACGCGGGCGGACGGTCGACATTTGCGGCCGCCGCGTGGGGCAGATAATCGTGGCCATGACATTGCCGCCGAAGGTGGGACGGGTCTGGCGCAAGAGTTTCTTNNGCTCCGGCCAGGACAATTTCCGGTTTATAGGTTTTTACCAGCCGGACAAGTTCCGCGACATAGGGGTCTTCCGATTGATTGGCAAAAGCAGGGTCGTCTATGAGATAGATTTTATCCGCGCCGCAGGTAGCAAATTGCTCAGCGCCTTTGATATCATGTCCCAGACAGACGGCACATAATTCGGTTTGTAAAGTATCGGCCAGTTCCCGGCCTTTTGAGAGCAGTTCCAGACCGACGCCTTTGATTTCTCCGTTGCGCTGTTCGGCAAAAACCCAGACCCCGCGGTGTTCGCTGTCGACGGGGGATTGCGCCATTTCTTTTTCAATCTTGATGGCTTCAGTGGCACAGGCATCCTCACAGGCACCGCAGACGTTACAGCCCTCTATTTTGATGCTGGCTTTGTCATCGAGGATAGTTATTAAACCGAACGGACAGGCGGATTCGCAGCTGCCGCAGCCCGTGCATTTTTCTTTATCAAACTTTAGTCCCATAAAGGTCTCCCATTTACTGATGTTGCCTAAGTCTGAAGGATATTTCCCCTCTCTCTAATTCTCTCCCACACGTGGCGAGAGAACTAACCCCGAATTTTAGTTCCCTCTCCCTTTCGATGGGAGAGGGACAGGGTGAGGGTATGTATCACTTTTCAGATTATCACTAAATCATTTTGGCTTCTTTTAATTTTTCAATCAAGGCTTTGGCCTGCACTTCCGGTTCTCCCTTGAGCATTTCCGCGTGCTGGATGCGCTGAGGATAAAATACTTTCACGACCCAGGTACCGGAACCGGCCTGGCCGATTGTTTCTTTGGGGGCGTCGATGTCATTGGCGGTCCAGGTGGGGATTTGCGCCGATTTTGATTTAGAAAGTCCCCGCAAGGAAGGCATACGCGGCACATTGATTTCTTTAGCCACAGTGATGACGGCCGGTAATGATGCTTCAATTGTTTCATGTCCGTCTTCTACCGCCCGCTGCACTCGGATTTTACCGTTACCGATTTCCTCGATCTTGCTGACGTAGGCAATGAAAGGGATACCCAAATTTTCGGCGAGCTCCGGCCCGACCTGCCCGGTATCGCCGTCAATGGTTTGCCGGCCGCAGATAATCAGGTCATAGTTTTTAATTTTTTCAACGGCTTTGCCCAAGGCAGCCGCTGTGGCCAGCGTATCCGAACCGGCAAAAGCCATGTCGCTCAATAAAACAGCTTCATCGGCGCCGACGCTGATGGCATCTTTAAGCATGTCCGCGGCCTGCGGAGGCCCCATGCTGATGGCGGTGACTTTGCCGCCGTGCTTCTCTTTGAGGCGGACGCCCTCTTCCAGCGCATAGCTGTCAAAAGGATTAACAATAGCTTTAATACCCTGCCTGATGAGGGTGTTGGTATTGGGGTCGATTTTGACTTCGGTGGTGCCGGGTACCTGTTTCAGACAGACGATAACATTCATTCGCGTTTGCCTTTCCGTTTGCGTAATTCAATCGCGATGGCGTTATGCAGGACTTCATTGCTGCCTTCATAAATCTGGGTGATTTTAGCATCGCGCATCATTTTTTCGAGGGGATAATCGCGCATGTAACCGGCGCCGCCGCAAACCTGGACGGCATCGACGGTAACCTTCATGGCGACATCGGAGGCAAAGACCTTGGCCATCGCCGATTCTTCGGTGAAGCTCTTCACACCGCTGTCGATTGTTTTGGCAACGGCATAGACGAGCGCACGGGCGGCTTCGACCTGCAAGGCCATTTCGGCCAGTTTATACTGGACGACGGGCAGGGAAATCAGGGGCTGCCCGAACTGAATACGCTGGCTGGTGTAGCCGACGGCGGCTTCCATGGCGCCCTGAGCGATACCCAATGCCTGGGCGCTGATGCCGGGGCGCGAATTATCCAGGACTTTCATGGTGACGATAAAACCCATGCCTTCCCGGCTGATGAGGTTTTCGGCAGGCACAAGGCAATTACGGAAAACCAATTCCCGGGTGGCGGAAGCGCGGATACCGATTTTCTTTTCCTTTTTGCCGAAGGTGAAACCGGGGGCGTCTTTTTCGACGATGAAGGCGCTGGCGCCGCGGGGCCCCTTGGTTTTATCAGTTAAAGCGACAATGGTATAAATATCGGCTTCGCCGCCGTTGGTGATGAACTGTTTGGTGCCGTTGAGAATGTAGCCCTCAGGAGTTTTCACGGCAGTAGTTTGAATTCCACTGGCATCGCTGCCGGCATTAGATTCGGTTAAACCGAAAGCGGCGATTTTCCCTGAGGCAATCTGGGGCAAGTATTTTTGTTTCTGTTCCTCGCTGCCGTAGAGGATAATGGCATAAGCCCCCAGCGCGGTGGCGGCGAAAGAAACGGCCACGGCGCTGCAGACGCGGCTTAATTCCTCGACAACAAGGCATAAATCAAGCGTGCCGCCGCCCAATCCGTCATATTTTTCGGGGATAAAAATGCGGAACAGGTCGCTATCCGCCAGTTCTTTCAGGATTTCTTTGGGGAATTGTTCTTTTTCATCAAGCTCGGCGCGGACCGGTAAAATTCTTTCCTCAGCGATCCGGTGGGCCAGGCTTTTCAGTGTCTTTTGCTGTTCGGTTAAAAAGTATTCCAATACATCCCTCCATAGTTCCCGGGAGATTATCGCAAGATAAAAGGAATACAGATATTATAAGGTGAGCAGCAGTCTCACTGCAAGGTTGGGGATAATTGGCCCGGATATTTTGATAAAACGGCCAGAATGCTTTTCTGAGGGAAGGATATTTATTAAGTCAATTATTACTTTTATTACGTAATAAAGAAATAAAAGCACTGAAGCAAATCAGCGGAAGTGTGACAACAAAGAATGCCATTTGTTTTGAAAAATGGAATAATTTCATCCATATAATTAATGAAATAAATTCGATAACAACAAAAGTTAGAATAGTCTGAATTACTTTTTTCTTTGTTATTTTGGTCATGATAATCCTTCTTGGGATCATAACATCGTATATGAGAGAATTATAAGGATAACAGCAGGCATTGTCAATAGATTGCGGCAGCGGGCTGACCGGATATTATTTCCCCTGAAATATTGCACTTAATGCACCTAAATAACAAAACCCGGGAACAAACACGTAAAAATTATTAGTGAAATCGGGCGCTCTTTGGGATATAATGGGAAATACTTGCAGTTGCATTTCAATTTAGTAACAAAAAATATGATAGGGAGGTAAATTACCATGGCAAACGCAGCTAGAGCTTACATTCTGATTGAGTGCACAGTGGGCAGAACCAAAGAGGTAGTTACCGGTTTGGGCCGCCTGAAGGGAATGAAATCAGTGGAAACGGTTACCGGTCCCTATGATGTGATTGCGATTGTAGAACTGGCTACCCTGAATGAAATCGGCGATTTAGTTACCCAGCATATTCATCCGATTACCGGTATCACCAGAACGGTAACCTGTTTAGTGGTTTAAAAGAAATCACCAAAGCAATAATACTGTGATTGGGCGGGCGGGTTAAAAACCCGCCCTTACCTGAGTTCATGAATTTAAAGATGAGGGCAAATGATAATATCCCTCACCTCAATCCCACCTTTCATTTTCCTGATATTGTTATTTTGGTTGTAATTATGGATTTTACATTTACCCCGGAGCAGGAAGCATTCAGGCAGGAAGTGCGCAGTTTCCTCGAAGATGAAATAAAGAAAGGCACCTTCCGGCCGATGTGCGACGCTTGGATACAGGGTTTTTCCTGGGAATTTACCAAAAAAGTAGCCGCAAAAGGCTGGCTCGGTATCACCTGGCCGAAAGAATACGGCGGTTTGGGCAGAAGTCAGGTTGACCGGCTGATTTTGACCGAAGAAATGCTGCGTTACGGCGCGCCGGCGGCCTGCCACTGGTTTGCCGAACGGCAAATCGGGCGTGCGATTTATACTTACGGCACAGAAGAACAAAAACAGGAACTGCTGCCAAAAATCCTGCGGGGTGAGGTCTGCATCGGGCTGGGGATGAGCGAGCCGGAGGCCGGTTCCGACCTGGCGGCCCTGAAAACCAAAGCTGTGGAAGACGGCGATTTTTACGTCATCAACGGGCAGAAAATGTGGACCAGCTGCGCCCGGTACATGACGCATATTTACCTGGTGGCGCGCACCGACCCGGCAGCCCCGAAACAGAAAGGCATCAGCGAATTCATCATCGATTGCAAGTTACCTGGCATCACGATTCGTCCTATTATTGACATCACCGGCAGCGAAGCTTGGGGCGAGGTTTTTTTTGACGATGTACACGTCCCGAAAAAATACCTGATCGGGGAGAAAAACTGCGGTTTCTATCAGATTCTGAACCAGCTGGATTACGAACGTTCCGGCATGGAACGGCTAATGGGTAACTATCCGCTTTTTGAGGCCTTGATCAAATTCTGTAAAGAAACCAGACGGCACGGCAAACCGGTTTATGAAGACCCTCTTGTTCGCAGTCGACTGGCACAGCTGGAGGTTGAATTTGAAGTGGGGCGGATGCTGCTTTACAGGGTGGTGCAGGTGATGGAAAAGGGCAAGGCGCCGAATGTCGAGGCGGCAATCGCCAAACCTTTTTGTACGACCTGGGAACAACACTTGGCGAGTGTTGCCACCGATATCCTGGGACTTTACGGACAATTATGGAAAGAATCCGAATATGCGCCGCTAATCGGGATGGCGCCGCATTCTTTCCTCGCTTCCAAAGGATATAGTCTGCAGGCGGGAACCAATGAGATTTTGAAAGGGATTGTAGCGGCGCGGGGTTTGGGAATGCCTGCTATAACTTAAATTGATCATTCATTAGGGATAATAAATGGATTTTACACTCTCTGAAGAACAGGCGATGGTGCGGAAATCGGCGCGGGATTTTCTCACGGATAAATGCCCCAAATCATACGTCCGGCAGATGGCGGCTGATGAGAAGGGGTATTCCCTGGTTTTATGGCAGGAAATGGCGGAATTAGGCTGGCTGGGACTGGCGATTCCGGACCTGTACGGCGGCTTCGGGATGGAATTTATCGACCTGGCGGTATTATTGGAAGAGATGGGACGGGCCTGCCTGCCGGGTCCGTTCTTCGCAACTGTTGTGCTGGCAGCTTTAACGATACTGGAAAACGGGAGCGATAAACAAAAAGCTGCCTATTTACCTCAGATTGCCGCCGGAAAAATGATAATGACCATGGCGTTGAATGAAGCCGACGGTTTGTACGAACCTGGTTCCATCGCAAC
>PMCB01000074.1:9668-15615 GCA_003153955.1 Dehalococcoidia bacterium | reverse complement strand
GACAATATCCTAGAACATTAACATACTAAAATATCAGCCTTGACAAGAGTATTCGCATACGAATATACTTATATCCGATGCAATTTTTGTGTTTGTTAACTGCACAAGAATTGTCGAAAAATAATATGTAGGAGTAAAATATGAAATTCTGGTGGTTGTACTTAGCAATCGTCCTGGTTATTATTGTCGTCGTTTTGTTTATGATGCGCGGGCGGCAGAGCAAGTCAAAATAAATTTTAATTAAAGGCATACTTCACACAGAGAACGAGATCATGATTATGACTCGTTCTCTGTTGTGTTTTTATTATATGAAATTAAATATGTTTTATTGTGACAAAAGTTATTTCCGGAATTTTCTGAAGCTTTTAACATAATGTCAATTAGGCTTATTCCGGTGTTGGAGAATTATTTTGACCAGTAATTTAAAAGTCAATCCCGCTAAATCAGATTGTAGCCAGGATGCGATAATTATTGAGGGAATCAGTAAGCATTTCGGAAAGATTCAAGCGCTGGATAATATCAGCCTGAACGTCGGGGAAGGTATTGTTTTTGCCTTACTGGGCCCGAACGGTTCCGGTAAAACGACGCTGATCCGTATTTTAACCACACTGCTGATCCCGGATGGCGGTACTGCCAGTGTAGGTGGTTTTGACATCAGGAAGAACGCTGCCTCAATCCGTCCGATTATCGGGTTGGCAGGGCAATATCCCGCGGTGGATGAAGATTTAACCGGCAAAGAAAACCTGGAAATGATCGGGCAGCTCTATCATCTGGGTAACAATAAATCACGGACCAGGGCGGGTGAATTATTGATCACCTTCGATCTGGCTGATGCCGGCAATAGAAGGGTAAAAACTTATTCCGGCGGTATGCGGCGCCGCCTGGATTTAGCGGCCACACTCGTGGCTGAACCAAAAATCCTCTTTCTGGATGAACCCACCACCGGCCTGGACCCGCGCAGCCGTTTCGGGTTGTGGGACGTTATTGGCAAACTGACCAAAGATTGCCACACTGTATTTTTAACGACCCAATATCTGGAAGAAGCTGACCGTCTGGCAGATAAAATCGCCATCATGGACAACGGTCACATTATCCGGGTCGGCACACCTGCAGAGTTGAAAGGATGCTGCGGCGGAGAAACGCGCGTCAAATTGAAACTGGCGGACCCGAATCAAACCAGACAGGCATTAGATTTGCTGCGGGAACTCAGCAAAGACCAGATGAATAGTAATTCGGAAACAGGCGATATCAGCTTACCGGCGGACGGCGGCACAGCCATTTTATCAGACGTGGTACGGCGGCTGGATGCGAGCGGCATCCAACTGGCGGAATTGGCACTAACTCAGCCTACTCTGGACGATGTCTTTCTGGCAATTACCGGCCACGCGGCTGAGAATGTTACTGCTGTCGACGCGAAAAAAACGAAGTAGGTGAGAAGAAATTCCATGGAAAAAATGTCTGCAGCAATCTCCGATATCATGGTGATGACCAGGCGCAATGTTACCAGATACATCCGTCTGCCGCAATTGCTGGTTTTCAACGCCATGCTGAACGTGGTGCTGCTGCTGTTATTCAATTATGTTTTCGGCGGCGCGATTCAAAAAGGCGGCATACCTTATATCCAGTATTTCTTGCCCGGATTCCTGGCACAGACTGTCGTGTTCGGTTCGACACAAACCAGTGTCGGTATTGCCGAAGATTTGTCCAAAGGCTTAATTGATCGTTTCCGTTCATTGCCGATGGCACGGCCGGCTTTTCTGACGGGCAGGGTGATTGCCGACGGAATCCGCTATGCGGTGTTGATATTACTAATGATTGGAGTCGGTCTGGCGGCCGGATTCAGGTTTGGAAATGGTCTGGTACCGGCAATCATGGCGGTTTTACTGGTGATTCTTTTCGGGGTGGCGCTGACATGGATCGGTGTATTTATCGGGATATCGGTGAAGAACCAGGAAACAGCCCAGGTTGCGGGCTTTGTTTGGGTCTTTCCCCTGGTTTTTGCCAGCTCTTTGTATGTCCCCATAGCCACGATGCCGCACTGGCTGCAGTACTTTGCCAACGTTAATCCGGTAACTTCAATGGCCGGGGTGATCAGGGCGTTATTCCTGGGCTCGAATCCGGCGGCGGGCGGCGCCAGCCTGACGAAATATTTATGGCAAATCCTGGTCTGGGATGCCGGTTTGATGCTGGTCTTTATCCCGCTTTCAGTGCGACGCTACGTGCAGCTGGCAAAATAAATAGCGGCTGCCTTGAATGGGTTTATCGACATACATGCCGCTGTCCGTTATAGTTAAGATAGAGAATAACGTGAAGCGGTTCCATGACAATCAATAAAAATACTTTTCATATTGTTTCCCTCGGCTGCGCCAAAAATACCGTCGACTCCGATTCGATGGCACAGTTGCTGACAAAATCCGGTTATAAAAGTACTGCCGACCCGGATAAAGCCGGCATTTTAATCGTCAACACCTGCGGTTTTATCGCTACTGCCAAAGAAGAATCCCACAATGTGCTGGCGGAATTAGCCAAGAAAAAGAAAAGCGGTCAGAAACTGATAGCCGCCGGCTGCCTGACGCAGCGTTACGGCGCCGATGTTGCCCGGGAACTTCCAGGTATCGACGGCATTATCGGGACACGGCGCTGGATGGACATTACAGACGTTGTAGCCAATCTACAGCGGGTCAATTCGCCAAACCCGCGTTATCAGTTACCGGATGCCGCCGCTGTCGGCAGCGACGAGCAAGGAGCGTTACGTGTCTCAATACAGGGGGTCAGCGCTTATCTGAAAATCGCCGATGGCTGCCGCCGCCCCTGTGCTTTCTGCGCCATTCCTTTGATTAAAGGCACCACTGTCAGCCGCCCGGAAGAATCGATTTTAGCCGAAGCGCGAATTTTGCAGGATAAGGGCATCCGCGAGATTACCCTCATCGCTCAGGATACCACTGATTACGGCTATGATTTAGGATTGAAAAACGGGCTGGCCAAACTGTTGAAAAAATTGACTGCAGCGGCCCCTGATATTGATTGGATACGGGTGATGTATTCTTATCCCGGCTTCGTGACCGATCAGTTAATTGAGGTTATTGCGACTGAAAAACAAGTGGTGCATTATCTCGATATGCCCCTGCAGCATGCCCATCCGGCGGTTTTACGGCGGATGCAGCGCCCGACAAATGTTAGTTGGGTAAACAAGACGGTAGAAAAAATGCGTAAGGCCATCCCGGATTTGGCGCTGCGCACCACTTTCATTGTCGGTTATCCCGGCGAGACCGAAGCAGAGTTTCAGACTTTGCTCGATTTTATTGAAGAATTGCGTTTCGATAGAGTCGGGGCTTTCGAATATTCTTTTGAGTCAGGCACCCCCTGCGAACCGCTGGGCGATACTGTGCCGGCGGAAGTTAAAAAAGAACGTTTCAACCGCCTGATGGAAAAACAGCAAAAAATCTCCATGGAAATCAACAAAACTTTTATCGGCCGAACGCTAAATGTGCTATTCGAGGGTTACGGGCAGGGCGTCTCAATCGGGCGCAGTTACCGCGACGCACCGGAAATTGACGGGCTGGTACTGGTTAAAAGTAAAATCCCCGCCGGACAAATGCTGCCGGTGCTCATTAATGAGGCGATGCCCTATGATTTGGGCGGCACGATGCTCAAGAAAAAACAGCCGCGACTAAAATCCTAAAAAGTAAAACCGTAGGACAATATCCTCGATTTAGCCGCTGATTTTCAGTGTCTTTAAAATACCGGCCAATTCGGTCTTTTCGGCACTTGTCAGTCCTGTAATCGGCAATCTCAATTCGCCGCCTTTAAGCCCGATAATATCCATCGCCGCTTTCACGGTAGGCAAATACATCAGCGCCGGGTTATTATAAACTCCGATATGAGCCCTGGTTGCTGTCAGCCGGTTAAAGAAATCGTTGAAGGGAGCCATCTTTTTCATCAAGGCATCCATTTCCGCAAAGTCATTGGCTTTAGCAGCCAGGTATAGAGAATAAGTCCACTCCGGCATCAAATTTGCGTTGGAACTTACTACTCCCGCATATCCGTATTTCGCCCCCCAGGTATACATTTGTTCCCCGAGCCCGCAGAAAAAGGCCATATCTTTGGGGTCAACCGCTTTTTGCATTTGAACATATAGGGTCAGATTTGGCGTATTTTCCTTACAAGCGATGATATTTGGTATTTTGGCAATTTTAGCCATCAGTTCCGGTCTGATCCAGGAGCCGGACGGCCCCGGGTTATTATAAACCATCACGGCAATTTTGAGGCTTTCAGCGATGGTTTTATAATGCAGATATGCGCCTTCTTCGGTAGCTGTAAAGTAATAAGGCAGAATCACCTGCACGCCGTCCGCGCCCACCGATTCGGCATATTTACACATTTTAACTGTTTCCATCGTGCCGGGCCTGCCCGCGCCGGCGAAGACAGGCAATTTGCCATTTACTTCTTCAACTGTTGCCTTTATCACGGCTTTGCATTCATCATCGGACATAGCATAAAATTCCCCCGTGCTGCCCAGCGGGTTGAATATGAAATCTTTCCCTTCTATCCGTTTTAGCAGCCAGCGCAAATTAGCCCGAAGACCATCCATATCCAGGCTGCCGTCCCGGTTGAACGGCGTTGCATTCACAATTACGACTCCCTGTAATTTTTTCTTCAGCTCTGTCAGTTTCATCGATTTGACTCCCGATTACTAATATTTTTAAATCAGCACGAATAATATACCCGTAATGTCAGATTGTAAAGTGAATCTGATTTGCGCAAAGGGCTTTCCTTCATTGAATGATTAAAAAGGCGCCGGATTTTCGTTCCAGACGCCTTTTGTGTTTTATTTGCCCATTTGTCGCTTAATCTGTTTTAGTGAGTTCTTCTTCCGCGAAACGGTTAATAGTGGAGAAATCTTTAGATTCGAACCGGACCATATACCAGAAGCGGAAAGTATCTTTTACAGGTTCTTGATCTACCACGCCGATATGGTTTCGGTACGGTGAGCTGGAATGAGCGTTAATTTTCACTTTAAAGCCCGCTTTGAATTTTGCAGTGACCGCGTGATATCCCAATGGCAGGTCGTATTCTTTCCGTCTTGCCGGGTTGGAGAGAATAGCATAAGCCTCGTTTAATTCTCGCATCATCTGATCGGATTCAGGATTTCCCATGTTCCGGTCAGGATGGAAAACAAAAGCCATTTTTCTATAGGCTGCATTAATCTCTTTTTCAGTGGCATTGGGCGCGATGCCCAGAAGCGCATAAAGGTTTTCTTCGACCTGCATGATGAATATCCTTAATTGATATCGGTTTGACAGTATTATTACATATTCACGGCTAAAAAGAAAGGCCGCCCGATGTGACATTTAGTACTATGACTGTTAAGTAAGATGAGAATAAGCGGTGTGAAAAACACCAATCATGAATATGCCTAATGTTTCTTATTGAGGTTCTTTTTCAGTAAATTTTCAATTTTATCCAGATGCATCTTACAGTATATCTCACCCGGGATAAGGCCTGGCGTCCCGCAGGTAATCGTGGTCGGGCCGTTCCAGAATGAAAGTGCTGGTAAAATCGACGTATGGTTCGAGAAACGGGTATTTATCCCATTTTGCCCATGGCGGCTTGGTATACTTCGGCGGGGAATCGATAACCGACTTCTTCCAGCCGTTGAAATCCTCGTACCACTGTTCCGTCACCCGCACCCATTCCACCGGATACCGCCCCGGCATGGTACATGCGCGGGAACTGAAATAAGCGGTGAGTCCGGGCTGCCGCAGTACTTCTTTGGTGTGGACATTGAGGAACCAGTCTTCGCCTTCTTCCAGCGAAACCCCTTTCGGGTATTTAGTAACCTGATACCATCGGATGATTGATTTCTCATCGGCGGTATAATCGCCGCCCTTGAAAATATCCGGGGCCGGGGTGTAACAGCTGAGCCCGACCCGGAAAATTGTGCCGG
>PMCB01000074.1:0-9655 GCA_003153955.1 Dehalococcoidia bacterium | reverse complement strand
ACGGGAATCGGGCGGTAGCTGATAAAACGGATTTGCTGCCCGATGTCTTTAGCCATGACCTCGGGGGCATGATAGCGCAGCAGCCATCTTTCAAAACCGGGCAGTTCGTTGGGTAAATCGGTTGAGTTCAACATGAAGACGGATTTTATCACGATATTCTCCTTTTTCCCGTTCAAAGCTAAGAATTTACAACGAACCGCGGATATTTACCCATCTCCACCCAGTCTCCGTTCCCGTTTGCTGTAGGCGGCAAGGGCTTTGTCCACTTCTGCGATATCGAAATCCGGCCACCAAACAGGTGAGAAGTAAAATTCGGCGTAGGCAGTCTGCCACAGCATGAAGTTGGATATTCTGAATTCCCCGGCGGTCCTGATGACTAGATCGACATCCGGTACACCTCCGGTATACAGGTGGTGACTGAAAATTTTCTCATCGACAGGATTTGCCGGATGTTCCGCCAGCAGTTTATTCACCGCGTCGATGATTTCTGTCCTGCCTGAGTAATTGAAGGCCAGATTGAGAACCAGCCGGTCGTTATTTTCCGTGAGGGTAACCGCCTTTTGAATCACTTCCTGCAGGTTCAAAGGAAGTTCCTGCAACCGTCCGATGTATCTCAACTGGATTTTATGTTCCTGTGCCCAGTCGGCATTTTTCCTGATCCAGATATCCACTAATCGGAAAAGGCTGGATATTTCATCTTCCTGTCTTTTCCAGTTATCTGTGGAAAACCCCCATACGGTGACAAACCGGACGCCCGAATTCATCAGATGTTCAATAGTTTGAAACATGCGTTCGGCGCCGACTTCATGCCCGCGGAGGCGGGGTAAACCATGTTTTCTGGCCCAACGGCGATTACCATCGGGAATGATTGCGACATGTTGAGGAATATTACTATTCATAATGTTATAAATAGTACAACGGTTCAGCATGGAAATCAATACTGGCCCGTTTTGGCAGGTTTGCCGGGCGGAGTTCTTTCGTTTGATTTTAAATCATTGTGTTATAATTCTCGATAATTAACGGTTGAAACCTATATATTCAAGGAGGGCTCGGCTGCGACGTTTACATCGAAGCCACCGGGTTCCCGAAAAGCGTCGAACAGGGTCTGGACATGATCCGAAGACTGGGCACTTTCGTAGAGTTTGGGTTCTTTATGGACCCCGTTACCGTCAACTGGACAATCATCGGCGATGCAAAGGAACTCAACATCCACGGTTCACACCTGGGGCCGTACTGCTACCAGCCGGTGCTGGAACGGATGGCGAACGGGCGGGTTTCCGGAAAAGGTGTCGTGACGCACAAATTAGCGTTGGAAGACCTTAAAAAGGGCTTTGAAATTGCCGGGAAAGGCGATGATTCCATTAAGGTTGTTTTAGTGCCATAATAGGACTACATCTTGTAGAATTTATTCGTAAAAGGAGGCTGCCCATGAAGTATTCACCGAAATACTTTACCGAATTCAAGAAACGGTATCCGGGTGTCGCCAGGAGTTTCGACCAGTTGGGGGCAGAGTGTGCCAAGGCAGGCCCCATCGACGAGAAAACGCAGCATTTGATAAAACTGGGTGTGGCGACGGCATTGGGCCACGAAGGTAACGTGCAGAAATTAGCGAGGCGCGCGCTGGAAGACGGCGTAAGCCCGGATGAGATCCGACAAGTTGTCCTTTTGTCCACAACAATCGCTGGTTTCCCGACAATGCTGGCGGCGATGCAATGGGTGGAAGAGGTGATTGCCGCTAAATAATCTGCTGAAAAAATGACAGAAGTTAATGAAGTAATTGGTTTTTGAGGAAATTCTGTGCATGTCCGAAATCTCTGGATTATCGGGTCAAGCCCGACAATGACAATGAAAAAAAACAGATTCAAGCAAAGCTTGAATCTGTTTTTCCGGGTTTGTCATTCCCGCGAAAGCGGGAATCCATATTTACCGTCATAAAGAACCATTTTCGGACAGCCTCCAAAAAGGGATTGTGAGTTTTTTCGGAGGACGATGTCATGATGAAAATGCCCGTTTTGTTTATCGGACACGGTTCGCCGATGAACATTATTTCCGATAATTATTTTACGCGCAGCCTGGTTAAACTGGGGAAAGACCTGCCCAAACCGGCCGCTATTCTGGTGGTCTCGGCGCACTGGTTAACCGAAGGTACTTTTGTGACCTGTGAGGGGAAACCGAAAACCATCCATGATTTCGGCGGCTTTCCCGAGGAATTGTACCGCATCAATTATCCCAGCCCGGGTTCTCCGGCGGATGCGCGTTTGATTACTGAAACGGTGAAAAACCCGGCGGTTAAGTGCAGCATGGATTGGGGACTGGACCATGCATCATGGATGATTTTACAACACATTTATCCCAAAGCGGACATCCCTGTAATAGAAATGAGCTTGGATTACTCCCCTTACAACGATTGGAACCGCAAAACCCTGCGGTATTATTATGATCTTGCCAAACAACTTTATTTCCTGCGGGAAAAGAACATAATGATAATCGGCAGCGGTAATATTGTGCACAACCTCAGGTTAGCGGATTTTGAAAATACGGATGCGGAACCTTACGAATGGGCCGTCGAATTTGATGAAAAAACAAAGCGGGCACTGCTGGATAGAAATCACAACGAGTTGCTCGATTGTCAGAACTTGAACCGGGCTGCCGCGCTTTCCGTGCCAACCCTGGACCATTACCTGCCGATGATATTCGCCATTGCGCTGCAGGGAAAAGACGACGCCTTGTCATTTACCCACGAAGGCTTTCAAAACGCTTCCGTCTCGATGCGGTGCTTCAAAATCGGCTAAAGACGGGCTGCCAAATAATCCCCGGGATAAAAAACAGAAAACCCCTCGATGTTTCCGAGAGGCTTTCGCATCACCCGCAGTAATCGCTTTGTAAGCTTTGTTTTCAACCGCAGGTGGCAACCGCTGCACTTCTACTATCACAATATCATTTTCTTCTCTGTTTTTGGTTAAGGTTAGATTAAGTTAGTTTTAACTTTTTGTAAAAAACGGTTCTGATAACATCTTGTTTTGTCTTTGATAACCGCATAAAACAGCATTCCCATCCCGCCATAGAACATTGTTCTAGAACTATATCCCTTCCAAGTTCAGATTGAATGTGCCAACATAGATTGGGCAGGTATAATTTTTAGATTATGATGAATTATTTGTTGCCGCTAATCGTATTAATGCTGTATTTGATATTGCTGTGTATGGTTGCATTTAACCGGCCGCTGCAGAAACAGCATAAACTTTTCATTTTATATCTGTTTGCGGCCGCTGCCTGGAGTTTGAGCGATTATTTCCTGCGCAGCGACCTGTTCCCCGGCAAAGAGTTGATTCTTTTCCGGATGGTCATTATTGCCTCGGCGTGGTGGGTAGTTCAATATTATTGTTTCATCCGTTCTTTCCTGGGGCTTTCCGGCGGAATCGGGGCCAAATTCGGTTACGGCGCGCTGGCCGTGCTGGTAGCATTGGCTTTGCTTGGGCTCGCCCCCACAGCGATAATCTACAATGCCGGTTTGGTCAGCCCGGTTTACAGCTGGTGGTTCTTCTTTTACGTTATACCGGTGTTAGTCATCGGCTGTTTAGGTACTTACACACTGGTGAAGAAACTGCGGACACTGGTAAACCTTGAGGAACGCAACAAAGTTGCGTATCTGGTGGTTTCCATTGTTTTATTATTCGTTTTCGGTTTTATCGGGATTACCCCGCTGGCCCGCAATTTTCCAATCAGTCATTTAGGCGGATTGTTTGCCGCGGTCATTTTGACTTACGCCATCCTCGAGCATGACCTGGTCAGCATTAATGTAATTATCCGGCGTGCATTAGGAATTATCGCTTTGTCCGTAATCGGTGTTGCGGTATACCTTTCGGCGATTTTTCTGCTGCTGCATGTTTTCAACGTTAGTTTTAGCGCCAAAGCGATAGCGCTTTCGGTCGTTGCAGGGTTGGCGGTGATGTTTTTAATCAATCGGCTGCGGCCTGTCATTATCGGCAAATTTGAGCAGCTGTTCGACCGTGAGAGATATCAGATCAGGCACGACCTGGTTAATTTTATCATGAACCGGATCAGCAGTGTGTTCAACCTGCAGGAATTGAGCCAGGGCTTGTTGCCGCCGCTGACGAAGGCGCTGGATTGCCGTACGGCCTATATGCTGGTTCCTTCCAATGTCACCGGCGATTTTGAAGCGGCATTTTACGAACCCTCCTCAGAACCTAAGCCCGAATTGAAGATTAGAAAAAATAGTCCCATTATTACACGGTTGAAGCGGGAATATCTGACCAGGGACACTTTGGATATCGACCCCGAATTCCGGGGCATCTGGGATGATGAACGGAATCAGATATTGAATCTTGGAATCGACCTCTTTTTTCCATTGGTCAGCCGTGAAAAACTGGTGGGTTTCCTGGCGCTGGGTAAAAAACGGACCGGCAAATACTCTCTGGACGACATTAACCTGGTCGAGAGCATTGCCAGTCAGGCGGATATCAGCCTGGAAAAGGGATATTACCAGGAAGAGCTGATAAAACGTGAAAGGGAACTCGATTTCCTGAACCGGCTGAGTGTGGTCATGGCTTCCAGTTTGAATATCCAGGATGTCTACGATACTTTCATCGACGGTATGAGAGAGACAATCGATATCGATTTCGCCACGATTGCTTTGATTGACTGCGAGGAATTATGGTTTTCGGTTTTAACCACCGAGGTCGGGTCGCCCTGGCAGATCGGGGACAGGATTACACTCAAAGGAACCGCTACTGCATGGGTGGTCAACAACAAAAGGAGCCTGCTAGAGGAAGATTTGTCCAAAGACCGGAAATTCAGCGCCGATGATGAATACCGGAAACACGGAATCCACTCGATAATTTATTTGCCGCTGATTGTGAAAGGGACCGGCATCGGCAGCCTGATTATCGGATGTAAACGGCCGAAGGCATATTCCCGAGAGCAGGTAAATCTGCTGGAGCATTTGACCTCCCAGATCGCGTTTTCGCTGGATAACGCGCAGCTATATGCCAAAGCGGAACAAAGGGCGCGTATCGATGAACTTACCAATCTGTTCAACCGCCGCCATTTTGATGAAACGTTGTCAATGGAGATACATCGCCATTCCCGTTTTGGCAGCTCCTTTACACTGGCGCTCATCGATGTCGATAACCTGAAGAGTTATAACGACACATTCGGCCACCCTGCCGGCGATAAATTGTTAAAACAGGTGGGGCAGTCGTTAAAAAATGAGATGCGAAAAATAGATTTTACTTTCCGTTACGGCGGCGACGAGTTCGCGATTATCATGGCCAACACCGATATTGATAATGCTTATACTGCCGCCGAACGCGCCCGGACAGCGATTTCAGAAAGCGCCGGCGGCCTGGTTAATCTAAGTTTCGGGCTGGCGTCATGGCCTAATGACGGCGTTCTGTCTGGCGAGATTGTAACCGCGGCCGATACGGCGCTGTACCACGCCAAGAGAACCGGGGGAAACCGGACCTGCATCATTTCTCAGGTTGTACCCCCGACGGCCAAGACATCAGAAAACAGGGCCGACGAGAAAGAGAGCTTGAATACGATTCATGCCCTTGCCGCGACGATTGAGGCGAGAGATTCTTATATTTACGGTCATTCGCGCAAGGTCAGAAGCTATGCTGTCGCCCTCTCCGAAGCAATAAATTATTCGGCCCAGAAAGTCAGCATTGTCAGTCATGCGGCTTTACTGCATGACATAGGTAAGATCGGTATTTTGGATGGAATACTCAACAATCCCGGGGCGTTGAATGCCCAGGAATTCGAGATAATCAAAACACACCCCCCTGCTGTCCCGAAATATCGTAGCCCATGTGCAGAGTTTGACCCCTTGTCTGCCGGCTATACTGCATCATCACGAGAGGTGGGACGGCACCGGTTACCCGTCAGGTTTGAAAGGAGAAATGATCCCGCTCGATGCGCGTATTTTGGCGATAGCGGATGCTTTCGATGCGATGACCTCGAAAAGACCGTACCGTGCCGCACTTTCTCTAAAAGACGCAATCAAAGAATTAGAGAACGGGGCGGGGGTTCAGTTCGACCCGTACCTGATTAAAGTTTTCATACCCCTGGTACTTACAATGGATTCGTTAAAGCTGAAAATCAGCTGATTTCTGCCATCGGACCGAATCGCTAATCCCTTACCGGGAGATAAACTGCCATTCGCCCGGGGCTTTGTGTTCCGATACCAGCGAGTCGATGCCTAATTTAGCCAGTATTTCCTCGGAAGGATTAATATGCGCCGGCCGTAACTCAGTGAGGTCTGCCCCCTGTTGACGCATCATTTCTTTGTAGGCGCTAAAAATACCTTTTTCTAACAGCGTGACTTCAATGGGACTGAAGTTAATCAGATTTTCCAGACTGGCCAGGTCTTTATAAACGTAAAGGCCGTCGTCCAATTTTTTAATTTCTCCGTACACTGCCGCGGCTAATTCTTTAGCGCTGCCGCCATAGCCGTCCTGCATCTCAATATATAAACGCAGTCTGGGGTTTGCCGCGATTTCCTTGTTCGCCATCCAGCCGTGGTACGGAACCCCCGCGTTTTCCAAAGCCTGCCCTATCACCCGTTCCGTCAGGCGCATAAAGCCAAGGTCGATCAGGTCGTCTGCCCACTGCTCGAAGACCATTTGCGGCAAATAGATGCCCAGCTTCTCGTTACGCAGAGAGGTAATCCTGACCAATTCCCCCAGCCGGTACCTTACCATAATCCCCCCGTGGAAACTGGTAATAACCAGCTCATAAACTTCCTGCTCTTTGACCTCATTGAGCAATAATGTTTTAGGCTGATAAAAATGATTCATTTGCCCTTTCATGCGTTCTGCCGCGGGGATAAATTCCAGGAAATTAAGATTCGGGAAAAATACCATGTCATGATAATCCCAGGTTTGCGTGGCGATGACGGTAGTTTCACTGTTCCCGTAAACATTAAGCGGCGTCCGTCCCCACAAAGCTTTTATTCGATCCTGATACACGAGGCTATCCGTCCCCATCGACACAATTACTTTCAAATCCCAGAGGTCTTTCGGCAAAATATGTCTTTTCTCTTTTTTGGCTCTGATTAGGCCGCGCGCGAACCTCGCGGCTACCCGGGGCTGTTTGAGCAGCTGATAAAGGTTCATTTTCCCGGAGCCATTTTTAATCTTTTCCCCGATTTCCACCAGCACTCCCCCCAACCCGAAAAACCCGTCCATGCCCCCGGCCAGCGCCAGGTTAAAACCTTTTTCAACCCGTTCTTCAAATGACATTTCCGTGATTGCGTCCAGCGAAGGCAGGAATGTAAAACCGACATCTTCCCCCAGTTTTTGGGCGATGTTACCGGTTAAGCAAGGGGTCAAAGCGGCCACATAAAGTAGCCGCAAACCGTTTTTAATGGCTACCTTGTCTTTGCCGCTGCAGGCCACCCAGCATGGCAATGGCGCAAAAGTCCAGCCCGGCTTCATCCCAGAACCGCTGACTGACCGGCACCCATTTGCAGGCATATTCCCCGGACCTGCCGGATGTCTGCACCCAGGTAATCGGTTTTGCCGGTAACCCGGCCTCATCCTTTTGCAGCAGTTCCGGACAATAATCGGGATAAGTGGTCAGCNNGCCCATTTTACAATTTTGGAGTGAGGTTAGTTGCTCGAGTAATAGCTGTTCCTGTATCTGCATGAACTGGTCGGTGTTCAGGTCGAGGAAACCGCAGCATAATTGCCAGAGTTCCTGATATCGTTCCTGAGATAAAAGCTCGGTTATTTGACTCATGGCGCACCTCACAAACCGATTGGTTTCATATCAAAACGAAATGAACGTATTTTTATGAAACAGGAGCAATTGTTCGGGTAAGCAGTCCAAACAAAAGGGCTTTTCCCGATTGAGAAGAGCCCTCTTTTTAATTATGTATAGATAGTCTAAGACCTTTGGCCGATGCTGTGAATCAGCAGATAGTACTTGTTTTATTTATCCATTAGTAATAGGCAGGGTAGTACTTTAGTAAATTTTTGTCGATTGACGACTGTGCATTTTCTGCTTAGTTCAGGAACAAAAAGAGGGGGAGCCGTTACGCAGCCATTAGCTCCCAACGTATGTTTCTATAGCCAAATAGACACGAATGAGGTAACTTGGACTATGGCAAATAGATAGCTCAAAGTTGTGCGCTTGTTTTGAATGATTTATGACAGTAAAGAAATAAACTCGTCAACGGTGAGGTTAGCCTGACGGATAATAGCCCGTAACGTGCCGGTTGGTAGAGTTGATGTATGGATCGGAACCGTGACAGGATGGCGAATATCCGGTTTATAGAAAATTACGTGGCTGCCGGTTTGCCTCTTAGCCACAAAACCCGCACGTTCCAGAGCTGAAACGACCTGTTTGGGTTTTAGAGACGGAAGCTCTTTGCTCATTATCTTATTAAATAGCTGCCAGTTGCAGAGACTCGAATTGTTCGGGAATGGGAATACCTTCTTTCCGGGCAACTTCAAGCCATCCGGCCATAGCGTCTTTAATCATTTCGATGGCTTGCTCGAAAGTGTTGCCATAAGAGATACAACCCGGCAACGACGGTACAACAATCGTATAACCGCCCTCAGGTTCGGACTGTAACTCAAAGACAATGCCGTTTCTAATCACCTGAAATACTTTTGATTTTTTGTTTATCTTTTCCATATTAAACTTACCATTGAACAAACATGGGCATTACGACATGGAGATAGCTATCGGTGCCGACCGGTTTGATCACGCCGGGACTGGAAGGATTGGTCGTTTCCAGCGTAACTTTCTGTTCTTTGACTACTCCCAGGACATCGGTCAGGTACTTGCCGTTAAAAGCGATTTTGGCTTCCTGACCTTCTACGGCGGCATCGATTTCGCCGATATCCTCGCCCAGTTCTTCCGATTTGGAGGAAATAACAATTTTACCCGGCGCCAGTTCGCCGCCCGGGGTCATGATCAGGCGCACGATACCGCTGCCGTCGCGGGCGAAAATAGACGCCATTTTACAGGCCCGCAGGAAATCCGCCACGGAAACAGTGGCGCGACCGGCGAAGCTCTGCGGAATCAATTGCGAATACTTGGGGAACGTGCCTTGCACCAGCTGCGATACGAGCTGGGTTTTCTTCATGTGGAACATCACCTGGCTTTTATTGGGGTTGACCGTGATATCGACGGTTTCTTCGTCGTCGGCAATCAGCCGGTTAAGTTCGTTCAAAGTCCGGGAGGGGATGATGACCTCCGCTTTTTCTTTAACGTTGGAGGCCAGCGGCATGCGGTAAACTGCCAGGCGGAAACCGTCGGCGGCGGCCAGAGTGACCGTATTCCCATCGAATTGCGCATCCACACCGGTCAGCACTGGGCGGGATTCTTCGGTGGCGGCGGCGAATACCACCTGGTTGATGGCCTGTCTTAAGGTTGCGGTATCTACTTTGGTTTTGATGCCTTCATCAACCTTGGGTATGGGCGGAAAGTCGGCGGCATCGACGCCGCTGATACGTGCTTCAAATCGGGCGCATCTTAATTCCAGCGTTTTGCCGACTAACTTCATGTCTACTTTTTCCCCGGCCGGGAGCGAATTGACAAATTCGGTGAGCAGACGGGCCGGGACGGTAATCGAGCCTTCTTCCTCGACCTTGGCGCCGATCCAGTGGCTGATGGCCATTTCCAG
>PMCB01000123.1:15928-30508 GCA_003153955.1 Dehalococcoidia bacterium | reverse complement strand
ACCAGCGCGTGCTGACAATCCAGCATCTTCAGGACGGCGGCCATTTTTTCGGTCAGGTCTTTCTTCGGCACGCCGAGCACCTGGGCTTTGGCGCTTGCGGGGTTAGTCAGCGGACCGAGAATATTGAATACCGTCCGGATACCGACTTCCTTGCGGGGCGCGGCGGCGAATTTCATTGCCGGATGAAAAACCGGCGCCAGCATGAAACCGATGCCCACCTTTTCCAAACATTTTTGCACCTGCTCGGGATTAAGGTCGATTTTTACTCCCAATGCTTCAAGCACATCGGCGCTACCGCACCTGCTGCTCATGGCGCGGTTGCCGTGCTTGGCAACTTTCAGCCCGCAGGCGGCAACAATAAACGCGGCAGTAGTGGAAATATTAAACGTGCCGCTGGCGTCGCCGCCGGTGCCGCAGGTATCAACGACCGGTTCATTAATCTGCACTCGCAGGGCTTTGGACCTCATGGTGCGGGCCAGGCCGGCAATTTCATCCACGGTCTCACCGCTGAAACGCAGNNGCGGTGACAAAGGAGCCGAACTGGGCGGGTGTGGCGCTGCCTTCCATGATTTCTGCCATGACCGCCGAGGCTTCATCCATGGTCAGTGAATGCCCATCAACCAGCTGCGCAATCGCTTCTTTAATCATTTTTTCTGGCTCCTTTACCTTCGCGGAGGAAATTACCCAGCAGTTCTTTGCCGTGTTCGGTCATGAAAGATTCGGGGTGGAATTGAACTCCCTGCAGCGGATATTTCTTGTGACGCATCCCCATGATGGTGCCGTCTTCCGTCCAGGCGGTGATTTCAAGACAGGTGGGGAGATTTTCCACACTGACGGCCAAGGAATGATAGCGAACGGCCGAAAAAGGATTGTTAATACCATTGAAGATGCCGTGACTATTGTGAAATATTTTCGATGATTTGCCGTGCATGATGACCGGCGCACGCCCGACGGTACCCCCATAGCAATATCCAATGCATTCATGTCCCAGACAAACCCCGAGCATCGGGATTTTGGGGCTGAAATGTTTGATGACGGCGTTGGAGATACCGGCATTTTGGGGCGTGGAAGGGCCGGGTGAAATCACAATTTTGTCCGGTTTCAATGCTTCAATTTCAGCAATCGTGGTTTTGTCATTTCTGAATACCATTACTTTCTCGCCCAGTTCACTGAAGTACTGAAAGAGATTGTAGGTAAAACTATCGTAGTTATCGATTAATATGAGCATTATAGGCACTCCTCTAATGAGGGTAATGCTTCACCCTCACCCTGGCCCTCTCCCGTCAAGGGCGAGGGAACTAAGATATGATGGTTAGTTCCGTTGCTCCTCGTGAAGGAGTGAGAAAGAACTTTAATCTTTTTCATTTGTTTTCAATTTCGGCCTGTTCCAGGGCTTTAAGCAAGGCCCGCGCTTTATTCAGGCTTTCCTCATATTCGCGGGACGGGATGCTGTCATAGACAATACCGGCGCCGGCCTGGACATAGGCGGTGCCCTGGCTGACGACCATGGTGCGGATGGCGATGGCCATATCCATGTTGCCGGAGAAGGAAAAATAACCGACGGCGCCGGCGTAAGGCCCACGTTTTTCCGGTTCCAGTTCAGCGATAATTTCCATCGCCCGGACTTTGGGGGCACCGGAAACAGTTCCAGCCGGGAAACAGGCGCGTAAAGCATCGAAGGCATCCATATCCGGCCGCAGTTTGCCCTGAACATGAGTAACGAGGTGCATAATGTGGGAATAGCGTTCCACGTCCATCAACTCACTGACTTTGACAGAGCCGGCTTCGCTGACCCGCCCAATATCATTGCGCCCCAAATCGACGAGCATGATGTGTTCGGCGCGTTCTTTTTCGTCGTTGCGCAGCTCCTGTTCCAACACGGCGTCTTCTGCAGGGGTTTTACCGCGCGGCCGGGAACCGGCTAACGGCCTCGTCATGACGTTGCCGTCTTCAACTCTGACCAGCACTTCGGGTGACGCGCCGACAATCTGAAAATCGCCGTAATCCAGGTAAAACATATAAGGCGAAGGGTTAATCGTGCGCAGGGCGCGGTAGATTTCAAACGGCGGCAGGTCGGTGGGTCGGGATAAACGCTGGGAATAAACGACCTGAATCGCCTCCCCGGCGGTGATATATTCCTTAATTTTTTGGACGTTGGCTTCAAAGGCTTTACGCGAAGTATTGGAGGTCAACTTAGAGGCGGATTTCGGACCGACTTTACCGGGTGCAGCTTTTTTAACTGAATAAGGCTGCTGGAGTCGGGAGATGAGGTCGTCAATTTTAGATACGGCTTTTTGATATTCTTTTTCGAGGTCGCCATTGAGTTTAATATGACTTAATACTTTGATTTTATGGGTGACATGGTCGAAGACCAGCATCGTATCGACAAACATGAAGCGGGCTTCGGGTAAATTCAGCGAATCTTTGGCGGGTGACGGCAGTTTTTCAAAACGTTTGACCGTTTCGTAACTGAGATAACCGACGGCGCCGCCGGCAAAACGCGGCAGGCCTTCCAGCGGGACAACCTGATATTTACGCAGTTCTTTAGAAATAATGTCCAGCGGATCAGTTTGATCCGTGGATTTGACCGTCAAATCGCGGTAAGGTTCAGTGCCGATAAAGCTGTAGCGCGCCAGTTTTTGTCCGCCTTCGACACTTTCCAGAAGGAAAGAGTTACCGCCGCGGTTGATTTTCAGGAACGCCGAGACCGGCGTTTCCATGTCCGCGACAATTTCGCGGTAGACCGGAACCAGGTTCCCGTCCCATTTGGTATTTTTTATTTCATCGAGAGCAGGGTGGTACATTTTAGCCCCCTTAGCTTTGCGTCGATTTTCCTATCTTTGTTAAAGTGAGTACCAAAGAAAAGGCTGGATTACCCCTCACCTTAATCCTCTCCCTCAAGGGGCGAGGAAACTAACATAGGATTTTGAGCAAACAAAAAGCCCTTCGCTTATAGGGGCGAAGGGCTTTGCTTCACGGTGCCACCCTAATTAATTACCACAAATAACAGCGGTAATTATCTNNGAACGATACCCCGGGCTTCGTTAACGGTGCCCTCTCCGGCAATCCTTACTTGTCCTTCAGCTGAAGGACTTTCATATGCGGCTCCCGAATCCATTCAATTTTTGCGCTAGCACCGGCTCACACCTCACCCGGCTCTCTGAGCTCCGCTGGAAACCTACTAGTTTCGTTCGTAGCCTTTATTTCTTATTCAATTAATACAAATATATCAAGAGGGAAGGAATGCTGTCAAGTTTTCTTCGTTTTCCTCTTAGGTTTACTGAGGGTATCTTCGAGGGCTTTCTGGCGGATGGTGAGGGTGAGGTCGCTGCGGGTTTTTTCCAGCACGCCGCGCATGGCATCGGTGGTGCGGCGCAGACCGTGGGTGATGGCGTCGGGGAAATCCAGCGTGACGAGCTCATTGTAGATATCATCCATATCGGANNCCGCGGGAGAGGTCGCCGGTGCGCATTTTATCCAGTAAATAGCGCCTCAATTCGCCGACGGCTTCGGCCATACCGAGCAGGAAAGACGCTTCATCGATGCGCAGTTCTTCCGGAGTGGGCAGTTGATTGCCTTTGACCAGCGCCAGGGTTATGCTGCCTTCGGCATATTCTTTCTGGGCATCGAGGAGAAAGCCGGTGCGGATATCAATGCCGTCGGACAGTGCTTCCTCGGCTTCATCAAGCAGCTTTCTCGCGGAATTTAACAATTCCCGAGATTTGTCCAGTTCTTCGCGGTGCAAAGCCCGGATTGACAGGCTGCTGAAGCGGATAACCTCGCGGCAAATCGGCAGCACTTTTTCACGGGCGGCATCCTTGGCCTCAAAACTTTGGCGGATTTTATTGGTAATTACGTCCAGATTTTCCGTTAATCGTCCCATTTTATTCCTCAAATTTATTTATTAGTTCGCGGGCGGCTTTTTCCGGGGAATCTGCCCCTAGAACCGCCCCGATGACGGCAATTGAATCGGCGCCGGCCTTTTTTACCTTGGTCAAATTGTTCTGGTTAATCCCGCCGATGGCGACCACCGGCACCGTTACGGCCTGTTTAACCTGCCGCAAAGGTTCCAAACCTAAAACTACGGTATCTTTGCTTGGAGTAGAGAAGATGGCACCGACAGCCACATAATCGGCGCCGTCGGCGACAGCCTGCTTAGCCTGCTCGGCATTATAAACAGAACATCCGATAATCATATCGAGCGGCGCCAGTTTACGGGCAGCGGCGACCGACAAGTCTTCCTGGCCGATGTGCAATCCGTCAGCCCCTGCGGCCAGCGCGATATCGAGATTGTCGTTCATGATGAACAGCGCACCGTTTGCTTTACACAGATCGGATAAAGCCTGCGCGACGGGCAGCAGGTCTTTTTTCTTAGTTGTTTTGTCCCGCAACTGGATTACTTTCGCCCCGCCGCGGATGACCTGACGGGTGATTTCCACCGGGTCGCGGCCGCTCAATGAGTGGGTATCGATAATCGCATATAAGCCTTTAATCTTTTCCGTTTTATCCTGCCGTAACAGTCGGGAGAGAAGGTTTTTCTCGATGGTGTACATCGCAAAGCGGGCCTGCTGCAGTTTTTCCGAACTCATGGGGAGAACTCCGCCCTCGATTTTGGCGACCTCTTCCAAGGTGCGCAGCGCTTCCTGAACCCGGCGGGAATTGGCCACAACGGCCGAAGCGAGGCTCTTTTTATCCTTGCCGCCTTCCACTTCGATATTCGTCCCGATATCCCCCTGCGAGTCCCGTGACTGAATCAGCTTTTGATGAAAGTGCCAGTCGCCGGTAATGATTTGATGGCGGACGGCTTTGAGCTGTTCCGTGAGCGCGGCATCATTCAAAACAAAGCGCGCCGTGTCTTCCAGGAAACGCAGGCCTTCGGCGGCCCGGTTCAGGCTGGCGTCGATGATACGAAATGTTTGGGGTGAACCCGATTCTGATTTAGACATAGTTCTATTCGTGGACAATTCTAACACGGGGCGCAATTAATGACAAATAGATGTAAGGGGCAAGAGCTTTCAGCGGTCAGCGATCAGCATGTTATGCTGAGTCCCTTCGGGCGATCAGCAATCAGCGATAAGTTTGCTAAACTCCAAAATAAAGTTACATTTAGAGTTTTTCCGGTGTTAATGAAACTACAGCGCCCCATCCCTTTAGTCCCTTTCCCGCGGGGAAGGGAAATTCTTTTTTATGGGCGGCGCGAGGGCAAAAGCCCTCGCTTGCCCTATGTTTACCCCTTTTCCCCTCGGCCCCCGATATGCATACTTATTAACTTTACTTTAACATCTACCTTAGATTCTACATGAGTGTAGTTTATTCCGGTCTGGTTTTTAAACAGGTAAAATTACTTAAAAAAGGCGTTAATTAGGCCTTGACATTGACGTAGCGTCATAGTTTATGATTTAGACAAGATGGTTTATACGATAAAGAAGTTAGCCCAACTAGCCGGTACCAGTGTGCGCACTTTGCATTATTATGACGAAATCGGCCTGTTGAAACCGGAATACCGCGGTGCGAATGGATACCGGCATTACGGTGAAAAATCTATCGCTAAGCTGCAGCAAATAATGTTCTTCCGTGAGCTGGATTTCAGTCTGGAGGAAATAAAAACAATAACATCGCGGCCTGATTTTGACGCGGTGGAAGCGCTGCAATCGCACAAAGCGCTGTTACAGAAAAGGAAGGAACGCATCGATGAATTGCTGAACACTATAGCCAAAACCATTAAAAATATTACAGGAGAAAAATTAATGGAAATTAAAGAATATTATCAGGGTTTCAGTGACGAACAGATTGAAAAATACCGTGAAGAGGTCAAACAGCGCTGGGGTGAAAAGACGCTAAAAGACAGTGAAGCCAGGGTAATGAAAATGGGCAAGGAAAAGTTCGCGGAGGTACAGGCGGAAAGCGACCGGATTTTCCGTACGATTGCCGAAAACATGGGCAAAGGATATGACAGTAAAATTGTTCAGGCCGAGGTCGCGAAGTGGCGGCAGTGGCTGGAGAATTTCCACCATTATCCGGATGAAGCGGTGCTGGGACTGGGGCGGGCATACAGCCAAAACCCGGAATTCGCCAAAACATTTAAAAAATATCACAAAGACCTGCCGGCTTTTATGACAAAAGCGATTGATTACTACTGTGCCCACCGGTAATAGTCAGTGCTGTGAATCAGGAGGGGGAAGTCCGCTCCCCCTCTTTTTGTTTAGCCTTGAATGTGCAATTACCATACCGATGTGTCTTATAATAGGAATGGTATTACAGCACGGTATGCAAGGCAGGTGAAATCCCATTACCCTCGAAAGTACAACCTCCAAAGAACCCAAAATATTACCATCGGGATTAACGCAAAAACAGGTTAGAAAAAGTCTTAAAAGCAGTGTTCTGGATGCCGCCGGTTATTCATCGATGGCCGGGCTGACACAGAACTATATTACGCCATATGCTCTGGCGATGGACGCCACCACCACACAAGTCGGGTTTTTAACCGCCATTCCTTATTTAGCCATGATTCTAATGCAGCTCATTGCTCCGACATTAGCCGAGAGAGCGGGCAGCCGAAAACGATTCATCCTGGCGGGAGCTTTTCTGCACAGCCTGATATGGCTGCCTATTTTACTGATTCCATTTATATTCCATACCCATCAAGTGTGGTGGCTGATATTATTCGTGACCCTTTGCGTCGCCTTTGATTCGATCGGCAACGCACCATGGAACAGTATGATGGCGGACCTGGTCCCGGAACAGGTCCGGGGCCGTTATTTTTCTTACAGGACCAGGATCAGCGCGATGGTGGCGCTGTTGCTGTCTTTTGCCGCGGGCGGAATATTACAGCTGCTGACGAATAACATCTTCCTGGCGTTCTCGATGATTTTTGCCGGCGCATCGATTTCGCGCTTCTTTTCTACATGGTATCTATCCCAAATGGTGGAGCCGCCGGTTGTCCCTTCCAAAACAAAACAGGCCAGCATCTGGCAATTAAGCAAGACTTTGGGGTCGACGAATATCGGGAAATTCATCGTCTTCAATGCCTTGCTCATTTTCACCACGAATATGGCCTCGCCGTTTTTCTCGGTTTACATGCTGAGCGACCTGAAATTCAACTACCTGACTTATTTCATCGCCACTGCAATACCGACGCTGGTAACGTTACTTTGTATCCCGTTCTGGGGGAAAATCGTGGACCGCAACGGCAATGTTAAAGTCCTGAGAGTGACGATGCTGTTCATCCCTCTATTACCCCTTTTATGGCTGGTCAGCAAGAGCCCATACTATCTTTGCGGGGTGCAAGTGCTTTCCGGTTTTGCCTGGGCGGGCTGCAACCTGGCCGTCAGTCTTTTCCTCTGGGTCGCTACCCGGGCAGAGAACCGCACCAGGTATATCGCGTTGAACAATGTGCTGATGTTCGCCGGTGTCTCCCTCGGGGCATTTCTGGGCGGTATTTTGGCACCGCATGTGCCGCTGGTTCTGAGAAATAATTTGCTGACGATTTTCTTAATTTCAGGGGTCGCACGCATCCTGGTGGTAGCATTTTTCCTGCCCAGGGTTTCCGAGGTACAACCGGTAGCTGAAGCGAGCGTGAGTGAAATCCTGTTCGGCGGCCCGCAATTTTCCCGGGTAAGGGGCTTTTCCGACGTAGTTTTCCGGCGCACCAACAAAAGGGGAAAAAAGCAGTAAAAACGGGGTTAAATTTTTGTGTTTTAAAAAATATTTCCGGCAAATTTCTGAAAACCCCTTGACAACGTTTTTAGCACATGTTATATCTTGATTAAATAAGTAATCAACACCGAAAAATATTAAGAAATTATTCACGTACGACTTGAATACGGAATAAGGAGTGAAATTAAGTGACCAAATCGGCAATTGCATTAAAAACTATCCCGGTCAGCGAGGAAGAAGAGCCTCCGAGTAGCACTATTACCAGAAGAGAGACAAAGGAAGAAGAGCCTCCCAGTACGGGCTTTGTCTCCAGAAAAAACAGGCTTTTTCGTCACGTTTCAGCTTCAGACTGGAACGATTGGAAGTGGCATTTCCGTAACAGAATCACTTCTGTCAAAGATTTATCACGTTTCATTCCTTTAACGGACAAAGAACAATCCCAACTAAAACTTGTCACCGCAAAATATCCGCTGGCTATCACTCCTTATTATCTTTCGCTCATCGATTTGGATAATCCCAACGACCCCGTGCGCAAGCAAGCTATTCCGTGTATTGAAGAGATAAGCATGGGCGAACTGGGGATGGAAGACCCGCTGGAAGAAAAAAGGGATTCGGTAGTACCGGGACTGGTGCACCGCTATCCCGACCGCGTTTTGATGGTACTCACGGATATCTGCCCGATGCTTTGCCGCCACTGCACGCGTAAACGTGAATGGCACAACGGCGGTTGGGTGCGTAACGACGCCGAAATTGAGGCGATGCTGGATTACATCCGGCAAACCCCTCAGGTCAGAGATGTGATCATCTCCGGCGGCGACCCGCTGACGCTTTCAACGGAGCGATTGGAAAGCATCATTTCACGAATCAGAGCAATCCAGCATGTGGAAATAATCAGAATCGGCAGCCGGTTCCCGGTGGTTTTACCGCAGCGTATCGATGCCGAACTGTGCAACATGCTGTCCAAATACGGACCGATTTGGCTGAACACTCATTTCAACCATCCCAACGAGATTACACCCGAATCCGCCCGCGCCTGCGACCGTCTGGTCCGCGCCGGCGTACCGGTCAATAATCAATGCGTCCTGATGCGCGGCATCAACGATACCGTCGCGATTCAGATGAAGCTTGGTCAAAGCCTGTTGAAGAGCAAAGTACGCCCGTATTATCTTTTCCAGTGTGATGAAGTACAGGGCACCGAACATTTGCATACCTCCGTGGAAACCGGCATTAAAATCATGGAAGGTTTACGTGGCAATACATCAGGTTTGGCAATACCGACTTTTGTTATCGACCTGCCGTTCGGCGGCGGTAAAGTCCCGCTGCAGGCCAATTACGTCGTCGCGCAGAGCGAGGGCGAAATCATCCTGAAAAATTATCAGGGACGGCTCTTCCGTTTCCGCAATCCGGTTTACGCTGACGAGGCAACCGGAACAGAAATCAACACGGACGGCAGTCCTGTGGTCATTGCCGATGCAAACACTGAAAAAGTCCCGGTTCCGGTCGTGAGGAGATAAGGATGCGGGTCGGCCTGTCATTTGACCTGAAAGAAACCATGGCCCATGAGGCCGGCGCGCCGGACGATATGTTGGAAGAGTACGACTCGCCGACTACCATCGGATATATTCAGCGCGCCATCGAAGGGCTGGGGCACTCCACAGTCAAACTCGGCGGGGGTAAAGAATTCATCCGCAACGTCCTCAATGAAAAGGTGGACATCGTCTTTAATATCGCAGAAGGGAGAGGCACCTACCGCAGCCGGGAGGCGCAAGTGCCGTCGATCCTGGAAATGCTGGATATTCCCTATGTCGGCTCCGACCCGGAGTGCCTGGCTGTATGCCTGGATAAACACCTGACCAAGAAACTAATGCAAATGGAAGGCATCCCGACCCCGGAATGGCGCCTGATCGCCAATCAGCAGGAACTAAAAGAAACGGTCTGGAAAGGATTTCCTTTTCCGGCCATCATCAAACCTTCATTTGAAGGTTCCAGCAAAGGGATCCACGCGAATTCACTGGTAGATTCCGCGGCACAGGCTGCCGCAACCGTCAGTGAAATGCTGGAGACTTACCGGCAGCCGGTACTGGTGGAACAGTTCATCGACGGAGACGAAATTACAGTCGGCATGCTGGGCAATTCCCCGGTCAAAGTACTGGGAATGATGAAGATTATCCCGCGGAAACAGAGCAACCGCTTTGTGTACACAGTTGAAGTAAAGAGGGATTGGAAGAACCTGGTGGATTACGAATGCCCCGCGCATCTCAAAGAGGCGACAACCAAAAAGATCGCCGAATATAGTCGCAAGACGTTTGAGATGCTGGGATGCCGGGATTTTTCCCGGATTGACTTCAGAGTTAGCGCTGACGGCATACCATATATGCTGGAGATAAACCCACTGCCTGGCCTGGGTGATTACAGTGACCTGATCATTATGGCAGTTAAACTGGGCTGGAAGCATGAAGAATTGATTGCTTTGGTATTCAACGCTGCTCTGGAGAGATATCCGCTGTGTGTGCACGTATAGCAATCGTTTATAACAAGCCGGAACTAAGCCGCTACAGTTCGCGGGGTGAAGATACCGCAGTGCTGGGCGTGCTCGAATCGGTTGAGGCGGTCAACAAGGCGCTCGTCGAACTAAAACATGATGTTGTTTTGCTGCCGCTTTCTCCCGGCGATGACATTAAAAATTCGCTGGCATTGATAAAGGCCGACCTGTTTTTCAACCTTTTTGAAGGCTTTTGCGGTTTCCCCGAAACCGAGGCGCTGGTCCCGGATTTTGCCGAAGAACTGAAAATCCCTTATACCGGCTGCCCCAGTTCGGTATTGAGATTAGCGTTAAACAAAGCAAAAGCAAAAGCGCTGCTGAAATCAGCCGGTATCCGGACACCTTCGGGACAGGTACTCAAACCTGACTCCTTAGACGATTTCAAGCTCAACTATCCCTGCATTGTAAAACCGTGCAGTGAAGATGCCAGTCACGGTATTTCAGACTTAAGTGTGGTAGAAGATTTAGCCGGTTTAACCCGGCAGGTAAACATGATAAGCAACGCCTANNGGCGGGCAGGCACTGGTGGAAGAGTTTGTGGGCGGACGGGAGTTTAATGCCACCGTCCTGGGCAATACGCAGTTTACGGCACTGCCGCCGTCGGAGATAGTGTATACTTTACCCGAAGGGATGCCAAAGCTTTTGACCTTTGCCGCGAAATGGGAAATCGGCAGCATTTACTATTTGAATACGCAATTGACCTGTCCGGCAAAGATCAGCCCGGCGGAAAAACGGGCCATCACAATGACAATCGTTAAGGTCTATCAGCTCTTCGGCTGCAAGGGTTACGCCCGGGTGGACATGCGGCTGGACAAAGAGGGCAAGGTCAATGTCATCGAGGTCAATCCGAACCCGGACATTTCCCCGGGCACCGGCGCCGCTCGTCAGGCAGATGCGGCCGGTATGACATATGCCCGGTTTATGGACAAAATAATAAATTTTGCTTTTGAGAGGTTCCCGTGGGTACAACCAGCGTCCGTCCAATAACTATCAAAGATAAAACCCATGTAATGCATATTTTAAAGAATACTCCGGAATTTTTACCCCCCGAAGTGATTGTCGCCGGAGAATTAATCGATGCTTTTCTGGAAGAAGAGAAGAGTTCCGGGTACCATATCTACGTTGCCGATATGGACGGCGAAATTGCCGGCTACGTCTGTTACGGAGACACGCCATTGACGGAAGCGACCTGGGATTTATACTGGATTGCCGTGGCCAATGACAAACAGGGATTCGGCATCGGCCGGATTTTAATGAAACACGCGGAAGACGATATTCAGAGAATGCAGGGCAGACTGATAATGGTTGAGACCTCCGGCAAAGCGGAATATAATAAAACCAGACGATTCTATGAAAGGCTGGATTACCAGAAAGTCTGCCAGATCCCCGATTACTATGCACCGGGCGACGACCTGGTACTCTACAGCAAAAGAATCGGTTAACACCTGATATTTTACGCGGGACCGGTTTACGGACATGAGTAATTTCTTCCACGATTTTGTGCTGACGTTTTTACCGCTTTTCATCGTCGTCGACGCACTGGGCAACGTTCCCATCATCCTCAGTTTGAGTGAGGGAATGTCCCGCAAGCAACGCAACGATGTCGTTAATATCGGTATTGCTACCGCCACAGTTGTCGGTTTGGCCTTCCTCTTTTTCGGGAAATGGCTGCTGAACGTGATGGGCATATCGCAGGGGGCATTTACCATCGCGGGCGGACTGATCCTGCTGGTATTTTCCTTAAGATACCTGACGGCCGGCCGGTGGATGGATATCATCAAGGAAGAGATGATTGCAGTCGTACCCATCGGTACTCCTTTAATTGTGGGGCCGGCAACCATCACCACGCTGCTTTTGCTGTCTACGCAATATTCGCTCTACATTATCCTGATATCGCTGGCGATAAACCTGATTCTCTCCTGGATTGCGTTCATGACAGCCGGACGAATTTCCGGCTTTTTAGGGAAAGGCGGATTAAAAGCCGTTTCGCAAATTTTCAACCTGTTGCTGGTGGCCATTGCCGTGAGCATGATCATCCGCGGCCTGGGTTTAAGTAACATCATTCATACTGTTTCGCGGATTTTAAAGATCGCATAATAGACAAAGGAAGTAGCACATGCTGCCTGAAAACGGGACAAAACATAAAATCGAGGTTTCCATCCGGGCGATGGAAATTGATGACGTAAGCGCGGTTTATCACCTCGGGGAAAAACTCTTTACCAGTGACGAATTTCCCATTCTTTACCGCACCTGGGATCCGTATGAAGTAACGGAATACTTTACAACGGAATCCGAATATTGCCTGGTGGCAGAAACCGAGGACGACCGTATCGCCGGGTTTGTGCTGGCGAATATGGTGGAAAAAGAAGGCACGGCCTGGAAAAAATACGGCTATCTGACATGGATCGGTGTTGACGAGGGTTTCCAGCGGACGAATTTAGGTCAGCGCCTGTACAATAAAATTGAGGACACTTTCCAGAAAAAAGGCGCCAGGATGGTGATGGCGGATACCGATGCTGAGAATCTCGGGGCGCTGGCTTTTCTCAACGCGATGGGGCTTTCGGCACGGGCACAGCATGTCTGGCTGGCGAAGACCATGCATAAACCAAGGAAGAAAAAGAAAGAAACGGAGTCGTAAGTACTATAGCTTTAATCCCTCTCCCGTCGTGCCTCCGGGACCATGGCCTGAGAGGGAGGGAGATTATGAATTTAATAATCCAAAAGGGACTTAATTGCCGAATACGAACGATAATCTAACTCAAATCCAGCCGGACAGGTTGAAAAACCTGGTTAAAGAACTGGTCAATATCTACAGTCCTTCCGGCAAGGAAGAGGAAGTGCTGGAGTTTACCGAGCAGTATCTGAAAAGCAATGGGTTGCCGGTCATCCGTCAGCAGGTGGACGAGAACCGCTACAACCTGGTGGTGCTGCCGGAGGACGAGAACGTCGACCTGTGTTTTGTGGGGCACCTAGACACGGTGGCGGCTTACGACCTGGATGATTTCGGGTTCTCCGAAGATGAGGGCCGGATTTACGGTTTGGGCACGGCGGACATGAAAGCCGGCTGCGCCGCGATGATTGAGGCTTTTATTGCGTTGCAGGTTAATAAAAAGAAAATGCCGCCGGTGGGGCTGGCGCTGGTAGTCGGGGAAGAAGAAGATAACAGCGGCGCCAAGGTGCTGGCAAGGGAATACAGTTTTCCTTGGGCGCTGGTGGGGGAGCCGACCAACATGACGGTCTGCCTGGGGCATTACGGTTACCTGGAAGTGCTGTTAAGGACACACGGCAAGCGGGCGCATTCCTCGATGCCGGAACTGGGGCAGAATGCCATCGAATCGATGCTGAAACTGCTGCTGCGGGTGACGGATTACGCCACGACCGGCACTGAAGGACTGGTTTATAATATCCGGGAGCTTTCCGGGTTCCCGAGCGGCTTTGTAGTGCCGGATACCTGCGAAGCCTATGTCGACCTGCACCTGCCGCCGCATTCGCAAATAGATAAACTCAAGACGGAGTTGGAACACATCGTGGAAAAAGCCGGCAAGGAAATCCCGGGATTGGACGCGGTGCTGCGGTTTGAAGAAGCCCGCCCGGGCTACCGCATTTCCAACGAAAGGCTTTTAGTCAAGAAACTGCAGAAGATTTTCCAGGAAATGGCCGTGGCGTGGGAACCGCAGGATTTCCGCAGCCATTCCGATGCCAATATCCTCTGGTCGGACGGTGTGGACCCGATTATCCTGGGGCCGGGGCGTTTGGAAGAAGCGCATACGCCGGAAGAATCCGTCAATTTCGCACAGGTGCTCAAAGCCGCCGAGATTTATTTGAATTTCGCGCTGATTTTGTAGTGCAAATCTGACTCCAATTATCAGTAATCCAGAACCGGCTAATTAACCTGACAAAACAATTGTGCATTTTATGATATTAGATATTCAGGAAAAGTTAAATGGAAAGAAAGTTCAGAGTTTCTGCAGGCGCCATCGTTATTCGGGGGAATGAAATACTGCTGGTCAGAGCTAAGAATAGTGAGGGAAATGATTTCTTAGTCGCACCGGGCGGCGGCGTTGAAAGCGATGAGGGCATTGATCAAGCCTGTATCAGGGAAGTGCGGGAAGAGACGGGAATTGAAGTAAGACCCTATAAAATACTTTTTATTGAGGATTTGGTCTGGAAAAACAAGAGAGTGGTGAAAACCTGGTTTCTCTGTAATGTCACCGGCGGGGAATTAACCCGTACTCAAGGCGCCATCGAGGAAGGCCTTATCGAGGCCGGATGGTTTCGAAAAGACCAATTAAAAAAAGAAATTGTTTTTCCGGCTGTGCTAATGCGCTGTGATTGGGGCTCTTTTATCGAGGATAATTGGAAAACACAATATCTGGGAATGG
>PMCB01000123.1:0-15862 GCA_003153955.1 Dehalococcoidia bacterium | reverse complement strand
ATCATCGCGGGATATACGTCTTTCCCTGCCAGCACAGCGCTGGCACTGAGCCTCCAGCCCATCGCCGATTACGAAAAAATAAACCTGTTATTCAAACAGTCGTACGAAGCCCGGCAGATACTGGCCGTAGAGCACGATTTCCACATCGGAGAGATTGAGGATATCCGTGAACCGGTGGGATTAGCCGCGCGCGGCAAGATGCTGGAACCTTTGTCGCTGGCGCATGTCGCACAGGCGCTGGCCAACATCCGCTACCTGCATTCCACTTTGAGCAAGATGGCGGTGGATTTCCCTATCATCTGGGATATCGCCAAGAATATTGTCGAACTGCGCTCGCTGGAAAAGAGCATCGATAACTGCATTTCGGTGGACGGCGAAGTTCAGGATTCGGCTTCGATACATTTATCTTCATTGAGGCAGCAGATCCGCAACCGGCGGCACAAGATGCTGAGCAACCTCGAGAGTTTTGTACGGTCGCCGGACGGCCAGAAACTGGTGCAGGAGCAAATCGTGACCGAGCGGGAAGGCCGCTATGTCATCCCGGTGAAAATCGAAGCCAAACATGAAATCAAAGGCATTGTCCACGATGTTTCCAATACAGGGGCCACCATTTTCGTCGAGCCGTGGGAAACGGTGGAAGAAGGCAACGAGCTGCGTGGGTTTGTAAATGAAGAAAGGCGTGAAGTCGAAAGGATCCTTACCAGCCTCAGTGTTGAAGTCGGGCTGCACGAGAAAGAAATCAACCGGGACATGACGCTGGCGGCGGAACTGGATTTTATCTTCGCCAAAGCCAAATATGCCAGGCGGGCCAAAGCCGCCGAACCGCAAATGGTGCCTTTTACCAAGGAACAAAGGCCGGAATTGCATCTGCTGGAGGCGAGGCATCCGCTGCTGGGCGAACGGGCGGTGCCCCTGGATATTGTCATCGGGCAGGATTACACGATTCTGGTGATTACAGGCCCCAATACCGGCGGCAAAACAGTGGCGCTGAAAACTATCGGTCTGCTGAGCCTGATGGCGCTGGCCGGCATACCAATTCCGGCCTCGGAAAAGAGTCAAATACCGGTTTTCGACGGCGTCTTTGTGGATATAGGCGACGAGCAGAGCATCGAGCAGACGCTTTCGACTTTCAGCTGGCATATCACGAATATCACTCGGATTATCCACCAGGCGACGGACAAAAGCATGGTGCTGCTGGATGAGCTAGGCACCAGCACCGACCCGGCGGAAGGCTCGGCATTATCCCGCGCCATTCTCTTGCATTTTCTTGCAAAATCCACGATGGCGATTGCGACTACCCACCTCGGGGATTTGAAAATATTTGCGCACGTTACACCCGGTTTGCAGAATGCTTCGCTGGATATCAACCCGGTGACTTTAACCCCGACATATCACCTGACGGTCGGCTTGCCCGGCGGCAGTAACGCCATGGCCACGGCAGCACGTCTGGGGCTTGACGCGGATATCGTCGACCGGGCCACGGAAATGCTGTCCAAAGGCACAAGGGAAATGGAAACATTGCTGGCCCATTTAGCCGAAGAAAGAGATAAAACGCAGCTATTGCGGATCGAACTGGAAAAATCGAAGCAGGATACCGAAAAGCTGAAAAGCGAATGGGAAAAACTGGTCAAAGAACTGAAATCCAGGGAAAAAGCGGTGATTCAGGAAACGCGCGACCGGGTGGTCAGCGAAGCGGCGGAATTACAGCGGGAAATACGGCAGGCGGCCGGTGATTTGCGCAAAGAGAAATCGCGGGATTCGGTCGACCGGACAAGGAAAGCATTAGCCCACGTGCAGGAGAAAATCCGCACGGTAGAATGGCAGCCGCCCTCCAGCACCGATAAGGAAAATGAAGTCGAGGCCGAACCGGATAACACTATCGTGCCCGGGGATACCGTGTACCTGAAAGAGGCAAATCTGGAAGCCACCGTTTTAAAAGTGGATATAATTAACGGCGAAATCGAAGTGCAGTCCGGCCAGACCCGGATTAAACTGGGACTGGAGGGTGTGGATAAGGTGGTGCCTTCGGAGAGTCGCGGGTCTGTAAATTATGTCCCGCTGATTAAGCCGCCGCCGACTAAAATAGTGCCGCAGGAACTGATGATGCTGGGGAAACGGGCCGAAGAAGTCGAGTCGATGCTGAACAAATACCTGGACGATGCCAGCCTATCGGCTTTGACACAAGTACGGATTGTGCACGGCAGCGGCACGGGGGTGCTGCGGCAGATTGTCCGCGACATGCTGTATTCGCACCCGCTGGTGAAGTCTTTCCGCCCGGGTGAAAAGGGCGAAGGCGGCAACGGGGTGACAATTGTGAGATTGGGGAAATAGAAGAAATATCATTCCTGTCAATCTTAATATGATAGGCACAGATTACCCCTCACCTTAATCCTCTCCCTCAAAGGGCGAGGAAACTAACATAAATCGTAGTTCGTGACAGGTGAACAACCGTGTTAACTTCAAAAACCTATAAAATAACCAGAGAAAAAACGGGCGCATTGCTGCAGGGATTGGCAGCGCGGCAGGAAGATGCGTTGACGATATTTTTGCCTTTCGGTATGACGACGGATGAGGTATCGGTTTTTTTGCAGAAAACTCCGAAAACAGAATCGATTCCCTATGATGCCGTGAGGCTGGCGGCGACTTCTCCTACCGGTTCGGTGCTTTTCTGGGGGGCTTCGCAAAAGAGCATTATTTTGCCGCCATTTCCTATCAAAGAAAAATATGTTGCCGGCGGGTATGAAACGGAGCCGCTGCTTTCGTTAATATCTAAGGATTATACGATCGGCATTGTGCTGGTCCGGCTGGGTCATTTTTCCGTGGGAGTTTGCCGGGGAGAGGAACTGATTTTGCATGATTCGGGGACGGGATTAATACACGGCAGGCACCGTCAGGGCGGTTCTTCGGCAGCACGCTTCCAGCGGCGCCGCAAAGACCAGACGCATCATTTTCTGGAAAGGGTCAGCGAACATTTGCAGGAACAACTGGAGCCGTATGCCCGGACGCTGGATTACTTTATCTTTGGCGGGGCCAGGGTGACTATTCTGCGGTTACAGAAGCAGTGTCCATTCCTTGCTCAGTTCGAAAACCGGCTGTTACCGCCGCTGCTCGAGGTTCCGGACCCACATTTTACCGTCCTGGAAAAATCGGTCACAGAACTCTGGTCCAGTAAAGTTACGGAGTGGAAAGAAGATTCATCCTGACAAGTATATCAACGGGGACATATCACTTTACAATTTGACTAATGGCTTTGAACGTTTCGCCTTTGGCTACTTTCAATAGTTCGAATAAAGCCGCTTCTGTACCTGTTAATTTGGCCCCTGACTGCAGCATCATCTGAATCCCGGTGTCTTTGTTCTTTTCCGTGCGGGAAGAAACAGCATCGCTCACGACGTAAACTTCGTAACCGGCCGCAATGAGGTCGGCGGCGGTCTGATAAACGCAGACGTGGCTTTCGATGCCCGCAATTAACACCTGCTTTCGGCGCAGCTGCTGGAAAGCGCGTAGAAATGCTTCGTCACCGCAGCAGCTGAAATTGACCTTCGGATATGGTTTCACATCAGCCAGCAGCTGTGAGATTTCCGGAATGGTCGGTCCCAATCCTTGAGGATATTGTTCGGTGACTAATACCGGGACTTCCAGGACTTGAATGCCCTTAATTAATCTTTGTAAGTTATCGGCTAATTGCTCTTTTTGGTACATCACGCGAAAGAGTTTTTCCTGGACGTCAATTACCAATAAAACTGAATCAGTGACAGTCAGCATAAATTCCCTCTTCTATTTGTGTGCTTCTTCCCGCAGCCGTTTTTCTTCGCCGCATTCCAGCGACTCGTTCTTGATGGCGATGGGCATGCACTTGCCGCAGGAGATGCATTTAGCCTGAGATGTCTCTCCTTTCTGCCAGCGTAACAGCAGATGTGGTTCCCGGATAAAAGGACGGCTCATCGATATCATATCGGCGTCACCGCTGTCGATAATATCCTCGGCGACCGTGATATTGCGGACGCCGTTCACTACGGCAACCGGAACCTTAACCGCTTTCTTTACTGCGGCGGCCCGTTCGCGGAAAACGATTTTACTGACCTCGCCCTCGCGGAGCCGAGCGATGGCGCTGCCGATCCCGGCGCTGACTTCAATGCCGTTCAGTCCGGCTTTGACCATCTGATGGCATGTCTCCAATCCTTCAGCGAGCGTCAAGCCGCCTTCTCTATCATCCTGCACCCCGAATTTAATCAGGATGGGATAATCCGGCCCCAACGCTTTGCGCAAACGGCTGATTACTTCCAGATGAAAACGCCGCCGGTTTTCCGGAATGCCGCCCCATTTATCGGTGCGGTGGTTAAAAAGAGTTGAAGCAAACTGACTGAACAGATAGCCGTGCGCGCCGTGCAGCTGGACGGCATCAAACCCGGCTTCGCGCGCCCGCACGCCGGCCGCCACGAAATCAGCGATAATGCTTTCGATTTCCTCATCGGTCATTTCATGATGAGGTCTGGCAGCCAGTTTCGGAATAACAGAGACAGCATCCAGCGAGACATCTTTTTTCTCAAGATAGCCGGAGTTGATGCCGGCGTGGACAATCTGCATGGCGATTTTGCTGCCGTTATCATGAGCTTCTTTGATAATAGGTTTCCAGCCGGGTATCATGGTGTCGTTATAAATGCCGTACTGGCCGATACCGGCCTGGCCCAGCGGAGATGAGACATACGCAAATCCGGTGACAATCAGCCCGATGCCGCCGGTGTTTAATTCATGGTACAGTGCTGCCGAGCGTTCCGATACTAAACCGGAGCTGTCTGCCATGGCGTCCCATGTCGCGGACCGCATAAAACGGTTTCTTATTTCCAGTTTACCGATTTTTATCGGCGTAAAAAGTTTCGATGCCACTAGATATCACCTCAAAGAAAATTTCAGATCAACTAACATCAGAGAATGAAATGACGGATTATTTTCAGGGCATTTCAATAAACGAAGATACAATTATGGTGTTTACATAACGATGGCTCAAGCTATTTGGTATCGCTGTCTTTGGGACGGACAATCAATACCGGCAGGGAGGAACGCCGGAGGATTTCATCGGCTACGCTGCCCATGATTGCCCGCCGGAATGCGCCTCGTCCGTGACTCATCATTACGATCAAGGAAGCCTGTTGGGCTTGCGCCAGTTCCATAATCGACTTAGCCGGTGTGCCGATGGTTACCTGGTAAGAAACTTTTACTCCCTGTGCTTTTAACGATGCTGCCCAATTCATCAGGTAGCGTTTGGCATTAGAGGCGTTATCGACATCCTTCATGCGTGTTTCCTGAGGTATGATATCGCGGGCTTCAGGTTCTTCCTCTACAGCGGACGGCGGAAGTAAGGATAATCCGGCTGCAGGAAGTACCCGCACCAGAATAATTTCAGCATCAAACCGCTTCGCGACTTCGGCGGCATACGGCACGGCCTGTGCGCTCAATCTTGAACCATCCAGAGGAACAATAATCCGTTCGAACACATTAACACTCCTGCCCCGGTATTCGATTACCGCAATTATGCGGTAGAAAGTAGGCGGGTGTCAAGCACGGGAACCCTGTGTTATAGTTTATTTATGCCTGACGAAACCCTTAATCAATCTGCAATTACCAAAGGCCTAACTACCCGGTTTATTGGGCAAAATGTCCTTTATTATCCGGTTACGACTTCCACCAATGATATCGCCCGGCAGCAGGCATTGGCAAAGTGCCCGGAAGGCACGGCGGTCATCGCCGAAAAGCAGACATCCGGCCGGGGACGACTAAAGCGGGAATGGGTCACGCCGCAAGGCAATATCGCGGTCTCGGTGGTGCTCTATCCCGCCAGAAAAGACCTGCCTTTCCTGACGATGCTGGCAGCCTTAGCCGTCCAATGCGGCATCCGGAAAACTACCGGCTTGAAATGTCAGCTAAAATGGCCGAATGACGTCCTGATAAACGGTAAAAAAGTCTGCGGCATCCTGCTCGAGAGCCGGGCGGCAGTAAACAGCGTGGATTACGCCATAATCGGCATCGGTATCAACGTCAATATAAAATTGGCGGATTATCAGGAAATATCTGCTATTGCCACCAGCCTGGCTGACGAAACGGGGAAAGAGGTTTCGCGGGTGGTTCTGCTGCAGAATCTATTTCTGGAGATGGAAAAATTGTACCTGCGCCTGCGAAACGGTGAATCCATTCTGGCAGAATGGCGCGATAATCTAGTAACTATAGGCAAACAGATTCATGTTCGCGCCGGCGATGATGTTTTCGAGGGAATTGCCGAATCGGTGGCTGACGACGGCAGCCTGATGCTGCGCTGTACTGACGGCAGATTAATGAAGTTTACAGCCGGGGATGTAACCTTAAGTAAAAATCCATGTTCCAAATAATCAAGATTCAAGAATCAAGTGAATATTTGACAACATTTCCGATTCATTGTAGTATTGAAATTGCATCAATAGGGAGTAAAAATGTTCAACCAAGCCATTATCCATCATCATGCTCATCATACTTTAACCAACCATCGGGCTTGGTCACTCTGCCGTTGAACAAAAAACTGTAAAATGCCATATTAAGCCCGAGACAAAAATCCCGGGCTTTTTTATTGCCCGAATCAGCAACACACAAATTACATAATCCATTATTGTATAATTGGATAATAATTGAATTGGAAAGGTATGAAATGAGAGTTCAAAAATGCAAGGGCACCTGCGATTTATCGACCGAAGAAATGCGGCTTTTCCGCTTTATCGAAGGTGCTTTTCGTGAATCCTGCGGCAAATGGGGATATCAGGAAGTCCGCACCCCGACCATCGAATACCTGCACCTGTTCACTTCCACCGGGACGCTTACACCAAGCACCCTTGGCAAGGTTTATTCTTTCCTCGACTGGGACGGTTGGAGCGGGGAACGGGTCGTGCTCCGACCTGAAGGAACAATTCCGGCTGTCAGACTGTATATCGATGAGATGGCGGAAAAGAAACTGGCGCGGCTGTTTTACGTGATCAATACCTTTATCTTCGAGGAGACGGGTAAAGAGAACCGCGAAAAATGGCAGTGCGGCGTGGAATTAATCGGCGCCGATTCGATTACGGCGGACGTGGAATTGATAACTTTGTCATTAGAAGTATTGAAGAAACTCGGTTTGAAAAATATCGAACTAAAGCTGTCTCACGCCGGATTAATCCGGGCATTACTGACCGGTTTCGGCTTATCCCCGGAAGACCAGGGGAAAGTCTTCGACCGCATTCTGGACGGCGACGTCGCGGTTTTAAGCCGGTTGAAGGCGGAAACCCCGGACCTGGCGCGCCTGCTGACGCCATTACTGGATATGAAAGGGAACAATGCCGGCTTTTTGCGCAACTTAAAGACACTGTTCAGCAGCGACTTGCCGGACTTTATTCCGGAGTTGGATAATTTCATCGGTGTGGCTGATCTGTTAAGCGCGATGGGAGTGAAATACCAAATCGATATCGCTTCCGGCAGGGGATTTGAATATTACACCGGCATGATTTTTCAGATGTTCAAGGGCGAAATCAAGCTCGGCGGGGGCGGCCGGTATGATGCCCTGATACCTCTAATGGGCGGTAAAAACACGCCGGCCTCCGGTTTTGCGCTGCAGATGAATACATTGATGAACGCGATTGAGATGCCCGCACCGTCAGGCCCCGAAATTAACAAAATACTGCTGGTTACCAACGCATCCCAACCTGATCTCGTGAAATCCGCCTACAATACCGCAGGCAGCTTACGGAAAGCCGGATTTATTGTCAGCATCCGGGTGGATACCGAAGATAAGGCCGACTTTAAATGGGTGATTGAAATAAGCGCCGCTGCACCTGAATTTACTGTGATCAACCAGGAGAATAAACGGAAAGTATCTGCTCAAACAATCGTGGAAGTATTGAAGCTTTTGGGAGAGAACAGTGGCAGTTAGAATCGCTTTACCCAAAGGTAAATTACTCGATGAGACGGCAGCCTTTTTGGAGAAAGCCGGCTGGCAGTTGAATGATTATAGCCAAACGATGCGTAACTACCGGTTAAAATCAGCGCGTTTCCCTGAAATGTTGATCAAGGTTTTTCAGGAGAAAGACATTCCGATACAGGTGGCAATCGGCAACTACGATTTGGGAATTTGCGGGCTGGAGTGGATTGAAGAGCTGACTTCTAAATATACCGCCTCCGCGCCGGTTAAAATCAGAAACCTGGGCTACGGACGGGGGGCGCTTTACATTGCGGCCAGCAGCGCTGCCGGTGTATCATCGTTAAAAGATTTATCGCAGGAACCGGAAACTATCCGGATTGTCAGCGAATACCCCAATATTGCCGAAAGTTTCGCCTTAAATTTAAGATTAAGACGCTCCGGGGTTTATCCGGTTTGGGGCGCGGCCGAAGCCTACCCGCCGGAGAACGCGACGCTGGCGCTGGTAGCCGGCAATACTGACGAAAATTCCTTGAACAATGGCCTGAAATCACTCGGGAAAGTGCTGGATTTCAGCGCTTATCTGATCGCCAACCGCGCGAGCTGGCAGCAAAAGGACCTGAGTGAGGTGATGTCCACCCTGGAAAATGTGGAGCTCGAAGAAAAAGAAATTCCGCTTGCGGCGTCAATTCCATCATTCCATTTCGTCCCTCAGGTAATCGACAAAGATACGGTGCGGCTGGCTTTGCCGGACGGGCATGCGCAAAAACACACAGTACAATTATTGAACAAAGCCGGCATCCTGGTCGATGATTATCCTTCAAAGACGGGGAACCGCCGTCCGACAACTAATCTGGAAGGGGTGGTGATTAAAGTAATACGGCCGCAGGATATGCCGCTGCAGGTGGCGAATGATAATTTCGACCTGGCAATTACAGGTATCGATTGGCTGACGGACCACCTCAATATGTTTCCCGGGAGCCCGGTGCAGGCGCTGGTGGATTTCAAAGTAAGCTGGGTGAGAATTGTGGCTGCAGTCGCGGGCGACGTGCCGGTAAATAATATTTATGATTACCGGCAGTTATGTCAGAAAAAAGAATCGTCGGTCAGAATAGCTTCCGAATATGTTAATATTGCCGATAAATACGCACGGGATAACAGACTGGGAATGTACCGTGTTTTGCCGACCTGGGGCGCGACGGAGGCTTTTATTCCGGAAGATGCCGATATCCTGATTGAGAATACGGAGACCGGCAGCACCATTGCACGGCATAACCTGAAAATCATCGATACCCTCTTTGAATCAACGGCGCACCTGATTGGGGCGAAGAACAGAGAATACAGCACCGTGAAAAAGGCCAGGATAGAAAAATTAGTCAAACTGCTAAGTAAAGCGGCGGAAAGCAAATAACCGGTATTGAGAGGCTGCAAATGAAAATTATTGAAGGGTTTGATAAAGCCAGAAAGTTACTTGACAGGCAAGCGCCTAAAGACCTGGAATACAAGCAGGAAGCCGCGGTCCGACAGATTATTAACGATGTCCGGCAGCACGGCGATAAAGCACTTTTCGAATTGACAGAAAAATTCGATGGAGCAAAATTGACGGCGCTGGAAGTAAAACCGGCGCAAGTTAAAGCCGCATATAAAAAAGTAGATGCCAAATTGGTGGATGCGATGAAACTGGCGGCGGAGCGCATCGGCGCGTTTCACCGGGCGCAGAAAGAACGCGCGTTACCGACTTACAATCAAAAGAAAACAGGTTGGGTGGTCAGACCGCTGGAGCGGGTAGGTGTTTATGCCCCCGGCGGCACCGCCAGTTATCCATCCACGGTGTTGATGACAGCCATTCCGGCCAAAATAGCCGGTGTCAAGGAAGTGATCCTGGCGACACCGCCGGGCAAAGACGGACAGATTTCGCCGGCGATTCTGATCGCCGCAGATATCGCCGGCGTGAGCCGGATTTTCTCTATCGGAGGAGCGCAGGCCATCGCGGCTCTGGCTTTCGGAACGGAATCCGTGCCGCGTGTCGATAAAATATGCGGCCCGGGGAATATTTATGTTTTCCTGGCTAAAAAGCTGGTCTACGGGGTGGTGGGGATTGACGGTTTGCAGGGCCCTTCAGAGGTTGTAGTAATTGCTGACGAGTCTGCCAACCCTGACTATTGCGCTTCGGATTTACTGGCACAGGCCGAGCACGGCGGTTTGTCTTCGGCGATTTTAATCACCGATTCCCGGACACTGGCGGATAAAGTAAATCTGTCAATCAATGAACAGTTAAAAAAGTTATCCCGACGGAAAATTATCGAAGAATCTTTGATGAATAACGGCATGACGGTGATTGTGAAAAATATGGCGGAAGCGGTCGAACTGACAAACTTATACGCTCCGGAACATGTTTTACTGCTGACAAAAAAGAGTACTGCCTATGAAAAGCAAATCACAAATGCAGGCTGTATTATTTTGGGTGAACAGGCCACGGTGGCGATGAGCGATTATGTTTCCGGCCCGTCACACACATTACCGACAGAGGGAACGGCACGGTTTAGTTCGCCGCTGAACGTGCTCGATTTCCTGAAAATAACCAATCTCAGCGGTGTGGATGACGCATTAATCGAAGCGGTAGGGGAAGCCGCGGTGACGATAGCCCGGGCGGAAGGACTGGATGCCCACGCTCAAGCGATTGAACTTAGAATGAAGAATGTGGGGAAGAAATAACATGGGCATAGAAAAACTGATACGGAAGGAATTGTTGTCTTTTGGGGGATATTCGGCGGCCGCCTCTCCCGAGGTGCTGGAAGGCAAGATTGAAGTGGCGGCCAAAGACATGATAAAAATTGACGCCAACGAAAATCCCTACGGTTGTTCGCCAAGGGTCAATAAAGCTTTAGCCAAATATCCGCAGTTTAATATTTACCCCGATGACGGACAGGAAAAGTTACGTGGGCTGATCGCCGGTTATGCCGGTGCCGATATCAAACATATTGTGTGCGGCAACGGCAGCAACCAGTTAATCGACCTGCTGATCCGCCTGCTGGTAAATCCGGGCGATGAAGTAATCAATTGCACTCCGACATTCGGGATATACAGTTTCAGCACGAAACTCTGCAACGGCGTACTGGTGGATGTGCCCCGGGACGACGACTTTAACATCAAAATCGGGAAAGTCAAAGCAGCAATTACCCCCAAAACGAAGCTGATTTTCGTGACCAATCCCAATAATCCGACAGGCAACCTGACCCCGGAAAAAGATATCGTTGAGCTGCTGGAGACCGGTGTGCCGGTTGTCTTGGATGAGGCTTATTATGAGTTTAGCCGGCAGACTGTTATGCCGTTAACCGGCAAATACGAAAACCTTATTGTCTTAAGAACATTCAGCAAATGGGCAGGGCTGGCCGGTTTAAGGGTTGGCTACGGCATTTTTCCGGAAGCCATCGCCGATTTTATCCTGCGCATTAAAATACCTTATAATGTCAATGTCGCAGCGCAGGTGGCGGTGGCAGAATCGCTGAAGGATAAGGATTACCTGCTGGCCAGCGTGCAAAAACTCGTTGACGAGAGGCAGCGGCTAAATGCGCAGTTACAGAAAATCAGCTGGTTGACCGTTTATCCTTCGCAATCGAATTTTATTTTCTGCCGGGTAAGAAATGTGGATGCTCAGGATTTACACAAACAGCTGCAGATGAAAGGCATACTGGTCCGGTATTTCGACCAGCCGCGCATCAAAGACTGCATCCGGTTCAGTGTCGGCAAACCGGAACACACCGACGCCCTGATAAAAACGCTTCGCGCAATAGGAGGCTAACAATGACCAAACGGAAGGTTACCGTGCAAAGAACCACACAGGAAACCAATATCAGCCTGGAATTAAACCTGGACGGCACCGGAAAGTATGAAATCAGCACCGGCATTAAAATGCTGGATCACCTGCTGTCGCAGACGATAAAACACGGCAGGTTCGACCTGAAAGGGACCGTCTCCGGCGATGACGAGCACCATATCACGGAAGATATTGCTATTTGCCTGGGCAAGGCATTCAATGAAGCTTTAGGGGAGAAGCTGGGCATTGTCCGTATGGGGGATGCCACGGTACCGATGGACGAATCGCTGGCTAGTGTGGCGGTGGACTTAAGCGGGCGCGGCTACTGCGTGCTGCAGGCGGAATTTACGAAAAACGATATGCGCGGGTTTGAGTCCGACCTGATACGGCATTTTCTGGAATCGTTCGCCGCGGAAGGCCGCGTGAACCTGCATGCCCGGGTGCTCTACGGCATTAACGACCACCATAAAGCTGAGGCTTTGTTTAAGGCGCTGGGCCGGGCGCTGGATATGGCCACACGCATCGATGAACGCACCAGCGGATTGTTACCCAGCACCAAGGCCAAAATAGAAAGATAAAGAGTTAAGGATCAAGCGCCAAGCATCAATAATCAAGTATCAAGAATGAGTAAGATATTTTGACTTGTCTGGAGTGAAAAATGCCAGCGAAAAAATCCGATGAGTCTTTCTGGAAAGCGGTTGAGTCTCTGATACATGAATCGGAAATTGCCATCGACCGGCCGAAAGGTTCGCATCATCCGCGTTATCCGGAACTGGTCTATCCGGTGGATTACGGTTATCTGAAAAACACAACTGCAATGGACGGCGGCGGCATCGATATCTGGCGCGGCACTAAAATATCCGAAAAGATTGACGCAATCATCTGCACCGTCGATTTGAATAAGAAAGATTCCGAAATCAAGATTCTGATCGGGTGCAGTTTGGCGGAAAAGAAACTGATTCTGCAATTCCATAACCGGGGATTGATGAAGGCGATTTTGATAGAGAGATAAAATAGCGGTTTTTTATATTTTACTTTTATTTGATGGTCTTGACTCTCCCCCTGACAGGAGATTTATACTGCTAATAAATAAACGGCAGGAGATGCGTTAAACATGGGAAAAATCGACCTGAAAAAAGAATTAAAAGCATTTTACAATCCAACCGCTAAAGAAGTTACTCTGATTGATGTCCCGAAGATGAATTTCATTATGATTGATGGGCAGGGTGCGCCGGAAAGCCCGCAATTTCAACAATCTATTGAAGCACTCTATCCAATCGCTTACGGCATTAAATTCGATAAGAAAAAGACAGACGTAACTGATTACGGGGTGATGCCGCTGGAAGGACTTTTTTGGGCGGACGATATGTCAGTATTTATGCCGGAAACCGCCGATAGAAACAAGTGGCAATGGACTTTGATGATAATGCAGCCGGATCTTGTCGCCCGGAAAGATTTTGAGAACGCCGTTGCGGCTGCCAGAAAGAAAAAAGACAATCCGTTAATTGGTAAAGTCCGCTTTGAAAGTTTTACCGAAGGTGAATCCGCACAAATCATGCACATCGGGCCGTATTCGGCAGAAGGGCCGAATATTCAAAAGCTGCATCATAAAATTGCCGAAATTGGCGGTAAGCTAGCCGGCAAGCATCATGAAATCTATTTGTCAGACCCCCGCCGGGCCGCACCGGACAAAATGAAGACAGTTGTCCGACAGCCGTATAGTTTATAGCCGGCTTATTTTACTAAACGCGGCGGCCGTTTCGCAGAAATTAGAGGAGTCGAAAATGTTAAAAATCGGCGACTTTTCCAGGTTTGCGCGTGTCTCCGTAAAGGCATTAAGGTATTATGATGAACTCGGATTGCTGAAACCGGTCAAGGTTGACGATTTCACGGGGTACCGCTATTACTCCGCAACGCAATTGACACAATTGCAGCGCATTATTGCGCTCAAAGACATGGGCCTTTCACTGGAAGAAATAGCACGTTTGTTGAAGGATGATGTTTCGATTGTCCATATCCTGGATTTACTGCACATTAAACAGGAAGAGCAAAAGCGAAAACTGGAGACGGAGGCGGAGCGTTTGAAGCGGGTGGAAGATTGGCTGGTTGAAGTTGAAAGGGAAGGCAAAATGCCGAATTTCGAAATTGCGATTAAAAAAATAGAGCCGCAAAAAGTACTGTCTGTCCGAGAGATATTGCCGGATTACAGCCATATCGGCCGGCTGTTCCAGAAAATGGAGGGGCATTTAACCAAATCCGGCGGCCAGTTCAACTGGCCGCCTATGGCAATCTATTATGATGAGGGATTCAAGGAGAAAGACGCAGACGTTGAATTAATTTTCCCAATTTCAAGAGAAGTTCCCTCCAAAGGTGAAATTATATATAAAGAATTGCCCGGTCACGAACGGATGGCAACGACGATTCATAAAGGCGCCTACAACGCTGTAGGCAGCGCTTACACAGCTTTGGGGAAATGGATTGAGACGAACGGTTATCAGACGACCGGGCCGTGCCGCGAGATTTATTATACAGACCCGCGCAGCGGCACCCCGGTGAATGAATACGTCACGGAAGTACAGTTGCCTGTGTCTAAAATCTAGCGCGGTGTTGCTAACGATTGGTTTGAATCATATGTTCTCCCGTCGACAAGAGTCGGTATCCAGAAACAGCAGGGAACCGACTGGATCCCGATTTCCATCGGGATGGAATAAACGAGGGTGCCCCCTCTCCCAATATGATGCCCGTCAGAAGGAAGAATGGCTTCTTTTTGCAACCCGGTTTTATTGCAGTTTGGCCCCAGGTTCTGTTCTTAATTGAAATTAGTTGAAAACTAATGCTAAAATTAAACTATAGTTAGAATATTTTTAGCATGGCAAGCTATTGCTGATAGGCTAAGACACCAGAGGAAACACTATCGTAATAATTTTCTGATTTAATTCTAATAACCGGGTTCGGCGGTAACCCTCCTTTTTTGTTACTAATTTCCAACTCGATTAAATGTTTAAAATTGATGAGCCGCCGGTGTGCGCCTTAAATAGTAAAATACGGGTGTCAGTTACCCGAATTCATTGAGGAGAATAGATGGAAAAAGAGTACAAGTACGAAAAATTTACCCCGGAATATTACAACATCACATCCAAGCTGATTGATGCGACGGTAGAAAAAGGGTTCGGCGATAAAATAGCCGTCTATTATAAGGACAAAACCTATACCTATAAAGAGATGCAGAGTATGATCAACCGCGTGGGGAACGCGCTCCATCTTTTAGGCGTACACATGGAAGAAAGGGTAATGCTGGTAATGTACGATTCTCCGGAAGCCATGGCCTGTTTCTACGCGGCCATCAAAATCGGAGCGATCCCGATCCCGGTTAATTATATGTATACCAGCGACGATTTCCGGTTCCTGCTTAATAACAGCCGGGCACGCACCCTTATTTGCCACGAAGATTTCGTGGAAGAAATTGACGCCTGGCGCGAAAAATTTAAATATCTGGAAAACACAATTGTCCTGGGAAAGAAAACCAAATCGTTCCAGATCAGTTTCCATGATATTGTCGACCGCTGTTCGGACCAGCTGCAGGTAGCCTTTACGACCTATGATGATGCCGCAATTTGGAATTATACTTCAGGCAGTACCGGTGTACCCAAGGCGGCCGTCCACCTTCAACATGATGTCTTTACCTGTCTGGAAAGCTATGCCAAAGGTGTTTTAAACATTACCCAGAATGACATTCTAATGTCAGCTTCGAAGTTCTTCTTCGCTTACGGTCTGGGCAATAGTTTCATTTACCCTCCGGGCGTCGGCGGCTCCGTTGTCCTGGTTCCCGACAGACCGCTGCCGGATATCATTTTCTCTGCCATCAGCCAATATAAACCTACCGTATTTTTCGGTGTCCCGACCCTGTATGCCAACATGCTGGCGATAAAAGATGCCGAGAAGAAGTATGATTTGTCTTCACTGAGAATCTGCGCTTCAGCGGGTGAGGCCTTGCCCAAGAATATCTATTTCGAATGGAAACAGAGATTCGGACTGGATATCCTGGACGGCATTGGTTCCACTGAATTGATGCATATTTTCATTTCAAACCGTCCCGGCGATGTCATGCCGGGAAGCTCCGGTAAAGTTGT
>PMCB01000046.1:217-18551 GCA_003153955.1 Dehalococcoidia bacterium | reverse complement strand
CACAGCCACACCAGTTACATGGGCTATCTATATAATGAAGAACGTTATTCGCGGCGATGGCTGGTGGGGAACCTGGCCGAGCACAGTTTGCCGGAACTCTGGAATTTGCCGGAGCACATCGCCTTCCGGGAACGGGTGCAATCCTTCGACTTTTCACCCTGCAGCCAGTGCGGGAGCTGCGAATACTCGGAGAAAAACGAAGAGGACTGTTCGAATAACAAGTTCCCGACCTGCGGCGGGTGTTTGTGGGCGCAGGGGGTTATACAATGTCCCTAAATAAGGAAAATTCCAAATACCAAATACCAAAATCCAAATTCGAATAATGGAATAATAAAACAAGACCAAATGGCAGACGGTTATTCCTATGAATTGTATTTCGGGGGTATAGTAAGGCAAAGTCTGTTTGATAGATTCCCGCGTTCGCGGGAACGATAGAATATGGGAATGTGATTAGGAACGGGAGGCTGTGCCAACGCTACGGCTGCTGGATCCCGATTGACATCGGGATGGAGATAATGGATGATTTCCCCGCAAAGACAATTGATTGACAGAAGTTTTGGTTTTTGCTAACGTGTACGTAATAGAAGACACTGTCCTCGTCGTGATTCCAAATTCGAAGCGAAAATGACCGGCAGTGTCCCCAAAACCGGGCAGGACCGGGTTCTCAAGCCTGACACGGACCTCATATTGTTTTAGGGGGTATTATGTTTTACAAAGCACTGGACGGCGTAAAAGTCGTTGAATTCGGCAACCTGGTCACGGGGCCTTTCTGCGCGAAAATACTGGCCGACTTCGGGGCGGAAGTGATTAAAATCGAAGAGCCCTGCTGCGGCGATGTGTCCCGGAAAGAGGAACCTTTCTACAAGGATGTCCCCGGCATCGAGAACAGCGGTTTGTTTCAATATGTGAATATGAACAAACTGGGCATTACGCTCAATCCGGAAACCGCTACCGGCAAAGAGATTTTCGTGCAATTGCTGAAGGGCGCGGACATTTTTGTCGAGAACAACCCGCCGAAAAGAATGAAAGAACTGGGACTTGACTACAAATTCGTAAAAGAGATCAATCCCCGCATCGTGATGACCTCCATCACCCCATTCGGACAGACCGGCCCGTACAAGGATTATAAAGGCGGGGAATTAGTCGCAACTCACCTGGGCGGAGTAGGCTATCTTTCAACCCGTGAAGGCGACGCGACCAAGGAACCGTTGAAATATCCGGCACACCTTTTCAGTTTCCAGGCCGGTTTATGCGCCGCCAGCGCCACGCTGGGCTCGCTCTACCGTCAGAAACTGACCGGCGAAGGGATGCAGCTCGATGTGTCCGAACAGGAAAGCGTAATTCAGAACGTAAACTCCGCCATTGCACGGTATTCGTACATGAAACAGATTTCGCGGCGCACCGACGTATTGGATTTGGCGCCGCATCATATTTTACCCTGCAAAGACGGCTACATTTATGCTTCTTTCGTCGAAGAGCACCAATGGCGGCGCTTCGTGGAAGTAATGGGGCACCCTGAATGGGCAGATAACGAATTATTCGCCAACGCGCAGATACGGTCGCAATACTGGGACGCGCTCAAACCTTTGATGCTGGAATGGACGATGCAATACACCGTAGAAGATATATACCGCCGCAGCCAGGAAAAAGGCATCCCGCTGGGAGCAGTGCGCAACGCAGAACAGGTACTGGAAGACAAACAGATGAAGGCAAGGGACTTCTTTGTCGATGTCGAACGCAAAGGCGAGGGCAAACTGACATTCCCGGGCGTGCCGTACCGGTTCTCAGAGATTCAACGGGAAGCGCCGACCGCCGCACCGCTGCTGGGGCAAAACAACGAGGAAATATACTGCGGACGGCTGGGCTACAGCAAACGCGACCTGACCAGACTGAAGGAAGCCGGCGTCATCTAAGAATCTTACAAATATTGACAAATTAAGGCAGGAACTTGATATGAATATTGCTCCGCTGAAAGGGATAAGAATCGTTTCGTTGACCTGGGTTTGGGCCGGCCCGTGGATGGGTGCGATGCTGGCGGATATGGGGGCGGAGGTCATTAAAGTTGAGACCAGGCAGCGGCTCGACGCACAAAGAGTCGTAAAACTGACCAAGGATTCCGTCGAGGATTTGAATATGGGGCAGTTCAATTTCACTAACCGCGGTATCAAGAGCTGCACGATTAATATGAAAGAACCCGAGGGTATCGAAACATTCAAAAAACTGGTAGCAGTCTGCGACGCGGTGATTACCAATTTTGCGCCGCGCGTGCTGCCCGGCTGGGGCCTGGGTTACGAGGAATTGAAAAAAATCAAACCGGACCTGATAATGGTGACACTGCCGGCTTTCGGCAGTATCGGGCCGGATAAAGACTATGTTTCTTATGCCTCCACAATTGAAGCAGTGGGCGGCTTAAACATTTCATTCGGATATCCGGGAGAACCCCCGGTACTTTCCGGAACATATCCCGCGGACCCGGTCGGGGGTGTTTACGGCGCAGCCGCATTCATGGCGGCCCTGATTTACCGGAATGAAACCGGCAAAGGCCAACTCGTCGATGTAGCGCAAAGCGAAGGGGTCACGAGCCTGATTCCCGAGGTAATCATGGAGCAGGTGATGAACGGACGGACCCGGCCGCGCATGGGAAACCGCGACGACATCATGGCGCCGCACGGCTGCTATCCCTGCAAAGGGGAAGACAAATGGGTCGCTATCGCCGTGGGCACCGACGAAGAGTGGAAAGCAATGTGCAAAGTCATGGGTAACCCGGCCTGGTGTAAAGATGAAAAATTTGTCGACCAATACAGCCGCTGGAAGAATCAGGATGAGTTGAACCGGCTGGTGGCCGAATGGACGAAGAATTATGGCCCCTACGACGTGCAGAATCTGATGCAAAAGGCCGGAGTGGCGGCAGGCAGTTCCCTGGACATCGGAGAACTGGTCAGAGACCCGCATGTGGTGAAGCGCGGCGCGATCTTCCAGCAAAATCATAAGGTAGCCGGCGAGATCAATATTTACCGTTCTCCCTGGAAATCAGCCCTGACCGAGAAAAACCGTCCGGCACCGCTGCTCGGGGAAGACAACGACTACGTTTTCAAGAAGCTGCTGGGAATGTCCGACAGTGAAATAATGAGATTAACCGAGAAGAAAGTCATTTATTAATAGTATTGAAATATTAAAACGATATTGGGAGGGACTTAACACAATGGCTTATGAAGCATTACTCTTCGAAAAGAAGGACGGCGTCGCAATCATCACCCTGAATTCACCGGACAAAATGAACGCGATTTCCACCGCGATGAAGGCGAGCATCGCCGCGGCTTGCGATGAAGTGGACAAAGACGAGACAATCAAAGTCGCAATTCTCACGGGAGCGGGGCGGGGTTTCTGCGCAGGCCATGATATTTCCGAGATGGCGGCCGGGACAGCAAAAGCACCCACCACTTACGACCTTTTGAATACCGCCAACAATGAAGCCTGTTTCTACAAAGTACAAAAACCGGTAATCGCGGCAATAAACGGGGCTTGCGTCGGGGCCGGTTTAGCGCTGGCATTGAGCTGCGACATCAGAATCGCTGCGGATACCGCGAAAATCGGTTCGGCTTATGCCAAACTGGGCGCGGCACCCGGACTGGGAATGACCTACTGGCTGCCGAAAATCATCGGACCGGCGGCCGCCTTAGAGTTCATGTTCACCGCCAAAATCGTGCTGGGACCGGAAGCCAAAACAATGGGCCTGGTAAATCAGTGCGTTCCGGCGGCAGATTTAATGAAGGCCAGTATGGAAATGGCGGCTACGATTGCCCAATACCCGACATTGGGAGTGGCATTAACCAAGAAACTGGTTTACCGCAGCATGCTTGATGATGTCACCAATCATTACGATTGGGAAAAATGGGCGGCCCAGATCACCATGGCTGCGATGATGAAAAAATAAACTTTTAAAAAGATAATTAGAGGAGACAAAAATGCCGGCAAAGAAATTGGCGCCCCTCGACCAGATGGTTGAAGCCTGGGGTAAGTTGAAAGGACGCATCCTGACCAGTGAAGACTTCAGATCACGCGGACCGGGATGGGTAGGGAATATTTTAAGCGATAACTCATTAAACCGCGAAGCCACAGAAGACGGCATCCGCATCTTCGTTAATGGGGAAGGCGATTTGAATCCGCTGTACAGGGACGCAGAATATGCAAAAACCACCAAATACAACTGCCTGATCGCGCCCCCGAATTATCTGTATACGATTACTTATGCACAATCACCTCTGGACCACGGCCCGATGATCCCGGAAATCGCCGGATATTATTCGGGTTGCGCCCGCGAATGGTTTAAACCCATTTGCGTCGGGGATAAATTCACCTACAGAGTCATGTGCCCTTCGGATAATAAAGAAATGCACAGCGCGTGGGCCGGACGGAAATTGCTTTCCTACGAACAGTGCGATTACTACCGACAGGGCGGCGATTTAGTTGCCGGATATATGGCCTACGACCAGTGGGCGGATGTCAACGAAGTGGCCAAGCGGAACATCCAGGCAAATACAGAAATTGAAGAGATACCCGTTTACACCAAGAAACAAATCGAAGACATCTACAACGCGCAGGACGCGGAGGAAATCCGCGGCGCGAAACCCCGCTTCTTCGAAGATGTCAAAGTCGGCGATGAACTGCAGCCGGTGGTACGCGGGCCTTTAAGCGCGACAGAAATGACTGCCTGGCATGCCGGCGGACACGCGCATAACTTATCCGACAGATTAAACAGAATCATGTGGAAGAAGATACCCTGGGCCGAAACCAAAATGGAATACGGCGTAAAAGTGGTCAAGAGAAGCTTCGCCGTCGGGCAGCAATTAGAGGCCTGGCGGTTTATCCTATTGACCAACTGGATGGGCGATGACGGCTTCCTGTGGAAGTTCGACGCGCAAATCCGCAGATTTGTGATGGAAGGCGACACAACATGGGTAAAAGGCAAAGTCACCAAGAAATATATCGATGACGGCAAATGCTGCGTGGACATCGAAATCCAGAACCTGATGCAGACGGGCGCAAACTCGGTAACCGGGGGCGCCACGGTCATCCTGCCTTCACGGGAACACGGCCCGGTGGTTTATCCGAGGCCTTACAACCGCGTGCCGGTGGGAAAGTAAAACCAGTTTAGTTAGATTATCAATGAGAAGGGGGAGCTCCGAAAGGAACTCCCCCTTCTTTATATCAAGTAATAATGAGGAGATGTTTCGACTTTCGCCGGAATGACCTTGAGGGCTATTAACGCTAAGTCACCAATAATTGAAGTAAAGCATTGTTTTTAAGGTTTAAACAAATCATACAATTATACGACTTCTTTTGCCCATAATTTTGAGATTGCTTCGTCTCTATTGTTCCTCGCAAAGACAGTGAGGAGTTTTCAGGTTACCCGACGAGGCTATTATTTATTGAAAATACGGGTGGTCAGGTTCGTACATCGGCTCATAACAGCCGAGTACCTACGGCTGCAGCCTCCGGAAACCTGACCCTACAGAGTAAAAAATGCTGCGTGGGGAGATAAGGGGCGAACGGGGCGGGCGGGTTCGAAACCCGCCCCTACAGAGTAAAAGCGTATGGGTGGGCTACGCCCGACATACATTACTAAATTCCAAGTTCCAAACTGCAAAAGCCAAATAATAAAAGAATATGAAATAGCTATCAGTTATCCGTGGTCAGCTATTCTGGTGAATTGTATTTCGTGGATGTAATCAGTGCAAAGTTGGTTTGATGTATACATTCGCTTCGCGAAGTACCTCCGACTGCTGTCTACGGCATTTCGACTTAAGGTCGAAAGTATTTCGCCTGCGGGCTCAAGATTCCCGTACATTCACTTCGTTCAGTACCTTCGGCTTTCGCGGGAACGACAATTGATGCTGGTTAAAGTTTCCCAGGGAATAACAATTTAGATATATAACAGTCGCGTACAGGCAGGGACGCCTGTACAACCGGGGCTGCCATTGGAAACGATTTATCAGACTGGGGGACTACGCCAACGCCATATACCAATGGATACCGGCTTTCGCCGGTATGGAATATAGGATGAGCCGGGGAGAGGGTGTGTGTGAGGAGCGATGGCAGTGGATAAAAAGCACGGCGGCGAATAACTTACCTTTGACATTTGCCCTCATAATTTGCAATAATAATTAAGGGTGAAGTGGGGGAAATCAGGCATCTCGAAAATCCCCCAAAAACAAAGGGATACAAAAATATAAATAATTCCCTTAATGCCAGTACGGGAACTGCACGATTAAAGAACCACGTGACTTTGAAAATGCAGACATGATTTAGATACTACATTTTCTCTCTGAACTGTTGGCCCCAATTAATAATTGAAATCCATGTTTTTAAGGCACTAGATTAATCCGCCGCTTCAAGCAATCAATGTCTTACCACGCCGCAGGTCTTTTCACACTTTAACAGAAAATGCCCTAATGCTGTGTCAAGACTGCGAAAAATCGATTAAGAGTCCAGGGGAATGCCAAAATGGAAAATATTAATACCGAAGAAATTAAAAGTTTGATCCAGAAATGGAAAGGCAAAGACGGTAATCTCGTCATGATACTTCATGAAATACAAAACCGGTACGGCTATGTACCGCGTCCAGTTTCATTGGAAGTGTCGAAAGAGACGGGAATACCGCTGGCCAGAATTTACGAAGTGATAACTTTTTACAACTATTTTGAATTATGCCCGCCGGCAAAACATACCATTTCGGTGTGCATGGGGACAGCTTGTTATTTAAAAGGAGCACCGGAATTATTAGAAGAAATAGAGACTTTGCTGCATGTTCAGGAAGGACAATCCACGGAGGACGGGCAATTTCACGTGAATGTTGTCCGCTGCCTGGGGTGCTGCGGTTTGGCACCGGTGGTAAGTATCGATGGAAAGATATTCGGCAAGGTGAAAAAATCAGAAATAATGGAGATATTATCCAGATATACACACGAGGAAAACAATGTCAAAGTTTAATAAAGACACAATTATCGCGATCCATAATCAAGAAACAGCCGAACAACCAGACTACATCAGCGTAGGGATGAGCGCTTGCGGAATTGCAGCCGGCGCTCAGGAAGTTTACGACGTTTTTGCCAAACAAATTAAGTCCCGTAATTTTACGATCAAACTAAGGAAATGCGGATGCGCCGGTATGTGCTACGCCGAACCGCTGGTCGAAGTAAAGGCAAACGGGATGCCCGTCGTGACTTACGGCAGAGTAACAGAAGAAATAGCACAGCTTATTCTTGAAAAACACGTTGCGAACAGCATTTTAGTGAATGATTGTGTGGTGAATATCAGGTGACAGGCATCGCGAAACATAAAATATATTTAGGATTAATTAAATAACATGGTAAAACGAATCGTTTTAATTAAAGATACCGCGGCAACCGGCCCGGATACAACCCGTGACTTTTACAACCGATTTCTTGACGGGATCCGGGAACACAAATTACTGGATGAAATAATGGTAGTCAGAGCGGCTGATTTGGGATACTACGGGCACGGGTTAGTTGTCAAAATCATGCCGAACAATATTGTGTATCACAATGTTCAGAATACTGACATCGAGCGGATCATTAAAAGCACAATCGAAAAAAATCAGATACTTGATGATCTGATATTGAACGAAAAACCGAAACAGATTAAAGTTGCGCTGCGAAATTGCGGGCTGATCGATCCGGAGAACATTAATGACTATATTGCACATGATGGATACAAAGCTCTGAGTAATGTCCTTCTTGAATTCACTCCGGAAAAAGTAATCGATGAGCTGAAAAAATCAGGTTTGCGAGGGCGCGGCGGAGCAGGATACCCAACCTGGATGAAATGGAAAGCCTGCAGGGCAAGCCGTTCAAATCCCAAGTACATAATCTGTAATGCAGATGAAGGCGATCCCGGTGCTTACATGGACCGGAGTATCCTGGAAGGGGATCCGTATTCCATCATTGAAGGCATGATGATCGCGGCATATGCCGTGGGCGCAAGCAAAGGCTATTTTTACATCCGGGCAGAATATCCTCTGGCCGTTCAAAGAATCGATGAAGCATTGACAAAATGTCGTGAAGTCGGTCTTTTAGGCGAAAATATCCTGGACAGTAAATTTTCATTTGATATCGATATCAGATTAGGAGCGGGGGCTTTTGTTTGCGGTGAAGAGACGGCCCTAATGGCTTCAATCGAAGGGAAACGCGGCACGCCGCACCCGAGGCCGCCATATCCTACGGGGAGCGGGTTATGGGGTCAACCGACAGTAATAAATAACGTAGAAACGCTGGCCAACGTCCCCTATATTTTATGCTACGGCGGGGATAATTTTGCCAAAATAGGTACCAACAGTTCAAAAGGCACAAAGGTTTTTGCCGTAACCGGGAAAATTAAAAATTCCGGGTTGGTTGAAGTCCCGATGGGCATTCCCCTGAAGGAAATTATTTATGATATCTGCGGAGGCACAATTTCAGGCAAGGATGTAAAAGCCGTCCAAACCGGCGGCCCTTCAGGCGGGGTTATCCCCAATAAAAACCTGGATGTCCTTGTAGACTATGACAACCTCCAGAAAATGGGGTCAATCATGGGTTCCGGCGGTATGATCGTAATGGATACCGATGACTGCATGGTAGATATTGCCAAGTTTTATCTCGGTTTTTGCGTTGAAGAATCCTGCGGGAAATGTGCCCCTTGCCGTATAGGCGGGTTTCAAATATTACAAATCCTTAACCGTATTACCGAAGGTAAAGGCAAAATAGAGGACCTTGCCACATTAAAAAGGATTGCCGTCTCGATGCAAAAAGCGTCCTTATGCGGATTAGGACAAAATGCACCTAACCCGGTAGTTTCAACATTGAATTATTTTGAAGAAGAATATAAAGAGCATATTATCAATAAGCGCTGCAGGGCGGGGAAATGCGTCGCCCTGTTAACCTATACAATCATTCAGGAAAAATGTAAGAAATGCGCGCTTTGTTTCACAAATTGTCCGGTTAAAGCAATAAGCGGCAACAGGGAAACCGGATATAAGATAGACCAATCACTATGTACCAAATGCGGCAAATGTAAAGAGGTCTGTAAGTTTAAAGCAGTTTCAAAGGAATGATAAATATTTTGCATTTCGATACACGGAGTATCTGTTACAGCCCGTCATCGAAACGCAAACCATTATTCTTCGTCAGGGCCGGAAAATCAGCAATAGAAATGGTGGGCAGAAATGACTAAAGTAGTACAAGCACAAATTAACGGAATACTAATTCGAGTGCCTGAAGGCACGACCATATTGGAAGCAGCCAAGCAGGTCCAGATAAAAATCCCCGTACTCTGTAAACACCCGGACCTGCCGCCCGAAGCTTCATGCGGTATTTGTATTGTAAGAATCAAAGGGACGAATAAAATGCTGCGGGCCTGCTGCACCCCGGTAGAAAACGGAATGGAAATCATTACGCACGACCCGGAAATCATCGAAATCAGGCGCACAGTTATTGAGCTGATTCTTTCCAACCACCCAAATGATTGTCTAAAATGTCAACGGAATAATGACTGCGAATTACAGCGGTTGACGGCGGATTTTGGGATACATTCAGAATCATTTCCTACATTTTTGCGTGATATCCCAAAGGATTATTCTACCAATGCCATCGACCTGGACCCGGTCAAATGTATTTTATGCGGGCGCTGCGTTCATGTTTGCCAAAATCAACAGAATGTGTGGGCGCTTTCTTTCCTGGAACGGGGGATGCAAACACGTATTTCACCGGCGGGCGATATTCAATTAGCGGATTCACCCTGCGTCCGCTGCGGGCAATGCGCGGCGCATTGTCCTACCGGCGCTATCGTAGAGAAAGATGATACCGGCATCGTTTGGAATGCTTTGCAGAACAAGGAAAAATACTGCGTCGTGCAGATGGCCCCGGCGGTTAGAGCTTCCATCGGGGAGACTTTCGGCCAAATCGGGGTAAACTATACTAAAAAACTTTATGCCCTTTTACGGCGGTTGGGATTCAAGGCTGTTTTCGATACTTCTTTTGGCGCAGACATTACCATTATGGAAGAAGCTTCCGAATTTGAAGAAAGGCTGTTAAAACAGACACGTCCGTTGCCTTTGATCACAAGCTGTTGTCCTTCCTGGGTAGACTTTATGGAAAAATTCCATACTGATATGATCGAAAATTTCTCTTCGTGCAAGTCTCCCCATGAAATAATCGGCGTATTATCCAAAACATACTACGCAGAAAAATTTAAGATAGACCCTTCAAAGATATTTATGGTCTCGATTATGCCTTGTACGTCTAAAAAGTATGAAATTCAGAGAAGCAGCGAAATGTTCGCTTCCGGATTCCAGGATATCGATGCGGTATTGTGTACCCGGGAACTGGGCCGTATGATTAAACAAGCCGGCATTGATTTTGAGAATTTACCCGAGGAACAAGCCGATTCGATTCTGGGAGAATATTCGGGCGCCGGCGTCATTTTCGGATCGACCGGCGGTGTTATGGAAGCGGCATTAAGAACCGCGCACTATCTGATTACGGGCCGAGAATTAGAGCATGTCGAGTTTGAATCCGTCAGGGGATTAGAAAGGGTGAAAGAAACCGAGGTTGAAATCGACGGCATGAAAATAAGGGTTGCCATCGCCCACGGTTTAAGCAGTGTTGAATATGTATTGGAAAAAATCAGGCAGGCAAAACTAAATAACACAGAGATACCTTATCACCTTGTGGAGGTAATGGCTTGCCCAGGCGGTTGTGTCGGCGGCGGCGGTCAGCCTTACATGGTTACTGACGAATTACGCGTGAAACGGGCAAAAGCTTTGTATTCCGACGATAAAGATAAAGAAATACGTTTTTCTCATCAGAACCCATATATTAAAAGGCTATACGAAGAATACCTGGGAAAACCCCTCGGGGAGAAATCCGAACGGTTATTACATACGACTTACGTACCTCAGCCGCTGTACCGGAAATAGCAGACTAAAATAAAGGAGAATGAGCATGAACAGTAATACTTTAGTAATTGAAAACAAGAAAATTTCTATTTCAACTCTAACATTGCTTATCGGGATCGCAGTGGCGGCCCCGTTATTAATCCACCAGCAGCTTATCACCGGCAGTATTATCAATGCTGAACTGATTTTAGGAGCATCTATTCTCGGAGTATCGGATGGATTACTAATCGGCTTGATACCCAGCACAATCGCACTGGCGGTCGGCATCCTTTCACCGGCATTGGCGCCGATGATACCGTTCATTATTTTAAGCAACGCCATACTAGTTTTGGTTTTCTCCTATTTGAGTAAAATAAACTACTGGCTCGGAGCAATTGCCGCCAGTATTTGTAAATTTGCCTTTCTCTACGCCACAAGCAGCGTAGTAATCAACCTGCTCCAAAATAGGCAGTTAACCCCCGCGGTAAGACAGACAATGAATTTAATACAATTGTTTACCGCGCTGATGGGAAGTTTACTTGCTTTTGGCGCGATCAAAATAATAAGTAAGTTGAAAACAAAATAAAAGCCCGGGCTTTTATCCGCATGACGTCCTAAGCGACGATTGTTAATCAACCCAAATTCAATACATGTTGAACTTCTTACGTAAGCCAACATTGTCCGAGATTTAGCTTCCTTCCTCACTTTATGTCAACCATTTCCCGCAACGAAAACAACGCAGTTATCCTGTAACAATACTTAATCCGTAAGCAAATCTTTCTGCACTTTTTCCATTTAACTCCGCCAAAAATGCAATAGCTATTACTTTAAATACTCTTGCATTAGAAAACCAGATATGCTAGATTAGAGAGAAAATTAAAAAGGATATTTCTTTTTACATTTATTTAACAAAAAAAGAAAAACATCCAGGGTAGGTTAATGAAGACAAAAGTTCAACAGGTTGAAGAAGTCATTAAAACCGGAACCACAAAAGAAGAGCTGGCCGAAATCCACCGCATCATCAATCAGTTTGAATCCGTAATAAAGCGTGAGGTCACTGCTACCGAAGTCGCGGAAATAGATAAAGTTGTCCGCGGTCATGAGGGCAAACTGTACGCAGAGATTCAAAAGATAGTCGATGATAACCGCGGCAAAGCAGGGTCTTTAATCCGCGTGCTGCAGCAGGCACAAGGAATTGTCGGTTATCTACCGAAACCGGTGATGGCGACAGTTTCATATGATTTAAAGGTCCCACTCAGTGAAGTCTACGGAGTAGCCAGTTTCTATCATTTTTTCTCGATGAAACCGAAAGGGAAATACGTCCTCCAGGTATGCCTGGGCACGAGCTGCTACGTTAAAGGCGGGGATAAAATTATCGACCGTCTGAAGAAAGACTGGAACCTGGAACCGGGCGGGATTACACCGGACGGCCGTTTTTCATTGGAAATTGTCCGGTGCCTCGGCGCCTGCGGACTGTCGCCGGTAATGGCGGTAGGCGCAGAAATTCACGGCAGAGTTAAACCAAGTAAACTGAATGAAATTCTGGATTCATACAACTAGGTGAAAACAATGATAAAACAATTGAAATCAGTAGCTGAATTAAATACTCTTTATGAGTCTGCAAAAACGAAAATGGCCGGGCTGGAACAACAAACCCAGGTAAAAGTACACCTGGGGAGCTGCGGCATTGCCTCCGGCGCGGACAAAGTACTGGATGCTTTTAACAAGGAATTGGCGGCGCTGAAAACCGGCAGCGACAGCAAGAAGCAACTCGAGAACATCGTCGTCGAGAAAGCCGCCTGCATCGGGCTTTGCGGCGTCGAGCCAACGGTAACGGTGCTGGTCCCCGGCCAGGAAAAAGTAATCTATTTCAGCGTCGACGACGAAAAAGTAAAACAGATTATCATAGACCATCTAATCGGCGGGAAACCGGTAAAAAAATGGATGCTGGACTTAAAAGCACCGCGGATGGCAATGCAGGAAACAAGAGTCTTACACAACCAGGACCTTGACCCGATGGACATCAAACAATATATTTCCCGCGGCGGTTATCTGGGATTAGCCAGAGCGCTAACGCAGATGAAGCCGGAAGACGTTCTGGAAGAAATAAAAAAGGCGACATTGCGGGGACGGGGCGGAGCGGGTTTCGCAACGGCCACCAAATGGGGTTTTGTACGCAGCGCTATAAGCGATGAAAAATTCGTTGTCTGCAACGGCGATGAAGGCGACCCAGGGGCTTATATGAACAGGGCCGAACTGGAGGGCAACCCTCACGCAGTGCTGGAAGGAATGGCCATCGGGGCTTATGCCATTGGTAATGTGAAACAGGGTTATGCCTACATCCGGGCCGAATACCCGTTAGCGATCGAAACACTGGCCCACGCACTGAAAGAAGCGGAAGCCTACGGTCTGCTCGGTAAGGATATACTGGGAACAGGCTTCAATTTTGATATCGATATCTTCCCCGGCGCAGGGGCTTTTGTCTGCGGTGAAGAAACAGCGCTGCTGATATCCATCGAAGGCAAGCGCGGAAACCCGCACCAGAGACCGCCTTTCCCGGCGAACGTCGGCGGCGGACTTTTCGGGAAACCGACAACGATTAATAATGTAGAAACTTGGTCGGATGTGCCGACGATCATTTTAAACGGCTCGGCCTGGTTCACAGACGTCGGCAGCGAAAAGAGCAAAGGCACCAAGACATTATGCCTGGTCGGGAAAATCAATAACCCCGGCCTGGTGGAAGTGCCGCTGGGCNNAAGAAATTTAAAGGCGCTTTGCTCGGAGGGCCTTCGGGCGGCGTGATTCCAATAGACGCGATCAACACACCGATCGATTATGAGTCTGTACCATTGCAGGGCGCAATTATGGGCTCCGGCGGCGTGGTCGTCATGGACGAAAATAACTGCATGGTAGACATCGTGAAAAACAGCTTCCTGCAATTCACCGCGGAAGAATCCTGCGGTAAATGCACACCCTGCCGCGCCGGCATACCACAGATGCAGGTAATTATGGATAAAATCAGCAGCGGCGAAGCAACGATGGACGATCTGGACGCTTTGACCCAGTTAGCTGACATGATTACCTCAACATCGCTATGCGGACTGGGACAAACCAGCCCAAATCCGGTAATAAGCACGCTGCGCCACTATAGAGCGGAATACGAAGCACATATTATCGACAAACATTGCCCGGCGGCGGTATGCCGACATCTGTTCAAATCTCCGTGCCAGCATACCTGTCCTGTGGAGCTCGATGTCCCCGGTTACATCAGCCTGATCAAAGAAGGAAAATTTGTAGAGGCTTACGCCCTAATCAAACAGAGGAACCCGCTCCCCGCAATTTGCGGCCGGGTCTGCCACCATCCCTGTGAATTAAAATGCAACCGCGCCCAGGTTGATGAATCGTTAGCAATCCGCGACCTGAAACGATTCGCAGCCGATTACACATACAATACAGGCGCAAAGATAGTGCAGAAATGCGCCCCGGCAAAAGCGGAAAAAGTAGCCATTATCGGCGCGGGACCGGCCGGTTTATCCGCTGCCTGGGACCTGGCAGTGGACGGGTATCCGGTAACAATTTTTGAAGCGCTGCCGGTGGCCGGCGGGATGCTGGCAGTAGGAGTTCCCGAATACCGATTACCCAGGGATATTTTACAGAAAGAAATCGATGAAATTAAAGAAATCGGTGTTGAAATAAAACTGAATACCCCGGTGAAAGATACGAACGCGCTACTGAAAGAAGGCTACAAAGCGGTCTTCATCGCTACGGGAGCGCACCTGGGTGTGAAGATGAATATCCCGGGTGAAGAATTACCCGGCGTTTATGATGCCGCCGTATTTTTACGAAAAGTCGCGCTGGGAGATAAAGTCGAGCTTGGCAAACGGGTAGCCGTGGTTGGCGGCGGCAACTCGGCGATTGACTCAGCCCGCGTAGCCGTGCGTCAGGGCGCCGAAGTCCACTTGATTTACCGCCGCGAACGCCCCGATATGCCGGCGATGTCGGAAGAAGTCGACGCCGCCGAAAAGGAAGGTATTCAGTTCCACTTCCTGACCAATCCGGTAAAAATTGAAGCCGCCGGTAAGGCGAAGAAACTGACGCTGACAAAGATGGACCAGGGTGATTACGACCGTTCCGGCCGCAAAGTGGCCAAACCCATAGCCGGTTCTGAATTTGCGCTGGGAGTAGACTCGATTATCGAAGCTATCGGACATATACCGGACACTTCTTTCATTAAGAGTGAAGGCGTTGAAATTAAAGATACTGTGATTGTGGCCGACAAACGGACGCTGGCAACAAATCATCCCGGTATTTTCGCCGGCGGTGACGCAGTGCTCGGGGCACAAACAGTGATTGAAGCTATCGCTCACGGGCAACGCGCCGCTTCTTCGATCAAACGCTACCTGCAGGGGAAACAGCCCGGGCCAAGGGTACAGAGGTACAGCTACGACCCGATCCCAACCCCGCAGATTGTGCCGACTGATGAAGAAACGAAAGAAAAAGCACGCGCGGTCGAAAACGAATTACCGTTAAAAAAGAGAAAGACTTCGTTCAAAGAGGTAGCCCTGACTTTCACGCCAGAGCAGGCTCAGAGTGAAGCTGCGAGATGTTTACGATGCGACCTGGATATCGGAGGATAAACTTATGCAAGAAATAACCCTGACCATTAACGGTCAGTCTGTGAAAGGAAAAACCGGAGATACCGTCCTGACAATTTGCCGGGCGAACGGTATCGACGTGCCGACACTATGCCATCTGGACGGCTTAAGCGACGTGGGAGCTTGCCGCCTGTGCGTGGTAGAAATATTAAGTGAGAAAAAACCCATCCCGGCATGTAATTATCCGGCCCGCGACGGACTGGTAATTAAAACCAGCACGCCACAACTCGAAAGATACCGTAAGCAGGTAATAGAGTTGTTGTTCGCCGAGAGAAACCACTTCTGCATGTTTTGCGAATCGAGCGGCGACTGCGAATTACAGAAAATGGCTTACCGTTACCAGATGGATAATGACAGATTCCAGAGCCTTTTCCCGAAACTGAAGGTAGATACACTGAGCAAATATCTCGCGATCGACCATAACCGCTGTATCCTATGCGGGCGCTGCGTACGTGCCTGCAAAGAGATAGCCGCCCTGCGCACCCTGGACTTCAGCGGGCGCGGCGGACAGACAATGGTCGCCGCCGACCTTAACCTGCCATTAGGCGAGTCTTCGTGTACACTATGCGGTTCCTGTCTGCAGGCCTGCCCGACGGGAGCCATCATCAATAAAGCGAGCCTGTACAAAGGCCGCTCCGCGGAATGCACTTCGGCAGACACAATTTGCCAGGGCTGCGACATCGGCTGCGAAATTAAAGTATTGATTAAAGACGAAAACCTGGTCAAGATTGAAACCACCGACCGGACTTCAGCCCGAGGGGCGCTGTGCAACATCGGCAGATTCGAACAATTAAGCGAAACCCGCGCCCGCATCACTTCATCGATGATCCGAAATGCCAAGGGTAAACTGGAAAACTGTTCACAGGATGAAGCATTGACGGCAGCGGCGAAGAAGTTGGCCGAACTAGGCAGCAATTGCGGCGGCCTGATGTCACCTCGGATTCCCAATGAAACAATCGCACAATTCCAAAAGCTGATAACGGGCACGCAGAAAAGTAAAATAATCGATACCCTGGACGGTAAAGAATACCGAACGATTTCCGCAGGGATCCGCCAATACGCTAACGGCGGCACGAATCCGGAAGTCGACCCAGACATCGAGGGTATTTTAAAAGCAGACTGCATACTGGTGGTCGGCGCGGATATCGACCGCACCAATCCGGTAATCGGCAATCTGGTACGCCGCGCGGTCAGTTATAACCAGGCAAAACTGATCATGGTGGATGCCAATCAGGATATGCTGCCGCTGTGGTCCGAACTCTGGTTGAAGCCGGCAGCCGGCACGGAAAAGGTAGTGATCAACGTACTGGCTAATATGGTAATCAGCAACAACAAATCTCTGGCTGAATTAAAGCCGGAACTTTCCCGGGCGCTGAGCCTCAATGAAGCCGATAAAGTGACGGCGAAGACTGCCATCGCAGAAAAAGATTTACAGACAGCGGCGAAAATATTGAGCCAAAGTAAAAATGCTTTTATCATATACGGGAACAAACCGGCCGCCCAGAACGATGCGGATTTAGTCACCAGCCTGCTCAACCTGACATACCTGCTGCAGAACGGCAAGGGCGAACGATTGAACATTGTATTCCTCAAACCCGGGATTAACAGCCAGGGCGCATGGGATTCAGGCGCAGCGACCAAAGATATCAAAACCCAGCAGCCGCGGGGACTTTACCTGCTGTTGAGCGACGATATAATCGACAAAGATTGGTTGGACTGGGTGAAAGGAATTGATTACCTGATAGTCCAGGCCAGTTATATTTCGCCGGTCGTCGAAAAAGCGGATGTTGTGCTGCCTTCCCGGATCTGGGACGAGCGCGGCGGTTCTTATGTCACTGCAGGGAAAAGGTCAGCAAAATCAAATCCCGTTATTCAACGGTACGGGTTAATCCCGGATGAAGAAATTTTGCAACGGGTCGCGGAAAAATTGATCGCGATACCGAGTCGGAGTTAGAGGTGCGATAATGGCAAAGGTTAAAGTTGCGACAGCATGGCTGGACAGTTGTTCCGGATGTCATATGTCTTTTCTGGACCTGGATGAGGCCTTAATCGGATTGGCCGACAAGCTGGAGTTCGGGGAAAGTCCGATCACAGACATTAAGAAATTTACACCATGCGATGTCGGCATCCTCGAAGGTTCCATCAGCAACCATCATGACGAGGAAGTAGCTAAAGACCTGAGGGCAAATTGCAAAATCCTGATGGTATTTGGCGATTGCGCGTGTTTTGGCGGAATCAATAATATGCGCAATTTTTTTACCGATGAAGAAATAACTTCCCGGTATTACTCAACAGAAAGCACCACGCCGGGAAGCGCAACGCCGAAATCAAAGGAGCTGCCGGCATTAACCAAAGTCAGGCCGGTCAACCAGGTAGTAAAAGTGGATTGTTACGTGCCGGGATGTCCCCCCACGCCAAAAATGATACTTTATGCTTTAACCGAACTCCTCGAAGGAAGACTGCCGGTCTTACCGACCGAGATTATGCGTTTTGATTAATTCCGAATAATCAGTACAAAGTGAGAAAATATGGGTAATAAAATTACAATCGAACCGGTCAGCCGGGTTGAAGGCCATGGAAAAGTAACGGTTTATCTTAATGACGCGGGGCAGGTAGATAAAACCTATCTGCACATCACGCAAGTCAGGGGATTTGAAAAGTTTTGCGAAGGCCGTCTGTTCAATGAAATGGGCATCATCACGCCGCGCATCTGCGGTATTTGCCCGGTCAGCCACCATTTAGCGGCAGC
>PMCB01000046.1:0-146 GCA_003153955.1 Dehalococcoidia bacterium | reverse complement strand
TTCCTGCGCTCGTTCGGGCAAAAAATAATCGAATACCTGGGCGAGAAAAGGGTGCACCCGAACGCCGCAATTCCCGGGGGCATGAATAAGGCCCTTTCGCAGGCAGAGCGGGAGATAATTGCCGGCCAGATCGACCGGGCGATTGC
>PMCB01000013.1:3429-4508 GCA_003153955.1 Dehalococcoidia bacterium | reverse complement strand
TTCAATCTTGGTCAGATTGATTTTACTGTCCGCGAATTCTTTCACCGCGTCAAAAAGCGCCCCCGGTTTATGCTTCACCGAAAAGACGATTGAGGTCTTGTCCGTCCCTGTCGGCGGCGAATCGTTCTTGGCCAGCGCGAAAAACCGTGTGTAGTTATTGGGGTTGTCCTCGATTTCCCGGGCCAAAATCTTCATCTTATAAATTTCCGCCGCCCGCGCCGAGGCCACCGCCGAGCTGTCCTTCAGTTTCTGTTCTTTGATCATTTTAACCGCGCCGGCCGTGTCGTAAATCGAGATTAATTCGTAGCCGAAGCGCCCTAAAAATACCTGGCTTTGCCCCAGCGCCTGGGGATGAGAATACACTTTTTTAATCGAATTCAGCGTTGCGCCCTGATTCGCGATCAGGCAATGGATAATGCGCAGGTCAAGTTCCCCGCACACCTGGAGATTTTCGTTCAATAAAAGGTCGTAAACCCGGCTGATACTGCCTTCCAACGAATTTTCCACCGGCACTACCCCGAAAGACGCTTCACCCTGTTCAACCAATTTAAAAACAGATTCAAAACTTTCACTGGGCCTGGCGCTTACCGAGCGTCCGAAATATTGAAACACCGCCTCTTCGCTGTAGGCCCCGATTTCACCCTGGAAAGCCACCACCATTCCCTGCACCACCTTGGAAGACTTGATGATCTGACGGTAGATGCCCACAATTTCCTTCTCGTCCAGGTTTTCTTCCCGCGCTAAGGCTTCAATATGTGCAAGCACCTTTTTTTCGCGGTTAATATCTTCAATCGGTTTATTTCGCTTTTGTTTTTCATCGCCGATCGCCTGCGACTTTTTAATTCTCTGCGCGATGAGTTTCACAATTTGTTCATCAACCGTGTCGATCTGTTTTCTCATTTCTTCCAGACTCATTTGATTACCTCCGGTATTATTCCCGCCTGCAGTGCGAAATCGCACAGGGTAATTGCCATCATTGCCGCAACCACCGGCACGGCTCTGGGGACGATGCAAACGTCATGCCGGCCTTTGATTTCCAGCTCGGCATTTTCCATTTTAGCAATATTTACCGTTTTTTG
>PMCB01000013.1:0-3394 GCA_003153955.1 Dehalococcoidia bacterium | reverse complement strand
CCGAATTCCACTCCCTTAATTGCCGGAATCGCGAATAAGGCCTTGGCCAGGTCGCCTTCCAGCGTATCGAAAATCGGTTGGCCCAAACCGACAGGCACATTGATGGCGATGCATTCGATGATGCCCCCCAGGCTGTCGCCAGCCTTGCGTGCTTTTTCGATGGCCGCCAGCATTTTGGCGGCATCCCGCAAGTCGGCACATCTGAGCGGGTTATTGTTCACAACGTCTGCCGAAATTACCTCATAGGAATCCGCGCGGACCCCGCCGATTTCCACCGTGTGCGCCAGAACCTTACCGCCGGTGGAATCCAGTAATTTTTGCGCCACCGCTCCCGCCATCACAAACCCGGCCGTATTCCGGCCGGAAAACCGCCCGCCGCCGCGGTAATCGTTAAAGCCGCCGTATTTCATAAACGCGGTGTAATCCGCGTGTCCGGGCCGCATTAAATCTTTGGTTTTTTCGTAGCTTTCTGATTTTGCGTCTTCGTTCCAGACCGCCATGCAAATCGGCGCGCCGGTCGTATATCCCCCGAAAATGCCGGACAGGATATCCACTTTGTCCGCTTCGGCTCTTTTCGTGGAAGATATCGCATTGCCCGGCTTTCTGTTATCCAGTTCAATTTGAATATCTTTTTCGGTAATCGCTAAACCGGCCGGACAGCCGTCAATCACGATGCCGATACACCTGCCGTGGCTTTCACCGAAACTGGTAATGACAAACTTCTTGCCCAGGCTGTTACCCATTCAGCACCGCCTTCACGCCCAGATTTTGCAGGACGTCCCAGTATTCCGGCCAGGTCTTGGTCACGCATTCCGCCCCGTCAATCACCGTCTCCCCCGCCGCCGTCCCCAGCAAGCTGAATGCCATTGCAATGCGGTGGTCGCCTTTAGTGTCGATGATTGCGCCTTTCGGTTTGCCGCCGGTAATTTTAATCCGTTTCGCGTCGGTCTCAACCCGGATGCCCATGCGGGTCAATCCCTCGGCCACTGCCGCCACCCGGTCCGATTCCTTAATTCTGGCCCGTTCGATGCCGGAAAAGACACTGGTTCCTTCGGCGGCCGCAGCCAGTACCGCCATCGTCGGCAATAAATCGATGCAATCCGTCAAATCCGCTTTGATTGCTTTCAGGTTTGACTTCACGATATTAATCGAAGTTCTTCCCACGACAGTATGCGCGCCCATTTCCCGAAGATATTGCAGCAGCATCCGATCGCCCTGCAAACTCTGCATATCCAGATTATTGACCTCGATTTCACCGGCCATTGCGCCCAGCGCCAGCAAATAAGATGCGGAAGACCAGTCGCCTTCGACATGATATTTCGTCGGCTTGTATTTTTGAGGTGAAATTTCAAATTTATCCAGGTTTTCGTCGAAAATCGCGTTAATCCCGAACCAGTGCATTGTCTCCAGCGTCATCATCACATAAGGTCTGGATTCCAGCGGCGCGGTCAGGTTGATGGTCATGCCCTCTTTGGCAAAAGGCGCAATATGCAGCAAGGCAGAAACATACTGCGAACTGATATTGCCCGGCAGGCTGGTATTGCCGCCCGCGAATTTCCCGCCTTCCACGGTCACAGGGGGAAAATCTCCGTTGGCGGAACATTTCACTCTCAGCATCTGCAAAGCCTCGATTAATACCTTCACCGGCCTGCGGGAAAGAGAGGGCCCGGCCGTAAGATGACTGACCCCGGGAATGAGTGCCCCGATGGCGGTCATGAACCGCAATGTGGCGGCGGAATCGCCGCAGAATAAATCGCCGGTGGGCGCCGTGAAATGGCCGCCATCCACCTTCCATGATGCTTTTTGCTGACGGATGTTGATGCCGACCTTTTTCAGCACATTAATCGCGGCTGTGGTATCGTCCGATGCTAATGGCGAAATAATCTCGCTTTTCCCTTCTGACAGGGCGGCACAGATTAGCCCGCGGATGGTATAACTTTTCGAGGATGGCGCTGCTGCTTTTCCGCATATTTCGCTTTTAGAAATTGAAGCCTTCATATTTTTTTAACCTTTCGATTATTTTGTCAGCCGCAGCATCGATACCCAATTTCGAGGTGTTAATTGATATCTCTGCCGCCCGGTCGTAAAAAGGTTTCCTGAATTTCTGTAATTCTTTGATACGTTCCAAAGGCTGCGCCGTATTCAGCAGCGGACGGCTGCCGTTTTCCCCGGAGGTTCTTTGCAATATGATTTCCGGGCCGGCAACCAGATTAATAATTACCCCGGTTGCGCGTAAGCGGTCGATATTGATGGTATTCAGCACCGCGCCGCCGCCGCAGGCAATGACCTGTTTTTCACCCGCCGCCGCCTGCTTGACGGCCTCGATTTCCAGCTCGCGGAAATGAATTTCGCCGTCGTCCTGAAAAATATCGGGAATAGATTTACCCGCCGTTTTTTCAATAACCGCGTCAATTTCAATCAATTTCCGGTGCAACCGTTGGGCTAAGACCCGCCCCACAGCGGTTTTCCCGGTGCCCATAAAACCGATCAGGACAATGTTACTTTTCATTTTTCTGCAACAAACTTAATGCAGCTTCACGCATCACTTCGACCGGTGGTTTTACTCCCGTCCAGATTTCAAAAGAAACTGCGCCCTGCCGCACCAGCATTTCGAGGCCGTCGATGGTTTGAGCGCCGACCGCCTTCGCTTCCCGCAGCAGCCGGGTCTGGAGCGGATTATAAACCACGTCAAAGACCGTCAAATCGGCCCGCAGCAATTCGGCAGGCACCGGGGTAGAGTCAATTTCCGGGCTCATCCCCAGGCTGGTGGCATTGACCAGTATTTCCGCGTTATTGACCGCTTTTTTCAGATTTTCGGCGGTTAATTCCAGAGCTTTGACCTCCGTTTTATAATTGCGGGAGAGCCGGGCCGCCAGGTCCTCCGCCCAGGATAAGTCCTGTTTGCGGTTCAATATTGTCACCCTGGCTTTTTCCCGGGTTAAAATGTGGCCGATGGCACGCGCCGCGCCGCCCGCGCCCAGCAGCAATACTTTTTTCTCTGCCGGTTCAATATTTCTGTCATGCAGCGTCTGTAAAAAACCGGTGGCATCGGTATTATAACCGGTTAATATCCCTTCATCGTTAACAATTGTGTTGACCGCCCCGATCCTTTCCGCCAGCGGGTCCAGCTTATCCAGCAATTGAACCACGGCTACTTTATGCGGAATGGTCACATTCACGCCCCTCAGGTTCAAACCCCTGATGCCTTCAATCGCTTTCCGCAATTCCATACTTTTCACTTTGAACGGGACATAGACATAGTTTAATCCCAGGGATTTAAAAGCGGCGTTGTGCATTGCCGGCGACATGGTGTGCCCAATGGGGTCGCCGATAATCCCGCAGATTGTTGTTTGCCCGGATATCAGGCCTTTCATAAATTCACCATTTCATAAAC
>PMCB01000093.1 GCA_003153955.1 Dehalococcoidia bacterium | reverse complement strand
CGTGATTTCTTTAAACTGGACATGGGGGTATACCCGGACGTTATCTTTCGCCAGTTTATCCTGAAAATATTTTTTAAACATCCAGAATTTAGCTTCGATAGCCGGCTCAGGGAAGGTCAGGGTAACATCCGCGCCTTTATTCTCCGCCAGGAAATAACATGTCTCACAGCCGACGGGCCCGGCGCCGATGACAACGACTTTCTTGCCGGCTTTTTTCTCGCCGGACAGCACCTCGCGGCAATTCAACACATTTTTTCCGCCGATACCGGGAATGGGCGGGGACCAGGGAGTGGAACCCACCGCGACAATGACCGCGTCCGGAGCGAATTTCTGCACCGCTTCAGGCGTAGCTTCTTTATTCAACGCCACCTGAACGCCGGACTTCGCCAACTGGACTTTGAGATAGGTCAGGAAGTTCCCCAAATCCTGTTTGTCCGGAGGAATAGCGGCCAGAATCAACTGTCCGCCGAGGGCGCTGCTTTTCTCCCACAGAGTAACATGATGCCCTTTTTGCGAGGCGATGATGGCGGCCTGCATGCCGCCCGGCCCGCCGCCCAAAACCAGTACCTTTTTCACTTTGGTAACGCGCGGCAATTTGGACTGGAACTCCCTTTCTTTGCCTACAATCGGATTAACCGTGCAGGACATCGGGACAAAATCGACCATCACGTCTTCACGGCACCGGCTGTCGCAAATACAGGGGACAATATCTTCAATTCTGCCGTCTTTCACTTTAGCCGGCCAATAAGGGTCAGCAATCAAGGCCCGACCCATGACAATAAAATCTGCTTTACTGTCCCGCAGAATCTCTTCCGCTAAAGCCGGTTCCATGATTTTGCCGGTAATCCAGACCGGGATTTTTACGCCGCTTTTTTTAACGGCTTCAGTAATATCCGTATTACAACCGGACGGCATATAGTAAGCGGGGCCGGACCATTCGGGGGTCACCGCCGAACCACTGGTGATATTCACCGCGGTACCGCCGTTTTCCTCGACTATTTTGCACAACTCAACGGTCTCTTCGATACTCCAACCGTCAGTCCCGCCGATTTTGGACAACCGGTCGGAACCCATCAGCCGGAGAATGACAGGAAAATCAGGTGAAGTTTTTTTTCTGGTTTCCCGTATCATATCCAGCAGATATTTGGCCCGTCCTCTTAGGTCGCCGCCGTAGGCATCGGCGCGCTTATTGAAAACACGGGAAAGCAGTTCGCAGGCGAGATAGCCGTTGGCGCCGTGAATCATCACGCCGTCAAATCCAGCCTCCATTATTCTTCGGGCTGCCTCACCGTATTCCACCACCAGTTCCTCTAGTTCCGGCACCGTAATGGCCCGGGCGTGTTTGGGGATGGACGGAGACCAGCCGGCGTACGGATGCGGAATCCCTGACGGCGATGCCGGGTCAACTTCATCGTAGCTGCCCTGATGGCTGCTCATCTGCATCACGGCCTTAGCCCCCGCCTCATGAATAACGTTCGCCAGTTTTTTCAGATTGGGGATATATTTATCGTCGTTAACCAGGATCCGGCTCGGTTTGCCGATTTTGCGGGTACTGGCGCCCTCGATAATTATCAAACCGGCGCCGCCTTTGGCACGTTCGGCATAATAAGTTAATTGAGCGGGACTGACCATCCCGTAATGTGTGGAGTAATGGGTTCCGCAGGGAGCCATAATAATCCTGTTTTTAAGCTCAACTTTACCCATCATTCCCGGTTCAAAAAGTTTAGTGAACTCTGCCATGCAATCTCCTTTTGGTTCACGCTGTGAATTTATTGTAAAAAAGAAAAGCAGCTTTATGGCAGGGATACTAACACCGGCACATTTTTTTGTCAAGAAAAAAAGCACAGTGAATGGGGCCAAAGAAAGCTGACATTAAATTTTTAGGCGGTGTTACAAAAGTTTGACAGGAATTATGCAATTAGCTACAATTCCTACAAAGAAAGATGTACAAAAAGCAAGAGGAGTAGAAATGGCTGCGTCTAAGAACAGTATTTTAAACAGTAAAACAGGGAAAAGCGTCGTGGTCGCTTTCGACCACGGGATTGGCGGAAAGATATATAGTCCAAATCCCAGGACATTAGCTGAAAAATTTATCGCCGCCCAGCCGGACGGTGTATTGATGAGCCCGCCGCTGATTAATCTCTGTGCGGATTTATTTGCGAAGTATCCCAAAGTCGTACCGATTGCGACGCTGGTGACGCTGGTGCGCAAACCGGTATTTGCAGGCCCAACCCAGGTTTTTGATTTTGACTTTGCCATTGAGATGGGCGCCCGGGCGATAAAGAACATTCTGGTAATCGGACAGGCGGACGGCGCATCGATGCTGGAAAACATGAAGAATACGGCTTATCTGGCACAGAGAGCGCGGCAAAAAGGGATACCTTTTATGGTGGAAGCGGTCGCCTGGGGAGCACAGATACCGGCCGACAAAGAAGCAGCCCCGGAATTCATCGGACAGGCATGCCGCATGGCATTGGAATGCGGAGCCGATGTCATCAAGACCACCTATACAGGCGACCCCAAATCATTTAAAGAGGTCCTGGCCAACGTTCCGATCCCCGTGATTATCCTGGGCGGCGCAGCCGGCGAACTGGCAACCGTTTTCCAGGGAGTGAGGGACGCGATGGATGCAGGCGCGGCCGGTGTTGCTTTCGGGCGGAATGTTTTCCAGAGTGAAAACCCGACGGTCATGGTCAACGCCCTGAAAGAACTGGTCCATAACGGCTCTACCGTCAAAGAAGCAATCGACAAAATGAAATAACGGGACAGAAAAACAGACATGGCCTTACTCAGTGTCGATATTGGTACCGGCGGTACCAGATCCGTCCTTTTTAGTGAGACGGGCGGGATTATTGCCTCGACCTACCGGGAATATTCCTTTACCTCCCCCCGGCCGGGATGGGCGGAACTGGATGCGGAAACAATCTGGGATGCTTTCCGGCAGACTGTCCGGGAGACGGCAAAGCAGCACGGCAAGAAAATTAAAGCCGTTTGCCTATCCTGCATGTCCAATAATATTGTACCGGTACGGCGGGATGGGACGGCAATCCGTAACGGAATCCTTTCGCAAGACAACCGGTCGACAGAAGAGACCGTCACGATTCGAGACGTTATCGGAGAAACGGAATATTTCAGGATCAGAGGCGGACGGCTGCGTCCGGCCAGCGGATTATGTAAAATTATCTGGCTGAAAAAACATGAGCCGGATACGTTCCGTCAAACCTGGAAATTCATGACTTTTTCTGACTTTATCAGAACCCGCCTGGGGTTTCCGGCAATAATTGACTATGCCACGGCCGCCTCCAGTCTCCCATATGATATCCGGAAGCAGGATTATTCCGACACGCTGCTAAAAGAATTCGGATTGAGCCGCAGCCTGTTCAGCGAAACGGTCGCTGCCGATTATGTTTTAGGCGAAATTGGACCGGAAGTACGAACCGAACTCGGGCTGCCGCCGGGAGTGCAGTTTGTGGCGGGAGGATATGACGCGCATTGCGGGATATTGGGCACAGGAGTTACGCAAGCAACGCCCCGGACAGCAGCAGATATCGGAGGTACTTTTGAAAGGGCAGCCTGCGTCAAAATGAAACCGGTACTGACGCAAAAAGCCTTGAAAAACGATATTAACTCCAACTGCTATTTGTTCAAAGATACTTATGTTGTCAGTTCCGCGCTGGCGACCAGCGGTTCGACTGTGCGCTGGTTCCGCGACGAATTCGAACCTCCGACAAAAAACGCCGGGCAAAATACTTACGACCGGATGTTTGCGCCTTTGAAATTTGAAGGTGGCACAGTGATGGTCCTCCCCTATTTTGCGGGCAGCGCCGGCGACTCCCTGGCAAGGGGGGCATTCCTGGGATTAACTCTGGATACTACCCGGCAGCAAATGTTCCAGGCCATTGTAGAGGGGATTACCCACGAGATGACATTAATGCTGAGCCGATTGGAGGAACAGGGCGGCACTCCGATAGATATCATCCGGGCTTGCGGCGGACCGGCAAAATCAACCAATTGGCTGCAATTAAAGGCGGATATCAGCGGGAAGACAGTGGAGGCGCCGGCGGTGGAGGAAGCCTCAGCTTTAGGCGCAGCCCTGCTGGCTGGAACAGCAACCGGCGTTTACACTTCTTATGAAGAAGCAATTAAAGCCGCGGTTAAAATCAAGGCAACTTACCGGCCGCAGCCGGGAATCCAGGAGCTATATCAAAGACAGCACGAAATATACAAACATCTGGTGAAAACCTTAACACCGGTGAGCAAAGAGCTTTATAATATACGGTAGTACACTAAGGGAGACATTATGAAAATTCTGGGTTTGACCGATATGGTGATTAAAGAAGAGCAGCTGGGCAAGGTGCTGAAAGAGACATTCCCCGGTGCTGAAGTCCGTTATTTAAGATGGCCGCCGACCGCGCGGGATGTTTTTTCCAAAGAAAACCTGAATATTGAAAAGAACGGCCCGGAAGTAGGGATGCCGATTCCCGGCATCATGGAAATGATAAAAGAATTCGACCCTGAAATTATCATCACTCATTTTGCACCGGTGACAGGCGAAGTAATTGAAAAAGCGAAAAGCCTGGAAGTTATCGGCTGCCTGCGTGGAGGCTGCGAAAATATCAACGTGGAAGCCGCAAGTAAGAGGAATATCGTCGTATTTAATAATTCGGGCAGGACGGCGAATGCCGTGGCGGAATTTGCCCTGGCCCACATGCTGGCGTTATCCAGGAATACCAGCATCGGCTACCACGCGCTGCAGAACGGGCAATGGTGGAAACCGGAAACGAACCCTTCGGAAATCTACGGTTCGACAATCGGGCTGATCGGTTTCGGGGCTGTTTCTCAGAAACTTAGCGAGAGATTAAAGGGGTTCAATGTCAAAATTCTGGCTTACGACCCTTACATCCCGGATGAAATTCTGGCCGAATACGGGGCAAAACGGGTTGAGCTTAAAGAACTTTTAAGTCAATCCGACTTTGTTTCGCTGCACAGCCGTTTAACTCCCGAAACACAAAACATCATCGGTGAAACCGAACTGAAACTGATGAAACCGACCGCCTACCTGATTAACACGGCCCGCGCCGACCTGATTGACCGCGAAGCTTTGATTAAAGCATTGCAGACAAAGCAGATAAAAGGAGCGGCGCTGGATGTTTTCTGGCAGGAACCGTTGAGTAAAGACGACCCGCTGCTTAAATTGAATAATGTCAGCCTGACGCCGCACCTGGCAGGAGCCACGATGCAAACCGGGCAGCGTACTTTAACACTGCTATTCGAATCAATGCAGGAATTTTTGAAAACGCACAAAAGCCGCAGCATCGTCAATTTTAAAGCCGCCGAACAGAAGAAAATAGCTGCAAACATGAAACTGGTGAAAGAAACGAAATAAGGCTAATGCGCTTTCAGGGACCGGCTGATTAATTTAGGGGGCACGATTCTCGTATTATTTATCTACCCGGGGCTTTTCGCAGTATTCAGGATATAACTTTTTCATGCACTCGGGACAGATGTCGTGGCTGAATTGCGCTTCCGTATGTGCGGAAATATAGTGTTCTACGGATTGCCAGTACCCTTTATCATCCCTGATTTTTTTACAGGAAGCGCAAATCGGCAATAAACCTTTGAGCTGTTTTACCTGATCCAGGGCTTCCTGCAATTCCATTGTTTTTTGCTGTAAATCGCGTTTTACGGCAATCAGCTCATTCATCAGCTTACTGGTGGCTTCGTGCCATTGCATATCATCTGATGAATGGAATACAGGCAGTTTGTTTTCGTCCGACATTGGTTTCACCTCCCCAATAACCCGGCCGCGATGGCAGGAGCATCCCCCGCATCAACCGCGACATCATCCGCGCCGAAAGAAGCCGCGTACACAGGGTCAGATGAAATACTGTAGCCGCCGATGATGATTTTGACGCTACCGCCCAACTGCTGCCTGACCATAGCAATCAGGGCCCTCAGCTCCGGACCGTTAATCGGAAGGCACATCGATAAAACCAAAAGCCGGGCTTTTTTCTCCCGCATGATGTCAACAATACTCATCGCCGGAGTGTTTGCGCCAAGATAATAAGTCTGCCAGCCTTCCAGTTCCAGCAGGTCGGCGCTCATTCTCAGGCCGATTTCATGCAATTCCCCGGATACACAGGCGGCAACCACGACCCCCCTGTTTTGGGCAGTATGCCGGTGGATGCGAGGGTAAAGTTCAGACATGATGAGCTGGGTGGCGGCGGTAAAATAATGTTCATGAGCGACGGTAATCTGACCGCTTTGCCACAGCCTGCCGACTTCATAAAGACCGGGTTTAAAAACTTCAAGATAAATATCCCGGATACTGACCCCGTTCTCCACCGCTTTCATAATGAGTTCTGCGGCCTCTTCCCGGTTACCAGCTAAAAGCGTTTCCATGTATCGCGCCATCAGTTTTGACTGGAGCGTATTTTGAGTTGATGAAAGCCCGGTTTTCTCCGTTTCATGCAGCGCTTCTGCGGCGGCTTGCAGGAGCCGGACAATTACTGAGTGGTAATCCGTAGAAAAGGCTCCCATGAGCACCGTTTGTTCACTTTGCAGCTGCAATTCAGTAAAGAAATCGGGTACCCGGTGACCCCGCAGCATGGCGCGCTGCCAGACAATATACCGGGCGAACTGCGGCGGGTTATTCGCAATCATCGCTTCCGCCAACTGATATAGGTCATGCTGCCCATATTCACGATATTTCAGGTCGTTGAGGCCGTATTGCGGGGAAATATCTGCTCTTGGGGTTTGTTGTAAGGCAGCCATCCGGTCGGAAAGTTGATTGATTTGGGAATAAATGGCTTCGCCGAGCTGTTTTTCCAGTGTCATTATGTTGCCGGCACTCCTTCTACCCAGATAGGAATCTAGCCCAATGCTAGTCCGTCTATGTAAATAAGTCAATCATTGATAGTGTAAATTCCAGAAAAATTATTTTCCGGCGAGGATGATTTTCGAGAGAGTACAAACTGTTGATAACTAAAGATGGCGGCGGACAATTGTCCGCCGCCTCAGATTATATATTTCCGGATGGTAATTATTTAACCGCACAAACCAGTGCCGTCACGGAATGCGGTTCAAAGGTAAAGGTAAAAGATTTACCGGAAGCTTTGACGGCAGATTCCCGCGTGATGACCTGATGCGGATTTTCTTCAGTATTCTGAGCTTTGATATCCGGACCGTTGATGACGGATACTTTGACGTCTCCCGCAAATTCCCCGGATGATAACGAAATCGCGGCTTCGGTGGCTTTATCCGTGGTCTGGTTGACGACATAAACGACCAGTTGCTGGCGGGATTCATCCAGTGTGGCGGCGATATCGAGCGTGCGGATGCCGGAATAGGTACGATTTTTATACGTGCCGGAGAAGGTATCACCGTCCCAAAAAACATCCACGGCCTGCTGCCCGCAGGTGCGGCTGTACAGTTCGACGGGGTAGAAATTCGGCTCCAGCAAAACATGCTTATCGATGCGGATTAAGCGCACACCCATCGAGGTCAACGTACCGGTAAAGTTCGCCAGGCGCACCGAACGTGCATGGCGAATAAAGGAATTGAAATGCTGGGCGGTCATCATCGCATCCACGGTGTTGACAATCATTTTTTCCGTACGCTGCACGCGGGGATGGCGGGACACGCCCCACTCGTCGATGGCGATGGCAATATGATGTTTAATGCCCCTTTCCAGGCAAACGGAGCGAATCAAGCCGTCGTAAGCCGTCAGGTGTTCATCAAAATCTTTCATAAAGGCCATGTAGTTTTCGAATAAATCGTCGTTATGCAGGTGGGCATAGCGGTGCAGTGCCATGTAATCGATGCGTTCCCCCGCCTGTTCCAGCATCAATTGAGTGCGTTCCACCCACTCGCTTTTTACGGGCAGGGCATCCGGCGGCAGGGAATGGTCGTCCCAGAGGCTGACAGCGGCGGCAACGAGTTTGATATTCGGGTCCACCAGTTTCATGACTTTACTGAATTCGGTGTAGGCACGGGCATATTCCTGAGGGGTTTTGAAACCGATTTGCCAGGGGCCGTCGACTTCATTGCCGATGCCCCAGTATTTGACGTTGTAAGGAGATTCCCCGCCGTTTTTACGGCGCAACTTCGCCAGATGGGAATCACCTTTACCGTTGCAGTATTCCACCCAATCGGCGGCTTCCCGCATATCGCCGTCTCCGCAATTCACGCAGATATAAGGCTCGGTTCCCAATCTGCGGCAATATTGCATGAATTCATCGGTGCCGAATTGATTATTGACAACGGAATTCCAAGCCAGATCGTGGTGCGCGGGACGGTCGGCCGGCGGCCCGACAGCGTCCATCCAGCGGTAGCCGGAGGCGAGATTGCCGCCGGGGAAACGCATGTTGGGGCATTTCATCCGCTGCAGGGCTTCGAAGACATCGGCGCGGAGCCCGTTTTTATCGGCGTAAGGAGATTTGGGATAATAAATTCCTCCGTAAACGAGATTTTCCAGGTAGCCGCCGAAAATATTGCGGTCGATGTCACTGACGACCCGTTCGAGATCGATTTTCACGTGGTCCATAATAAATCTCCTTAGAATTATTTAATCAGACGTAGCAGGCGGCTTTGTAGTCGGAGCAGGTTTTACGCAGCCATTCCACGACTTCATGATGGAGCGGAATTCCTTTGGCTTTATACTCCTTCTCACATTCGGATTCAGGCAACCCGGGATATAACACGCGGTCATGACCCGGAGCGGGTTTGGTGGTTTTCAACATCATGAGCCATTCATCCATGGTGCGTTTGAACTCCGCCACGTCCATAAAGGTTTCGATATTATAAGCTACGACACAGTGGTTGCAGACGTGCTTGCCGCCGTTATTCGCGCCGTAACCGCCGCCGGTCAGTATCCCGCTGAAAATATCGACCACGCCGGCCAGACCGTAGCCTTTGTGCGAGCCCATTTCTTTAATACTGCCCAAAGGCAGGAGCCGGTCAACCCCTGGCGCCGGCGGGTCCACTTCCCGCATGATGGGGGTACCGTCTGCATCAGCGACCCACCCGGGCGGTAATTTGACACCCATGCGGCGGGCCAGAGTAACCTTATTATTCGCCACAACGGTCGTGGCGGCATCATAAACAAAAGGGGCCTCCCTGTCTGCGGGAGCAGCCACCGCGATGGGATTTGTGCCCAACCGCGGCTCGGCGCCGAAAGTGGGAATCATGAACGGCATCGTAGAAGTCATGCACATGCCGATCATGTCATGCTTTAACGCGAGCATCGCGTGATAAGACGCCATACTGAGGTGGCGGCCATTCTGAATGGTGACCATCCCCACACCGACATTGCGCGCTTTTTCAATGGCGATTTGCATCGCTTTCGGGGCAATAATTATCCCCAGGCCGCCGTCGGCGTTAATGCTGGCGACGGCAGGCGACTCACGTAAAATTTTCCATTCAGGCGTGGGATTGACAAGTTTATCTTTATAAAACCCGACATACCTTTGAAGAATGTTAGAGACACCGTGGCTGGCCACACCCCGCAGGTCGGCGGTAATCAGGACGTCGGCGGCCAGACGGCAGTCGTCTTTGGGAACGCCCATTTTTTCGAAAATAGCGACAGTTGTTTCACGCAAGTTTGATTCCGTCATACGGATGGTATCTTTTTCTTTCAGTTTCAGTGCGTCCAAGGAATAACCCTCCCTTTCAAATTAACAACGACAGAATAACCAATCTCCCTCTCTCTAGCTCTCTCCCACGGGTGGAGAGAGGACTAACATTTGGGAATAACCTACATAGTGTATTGCATTTCAGCGTAAGGAAAAACCGCGACATCCGCGGCTGATGGATAATCGGCGGCGAGGACTTTCAGAACATCATCCCATTTATCGAGGAACAGCACTTTTTCCGATTTGGGGAATGTGCTGCGGCCGGCGATATCAGGATATTCGGAATAGACGATCAACCGCTTTACTTTTGTGGGCAGCGCTTTCACTTTATACTCAGGCCCGCAGATTTCGCAGCCGAAAGCGCCGAACATATAGTGAACGATTTGCCCGGCCGGTTCGTTGGCGATCAGCACCACGTCCCCGCCTTTCTGTCCCACGGCCGGATAAGCGACATTCAGACAGGAACTGGCTTCACTGGCTTTGACGAAAGCATTGGTGATAACAATATCTTTATCGTGAACCGGCGGCGTGAAGTAATGTATCTTGCTTTCCGCGACACCGGCAGCATAAGCCGGTTGCAGAGCGCCGGCAAAAACCCGGGCGGTCTCGCCCCACCTGTTGTATAGAACATTGATAATGAAATCCAAACC
>PMCB01000015.1 GCA_003153955.1 Dehalococcoidia bacterium | reverse complement strand
GTTACTTATGAACTTGTTAGTAATTCAAATTCGTAATGAGAACAACTAAATAGAGAAGCACGCCTACCGAAATCCAGGTTATAGCAATTATTTTAATATCTCGTACTGTTTGATTCTTTTTATCCTCCGCGGATGAAAAATATCTTGCTAAAGCAAAAAGCGGTAATCCAATGGCAATCAACATTGCTCCAATTACTATTCTAATTGCACTGCTTACATCCATTTTTATCATCCCTTTAAAAACATTATCTTATAATACATAACTTCCACTCTGGTAGCAATTTGAAATTGACCCGTTACCTGGAATTTCAGTTTATTGCCTTAACAATAATTCTTAATATCATTATATTAATTTCTATTTTTAAGTTATATATTGACATTTTATATTTTTGTTTCTATAATAATTAACATCAGGAGGAATATATGCAGAAATTATTTAATCAATGCCCGGCCTGCGGCGGTCAGCTAGTTATTACCGAATGCAAATGCCCGGCTTGCCAGTTGCAGATGCGCGGTGAATTCCAATCGGGACAATTATCCAACCTTTCCGATGAAGCGCTGACTTTCATTAAAGTCTTTCTTTCCGCGCGGGGGAACCTTACCGAAGTGGAAAGGGTGCTCGGCATCTCCTATCCGACCATCCGGAACAAACTGGACGAAATAAACAGCATTCTCAACCGCAACAATGAGACCATCATCATCCCGGAGAAAACATCCGGCAATACAGCTGAAAAGAAAGCAACCTCTGCTGAAGATGTGCGGAAAGATATTTTGCAGCAAGTTTCAGACGGCCGGTTATCCCCGGCGGAAGCAGCCCAAAAACTAAAGGATTTGAAGGGGTAGAAAAATGACAAAGGTAAAACAAACCTGGCCGATAACCGCTTTTGATGACATCGGTATCAGAGCGAATCAGGGTAAATTCGTCATCCAAGGGATCGACGGCGACGAGGTTATATTGGAGGGGGACTTTGCCGCCAGATATCCCCGGAGTTCGAATTTTGGACCGGACGGAAGGTGGCTGAAACTTTACACAACATGGCAGCACGGAGACTCGCAGTTTACGCTGCAGCTGCCAAAATCTAAAATCTGGACCATTGATATATTCTCTGGACGCACTGATGCCAAAATAGATAATATCCAAGCGCGTATGCATATGTGGACGGGCAAAGGTGAAGCCCAAATCGATAATTGCCGCGGCGCTTTTTCCGTCACTTCCGGCAACGCGAATGTAATGATGCGCCATTTCACCGAAACCGACACACCGGCGATACCGCCGTTGCCCCGTGAAGAACACCACATCAGCATTGAGGAACCTGAAACTTGGGGCGACTGGGAAGAGTGGGCAGATTGGGGCGGAGAATTCGGGGAAAAATTCTTGCGTAAATTCTTCGGCGAAACCGGCGGATCCAACCGCGGTATCAATATCCAGGTGGGCAAAGGCGACGTAAATATGGAAGATATTAATATCAAATCTTGTCACATCCGGACAGCCAGGGGAGATGCCCGAATCAAACAGGGGCGCATCGGCGCTTTCGATACGAAAATTATGGCCGGGGATATCGGCTGTGAATCGTGTTTGCCCGTGGGGGACTGGCTAATCCGCGCCAATCGCGGCGATGTCCGTCTTTCTCTGCCCTCTGATACGGCCGCCCGTCTGGATTTGACGACCAGACATGGCGACATCCAATCCAAAACACCGCTGGTGCGTGTCGCCCGTCAGGGCCCGGAATCAGGGCGCGGCAACCGGATGGTCGGCAGCATCGGAGCCAAGTCTGACGGCAAAATACCGGAGATTGACGTTTCCACCTTGAGCGGAAATATCGAAATAAAAACCGAGTCAGCCCGGAGCCAATATTACAATACCTCCGAAACGGAGCAAAACATGACGACAAGTCCGGCCTCACAAACAGATGCGGTTTATACTTCCGAACTGGAAATTTTAACTGCCCTGAGCGGCGGAAAAGTTAATGTTGACGAAGCCGAACGGCTTCTGAGGGATTTCAAAAAGTAAGATTTTATTTAATGTCTTGACATCCCCTGCACAAGAGGTTTATTGCAGATTATCTGTAAACGGGATAAAACAGAAATTTATGAATTCAAAACCGATAATATAACTATTATGTAAAATGGCAAATTATTACTTGCCGCCGACTCGGGAAATAAAAGCTTTTGCCAGGGTGAAGCACCTTATTTCAGGAATTACGCTCCGCCATCAGATGCGAAACATCGTTCAATAGACATAGAATGCTGATTTCGGGGTAAGTTTCCACGATACTGAGGGACCCCAGGTCAACCCGAAGGCTCCAGCGATTTTGCATCCCCAGTTCCAGCAANNGCCGGATCACGCGTCACCCACATCTTTTCGATTTCAGGGAACTGCTGATGGATTTCGGTGAAGTCAAGTCCTTCCAGTCTCCCAAAATCGACTTCTCTCAACTCCGGACAGGTCGTGACTCTTAAATTATGTCTGGCGGCAATAATTACAGCAGTATCGTTGGCTCTTTTTAATTCGCTGGAATAGATGCCGGTGATTTTCTCCGCCGCCAGGCGGTCCCGTAATTGTTCGGCCTGGTGCAACCCGTCCGGGCCCAACGCAACATCGGTTTTCCCCCAGTACCTCAGGGAACTCTGCAGCTCGGTTTCACCGTGTCTTACTAAAAGTATACGGGTCAAATTATCTCCTTTTCTGTGGGAATCCGGGCATACTTCGTTCTTCTCAACACTGTTACATTGTATAGTATCACAGCTGAGAAAAAGCGGCTATTCCCCTGTTGAATTCTGCCCCTCAGTCTCGGAGCGGCAGGAAGTACTCACTGAATTAACTGAAACTTGATGGATTGTCCGGTAATAATACAATTTGAGGAACGGAAGTTTTTGGATGACGGGTAATTTCCACTTTAGCGGAGAATACTTTTCGGATAATTTCCCCGGTAATCACCTCATCCGGGGAACCGTCAGCGAAGACAAGCCCGCGGTCTAGTAACACCAGACGGTCGAAATATAGGGCAGCTAAATTCAAATCGTGCATTGCAGCGACGATTGTAACTTTTTTTTCACGGTTGAATCTTCGCAGCAGTTCCAAAATTTCAATCTGGTGGCTGATATCAAGGTGGGAAGTCGGCTCATCGAGCAAGAGTATTACCGGTTCTTGCGCTAATGCCATCGCCAGGACAATTTTCTGACGTTCCCCGCCGCTCAGTTCGTTAAAATAACGGTTCCGGAATCCGGCCATGCCTGTAAGTTCCAGTACGCCGGATACGATTTGATGGTCCCGTTTACTCTCTCCGTTCAGACCTTTCAAAAATGGGGTTCTCCCCAACATTACGACTTCCTCGACCGTATAAGCGAAAGGAATATTAAATTCCTGCGGAACAACCGCGATTTGCCGGGCCACTTCTCTCCGCAACAGCTTTTTCAGGCTCATCTCGCCAATCCTGACATCCCCTTCGGAAGGTACCAGCACGCCGGCGGCAAGCTTTAATAACGTTGTCTTTCCGCAGCCGTTAGGTCCGAGCAACCCAACCATCTGGCCGTTGGGCACGAATAGATTGATATGGTTCAACGTAAAACCGCCGGTGTAAGAAAAGCAGGCGTCGCTTATAAGAAGGTCGCTCGTCTTAGAATGCATATTCCCTCCGGGAGCGTCTTAACAAGTAGAGAAAGAAAGGAGCGCCGATAAGCGCGGTCAGCACACCGACCGGAATTTCAGCAGGGCTCAACAGCGTGCGCGCCAGTAAGTCGGCAATCACAAGGAATGCGGCGCCGGCTAAAGCTGACGCCGGTATTAAAAGACGGTGGTCCGGACCCAATATCAGCCTCATCGCATGTGGAATAATCAACCCTACAAAACCGATAAGCCCTCCGATGGAAACGGCACATGCGGTAAGCAGCGAACCAACCCCCAGGATAATCATTTTCTCCCGCTCTACATTTATCCCGAGATAAGCAGCGCCTTCTTCCCCGATGGAAAATGCGTTCAGCTTTACCGCAAAAAACATGGCGGCAACAATACCCAGCACTACCAGCGGCGCGATGACCTCAATCTGCTGCCAGTAAGTCACAGTTATACCTCCCATCAGAAAAGAAAAAACCTGCTGAATTTTTAAACCGAGCCGGTCGCTCATCGTCAGCAGCAGCATTATGATGGCCACCAGAAATGAACTGGTGACAAATCCGGCCAGCAGCATGCTGATAATGGGCGCTTTCCCGCCAAAACGAGCCAGCCGGTAAACCAGTAAGACCGACCCCAAAGCCCCCAGAAAGGCGGCAATCGGCACCAATCCAAAACCGTAGAAAACCAGGCTCAGCGGCAGCAACATAGCCAGTGTTGCGCCAAAAGCAGCCCCCGAGGCGGTGCCGATAATGTAAGGGTCAGCCATGGGGTTTCTGAAAAGGCCTTGAAACAGCACCCCTGCCGTGGACAGGGCCGCGCCGACTAAAACGGCGCCGAGTACCCGGGGTAACCTCACCTGGAATAAAATTGACTCCTGTACCGCCTGCCAGCCGCCGGTATTGCGGTAAATCCCCACCTTATGCAGCACTATTTTTATTATTTCCGGAACCGTAATTCTTACCGGGCCGATAGATACGGATAAGAGCACTACGGCCAGTAAAAATACGGCTAACCCGAACATTATCGCGGTCTTATGCTTTCTCATTTGTGTGCCCATCTCCCATGTGCCGTGTTACTAAAAACAAATTTGTGGCTTGTTTTCAGGTCTATTTGAACAATTCGGGATGAATGATCTCTGCCAGCAGTTGAAGGCCTTGAATTACGCGCGGACCGGGCCTGTCCGTCAGGTCCGAATCGGTGATTGGATAAACCGCGCCGTTCTTGACTGCTGTGATGGCAGACCAACCCGGCCGCTGCTCCACGCTTTCTACTGTCATACCGAATTGATAGTCGTCCAGAATGATAATCTGCGGGTCTGCTTTGACTATGTCTTCCGTACCCATTTGCCATGATGATGTTGGCCCGCCGGCGCCAACATTCTGACCGCCTGCCAGTGTAATAAGAGCATCATTGAAAGAACCAGGCCCGGCAACCCACGGATTACCGGGATCAGTGCCGTCAAATTCCCACAGGACCCGGGGGGCGGTCACGCCTTTTATCTTAGACTCCACAGTGTTCAGACTATTTTGCATACCGGTAGTCAGTGTTTTAGCCGCTGAGGCGGCTCCTGTTATTTTTCCAACTAAAGTAATATCGTTGATTACACCGCTGACATCCTTAGGAGCTAATACAATTACCGGAATCCCCAAACTCTGAAGTTTTGTTGCATAGTCCGGCAGGGTATACCCAAAAGCAACAGCCAGGTCCGGCTTCAGGGACACGATTGTCTCGATATTGAAACTCGGGAAGGCCGACCCCACATGTGTTATGGTTTTAGCTTCGGCGGGGTAGTCTGAGTAATCGTCAGTCCCCACTACCTCCGATCCCTCCCCCAAAGCGAATAATATCTCAGTGTTACTGGGGGAGAGCGATACAATCCGGTGCGGTGTAGTTTGGATGGTAACTATCCTGCCAAGGTCATCGGTATACGTTGTCGATGTCGGCGTGGATGTTTTAGAGCAGGCAGTAAGACCTGCCAGGCAGATTACCAGAATCGCGGCGAAGAATCGAAGCAGTTTCATTGATCTCCCGTTAATTTATTTTATTCCGCTGATACTCCAGAAAAAGAAAATCCCCCTCAAGTAACGTTAGAGGGGGATTTCAAATTGACATGATATCCCACCTCCTTTCCCGCGGAGGAATTGGTGTACTCAGCGTTCTGGCTTTCCCGGAAAACCGGGATTACAGCAGGCGGTACTGCGCCGGATTTACACCGGACTTGCACTCTGAGTTCCTTGCAATATTCTGTTGTTTTACCACTATAACACAAAACAAATAAACTTGTAAATATGAAAACTGGCTTGTTTAGTAATATTTTTTATAGCCTTAGTGTTGCTTTGTTAAGCTATCCGGTTCATCTGCAATTTGATTCTATTTTTTTGACTTTTGGCGTCATCACGGCTATAATTCAGTCATTAATTTCCGCGAAGAGAAAGGAGTATGTTTTTGGGAAAAGTTGAATGTTCCGGCTTACAAAATTGTTACCGTGTTTTTAATGACACCTTGGATTTGGTTGCGACCACCGAAGTAGGACCGAATATTGTGCGTTTCGGTTTTATCGGCGATAGAAATGAATTCCATGGGGACCCGCCGCATCATTACGGTGGACATGCCATGCGCCACGCTCCGGAAGCGCAGGAACGGAAATTTCCGGCCACGGCTCCGGTGGCGGTCGAAGAACACGACAAATTTATCCGGCTCACACAGCCGATCGAAGTCCCGACCGGTACTCAAAAAGAAATGGACATCGCCACCACTATCAAAGGCAATCATATCAGCATCGTGAACCGTTTATACAACCGCGGCCTCTGGCCAATTGAACTGGCGCCCTGGGCCTATAAAATAATGGAATTCGGCGGAAAAGGAATTGTGCCGATGCCGCCATTTATCCCGCAGAACAGCGGAGGTTCCCTATTACCTACTACCTGCATTTCGGTCTGGTGTTATTGCGACCTGACGGACTCCCGCCTGATATTAGGGAAAAAATATATCATGCTGAAGCAAGATAATAAAGCTCCCGGTGTTTATAAATTCGGGATGGCAGTCTCGGACGGCTGGGCAGCTTACTACAATAACGGCCATCTTTTTGTGGCAACATTTAACTTCAATAAAGGCGCCAGTTACCCTGATTTCAATAATACCGTCCAATTCTGGACCGGTCCCGGTTTTGAATTTGAAACACTCGGGCCGCTGGTGAAATTACAGCCTGGTGAATCCACGGAACATGTTGAGAACTGGTTCCTTTTTAAAGATGTCCCGGAACCGAAAAACGATGCCGATATCGATAAGAATATCCTGCCGTTAGTCCAACAGGCAAAGAAATCGGTGTAAATTGAATTATTCAATCGGGTAAAACAAAAGGGGCGGGTTAGCTGAGGCTAACCCGCCCCTTATTATTTAATTTTCCTTATAACTTATATAGAAAGAGGATTAATTTGCTCTGCCTTTTCTGACCGGCTTGGTCTCTTTAAAACCTGCAGGCGGTTTCACCAGGAAAATCGGGATATCGGTGGCATGGGAGACTTTCTCGGCGGCATTGCCTACATCCCATCGTTTCAAGGCTTTTTTACCGCTGCTGGCCATCACGATCAAATCGGCATTTTCATTTTTGGCAAAACGGGTAATTTCTTCGTCTACATCCCCGATTAAAACCGCGATAGTAACTTGTATCCCCTTTTTCTGCAGTTTGGCAGCGATTTTTGAGAGGTAATCATAACCGGTCTTGGCCATCTTGCCGATGGTCACCGGTAAATCCATTATCGAATCGGGAACAATTTCTTTTCCGGCGCCGGTAACCCCACCGTAAAACAGCACAGGGCCCTGATGAATACCCGGTAACTGTTCGATGCGCAGTGCTCTGGGGGTCTTGATGTGCACCGGTTCGGTGACGGTAACCAGAACAACGCTGGGCAACGTGCAACCCAGGGCAATCTTTTCTACGTGCGGTAAAACACTTTCCGCTAGGTTTGAACCATCCAGCGGCACAAGAATTTTGTTGTATTCCATAAATTCACCTCCCGTTAATTATTTCACATACTACCTGATTTAAAAATGTATTTCAAGTACCAAAATCACATTTCTTAAATCTGACCGTCGATATAGCTCTCGCGCAGCGTATTCAGGGCAGCGAAAAATTCTTTCTGCATCACGCACAGCGTATACATGCCTTTCGGCGTTACTGTGATATTTTTATTCTGTTTTACCAGACCCAACATTTTGAAAAATGACAATTCCCAGAACAGCTTGCGATTTACATCCCCGTTAAACCGCTGCCTGAATTTCTCCGGGTCTAATGACATGCCGAAAAGTTTGGTCAGCATGTAATACCTTAAATGTTCCCGCTCCGAGAGCCGCCGCCAGCTGACAATGGGTAATTTCCCGCCTGCAATCATTTCGTCGTATTTTCCCAGCGAAAAAGTATTCACGAAAAAATCCCCGTTTAAAAATCCCACCGAACCGGCCCCGACACCAATATAGTCGTCATAATCGATAATGTATTCATCGATCAGCCGGTTGCCGCGGGAAAAACACCATGCGGTAGAGGCTTTATACCCGCCCTGATAAAGCTCTTTTAAAATTACATCGTAGAACTCTTTTTCACGGGAGGTGTCTACTTTGTGGAATCGCCTTTCCAGTCGGCTCTTCTTATGCGGTGAAGGCATTAACGGATAAAAAGTCGCCTGGTCGATGCCCCGTTCTTTAAAAGTGGCCACATCTTTTTTAAATTGGTCGATTGTTTGCGTCGGGAAATTAAAGATAAAATCGGCGTTGACCGTATCGAACTGTCCCTGCGCCATTTTCAACTTTTCGATTGCGTCTTCGCCGGTGCCCACCAGCCGGCCCATCGCTTTGAGCAGGTCGTTATCGAAACTCTGGACCCCGATGGACAGCCGGTTAACACCCGCTTTTTTCAACGCGGCGATCACTTCCGGATTAATTTCGCGCTGCGTAGTTTCCATGGAAATTTGCCTGACCTTAAAGTTCTTCTTCAGGAAATCGATAAAATCCAGCAATTCATCCATCAGTACCGTCGGCGTTCCGCCGCCGAAGTAAAAGTCGGAGAACCGGAAACCGCGGTCGACATAAAACCCGACCTCTTTTTTAAGATTCGCAAAATAGCGGCGGGCTTGCGTTTCATCAAACAGGTAGCGGTTAAAGCAGCAGAAAGGGCAGAGCGTGCGGCAAAACGGAATGTGAATATAAAGGGAGGCCCAATCGTCCCGGCCCCCTTTTCCCAGCGGTATAGCCGGTTCAGGCACATCCGAACGCAGCTGCAGGAATTTTTTACCTTCGCTGCGGGTAACCCAGCCGGCAAAACGGGCGGTTGCTGTAGAGAGTTGATTATCCGTCATTCTGTCACTACTTTATAATTTACGCCGCAATTGTGCGTTGTTGGGATTACCAATAATACCTTCCAAAATAATAATATTGTCTTTGCGAGACCTTCAATAGAAGGTCGTGGCAATCTAAAGTTCTTCGTATAGGTCACGCCATTCGGGATTCATTTTATTAATCAGATCGATTTTGTCTTGCCTTGAACCTGCTTTGATTTGTTTTTCCCGTGCTATTGCACCTTCTACGCCATTTGAGACTTCATAATAAACGCGCATTTCAACGTGGTACCTTTTCGTAAAACTTTCTACGAATTTTCCCTTATGCTGCCACACCCTCACCTTTAAATTACTCGAAACACCGGTATTAAGGGTGGAGTGTTTGGCATCAGTCATCATATAGACATAGTATTGCTTTTCTATAAACATGCATTTTAGATTGCTTCGTCGCTTTGACTCCTCGCAACGACAATAATTCCTATTTCTTTCTTTTCCAGGTGGTGCCCTGGGCGGTATCTTCCATGATCACACCTGTTTCCAGCAGTTTATCCCTGATTTCATCCGCGAGCTTAAACTGTTTGGCATCGCGCAACTGCTTACGGGTCTTAATCAATAATTCGATGAACGGTGCTGCGTCGGTGAAAGCCGTTTCTGGCTTCTTTAGTGTCAAACCTAGCACCCCGGACAGTTCTTTGAGCGCATGGCGAAGTTCGCTGACGTCTGCTCCCTGTTCAATGCCGCGGTTAACGTCCCGCGCGATATCAAAAAGAACGGCCAATGCCTGCGGCGTATTGAAATCGTCGTCCATTACCTCGGTAAATTTCTGCCGGACAGAACGGGCATCCAGTTTTTCTGCGTTGGCTTTAACCGGTGCCGGTTCGCTGTTGGCGGCTTGAATCAGCCTTTCCAGGCCTTTTTCCGCCGCGTCAATCGCCTCGTCGGAGAAAGTCAGCGGATTGCGGTAATGCGAGCCAAGCACAAACATCCGGAATCCGTCGGCGCTGTGTTTTTCCAGAATCTGCTTGATGCCGACAATGTTACCGATGGATTTGCTCATTTTTTCGTCGCCAAGCTGGAAAAGCCCGTTATGCATCCAGATCCGGGCAAACGGCTTTTTGCCGGTGAAGCATTCAGACTGCGCGATTTCGTTTTCATGGTGCGGGAAAATCAGGTCCTGACCGCCGCAATGGATATCGATGGTTTCGCCCAGGTATTTGAGGGACATCGCGCTGCACTCGATATGCCAGCCGGGCCGGCCTTTGCCCCAAGGGCTTTCCCAGAACGGCTCGCCTGGTTTGGCAGCCTTCCACAAAGCAAAATCCATCGGGTCCTCTTTTTCTTCACCGGGTTCGATACGCGCACCGGCCTGCATCGAATCCAGCGTGCGGTGAGAAAGTTTGCCGTAATCCGGCATACTGCGTACCCGGAAATAAACGCTCCCGTTCACCGCATAAGCATGTCCTTTGTCGACTAATCCCTGAATCACTTCCAGCATTTTCGGGATTTCTTCGGTGGCATAAGGGATGATGTCCGGTTTCATCACGTTCAGGGTTGCCATGTCCTCAAAATAACGGTTGGCAAATTTTTCGGCCAGTTCACGCGGCGGGATTCCCAGTTTATTCGCCCGGTCGATAATTTTGTCCTCGACATCGGTGATGTTCTGCACAAATTTCACTTTGTAACCCCTGAACAGCAAATAACGCCGCACGGTATCGAAAATGACGGCGTTCATCGCGTGCCCGAGATGTGATTCCGCGTATGGCGTCACACCGCAGGAATATATTGTAACAACTTCGCCCTGAGGCTGAAATTCTTCTTTTTGGCGGGATAAAGTGCTGTAAATTTTCATGGGAAGCATCCTTTACTTTGTTTTCTGAAGCGAGGCAATCGCCAAAGCCGCAATGGCTTCTTCATTACCCACGTCGCCGACCCCGTTGGCCGTGCTGGCTTTGACGCTCACCTGCCCGATGGGGATACCAAGTGTCTGCCGCAGCCGTTCGCGCATCAGGTCAATATATTCCCGGAGATGCGGCTTTTCGGCGATAACCGTGACGTCGACGTTGTTTATTTGCCAGCCGGCGGCCTCCAGCTTAACTTTAATTTCCGCTAATAGTTTTAAGCTGCTGACGTTTTTATATTCCGGCTTGCCCGGCGGAAAATGCATCCCGATATCGCCCATCGCGGCTGCGCCCAGCAAAGCATCGATGACGGCATGGGTCAAAACATCGGCGTCGCTCCAGCCGTCCAGGCCGCGGTCGAACGGGATTTCCACGCCGCCCAGCACCAATTTCCGTCCCGGCACTAAAGGATGAATATCGAATCCAATGCCGAATTGCATGTTATCCCTTCCGCCTCTTCAAGAGCGTTTCCGCGATGGCCAAATCCGCCGGGGTGGTTATTTTTATATTATCATAGCTTCCCATGTAGAGCTTAACCTTCCCGCCGGCCAGTTCGACAATTTGAGCGTCGTCGGTCACTTCGGCGGTGGCTTCACGGTAGGCCTTGATCAATACATTATAGAGAAAGACCTGCGGCGTCTGACAGAGCCACAGACTGTCCCTCGGCAATGTCTCCCGTGCAATCATTTCTGCATTTGCTGTTTTGATCGTGTCCGTCGCAGGCACCGCGGCGATGGCGGCCCCGGTTTCTTTCGCCGCTTCCAGTCCGTCTTCGATTAATTTGACAGTTACCATCGGTCGGGCGCCGTCCTGAATCACCACCAGGTCGCAATCACCCAGCAGTTTCAACCCGGACAGCACCGAGTCCTGCCGCCTTCTTCCCCCGATGCAAACCGCCACCTCTTTTTCCCAGTTCTGCTGGACAATCAGCGCTTTACCCTCATCGTAATTCCGGTTGTTCAACACCACGACAATACGGTCGACGCCCGGACAGTCAATGAACGGTTGTAAAACTCGCAGCAGCACGGGCTGACCGGCCAGGGGCGCAAAGATTTTATCCGTGCCGGACATCCGCTGGCTTTTCCCCGCTGCGACAATAATTACCCCGACTTCGGGCTGATCAGTTTCTATCATCTCACGGCTCCTTCCCAACTGCCTTGAGTTTACCATATTTAGTCAGGCTTGGAAATATACTTTACTTAACTTTAAAATCCGAAATCCGGGTCCTTCAATTGAAGGATACGTTCGCCGAAGCGAAGTACTTCCGGCCATTGCCTTCAGCCTTCGGCAAATTCAAAATCCAAAATACCAAAACCAGACGAAGAGCGAATTATTTACGATGTCTTCCCTGCCTACCCAGTAGAGATGGAGATTCTTCGTACGCCAGAGGCGTATCAGAATGTAGGACTCTTTTGTTAATGTGAGATTCGTTTTGTAAAAAATATATTTCCTATAGCAAAGGAAACGAATATTTTTGGGTTTTCAGGTATGCGGAAGCACTCTGCGTCTTGAATACGACGAGAGGCGAAACGGCGTTTGAGGCCGCTGTGTTTAGAACTTCCCGGGCCTGAAGTTGAATTACGCTGATGATAGTTACCAGGAAAATCCCCCTTAATCCCTCCCGTTCGTACCTCCGGGACCTTCGGCCTTTTGCGAAAGCGGGAGATCACTATTTTTAGGGTTCAATTTTTCTGGATAACCCGAGAATTCCTTATTTGCCCTTTACTGGGCGCTACAGGAGCTGGATTCTGACGAGCCTAGCATATTGTCAACACTAATAGTATAATATAACTCTCTATTTATGGTA
>PMCB01000092.1 GCA_003153955.1 Dehalococcoidia bacterium | reverse complement strand
AAAACCTACATGTACATGTACCATTATGCCCGGAACCTGGAAAACCTTTACGAAACACCGGAAGATGTGCCGCTCGATGTGGGCACTCCGAAAAATCACCTCAAACTGATGATCCGCAACGCCGCGCGTTCCGGCAAACTGGTATTAAGCGAAGATGATTCCAAAAAATTCCTGAATACCTACCGCATCAATGTGACATTGCCGCATTTCGCAGGTGATGCCGAATCGGCCGCCAGTTCCGCCTCCGGGCTGGGTTATCCGATCGTGATGAAAATACAATCGCCCGACATTTCGCATAAATCCGATGTCGGCGGCGTAGTGCTTAATCTTAAATCAGCCGATGAAGTTCGCAAGGCTTACAAGGAAATGCTGGAAAACGTCACCAGCCAATTCCCGCAAGCCCGCATCGATGGGGTCACTGTGCAGAAAATGATAACGGCTTACGATTATGAACTGATAATCGGCAGCAAGAAAGACCCGACGCTGGGCCCGGTGATAATCTTCGGCCAAGGCGGCACGGAAACGGAGTTTTATAAAGACGTAGCCGTAGGACTGCCTCCTTTAAACCAGAGACTGGCACGTCTGCTGATTGAGAAGACGAATGTTTACAACATGCTCTCCAAGGGCTTCCGGAAAAAGCCCGCGGTGAATTTAAGATTGCTCGATGAAACGCTCATCCGTCTCTCTAACATGATTGTGGATTTCCCTGAAATCAAAGAACTGGACATTAATCCGCTGGTGGTAAGCGGCGATAAGGTTATCGCGCTGGACGCGCGTATCATCATCGATGAGAATGTCCTGAAAACACAGTTGAGCGAATTTTCGCACCTGATTATTTCTCCTTACCCCACGAGATATATTCAGCCCTGGTTGTGCCGTGACGGACGGTCGGTTTTACTGCGCCCGATCAGGCCGGAAGACGAACCGATGGAACACGAACTGATCGCCGGGCTGTCACCGGAGTCATCCAGGTTCCGTTTCTTCTATATAATCAAAGATATCTCGCACGACATGCTCAGCCGTTTCTGCAACATCGACTACGGGCGTGAGATCGCTATCGTGGCCGAAGCCAATACCAACGGTAAAAGAAGAATCGTCGGCGTGGGCAGGCTGGTCATCCAACCGGGAACGCAAAACGGAGAGTTCGCCACCCTCGTTACCGATGATTTCCAGGATGTCGGGCTAGGGCATAAACTCACGGATATCCTGATCGGAATCGCGCAAGAAAAAGGCCTGACCGGGATGTACGGCGTGATACTGAAAGATAATAACAAGATGGTCGGATTGGCGAGGAGCCTCGGGTTCTCCATCGAATCGGTGGACGCTGACGAATACAAGGCTTCGTTAGAGTTATAAATTCTTAAGTTTAGACAGATTGGCTTTGGTATTTAATGTTTAGTTTCTAATTTTGTTGCAATAACAAGTTTGAAATTATGTTAATCCAATCTAATTATGACCCAACGACCCTCACCTATCCTCTCTACATTTGCTGCGCAAAGTACTATAGCCTAAAAAGGAGAGGAAGGTATACGAGAAGGAGGGCTATCGCCCTTCTTCTTCTGGAGGTTGTACTTAGTCCCTACCTTATTCTGTTCTCCCCGTGCAATATCCAACCAAAAACTAACCGAACGGACTTACTGTTATCCAAAACCTGATCGCCACCAAAGTCGACAGAACCAAGCTATTGAGAGAGGCGGAACATGACAGCTGAAAAAAGACCGATTATCGCCATTACCATCGGGGACCCGGCCGGCATCGGGCCGGAGGTTGTAGTCAAAGCCCTTGCCGACAAAACGCTTTACGATATATGCCGTCCTTTTGTAATCGGGGAAAGCGCTGCCGTGCGCGCGGCGATAGCGATCACCCAAAATAAACTCACACTTCATCCCATCGAACACGCCTCCGAGAGCACCGGAAAATCCGGCACAATCGATATCCTGGACATGCATAATCTGGATTGGAATAAAGTAAAAATGGGTCAAATTGCAGCCGAATGCGGCCGGGCATCGATGGAATTTCTGGAAATGGCGATGCAACTGGCGCTGACCCATGAAATCACAGCCATGGTCAACGCCCCGATAAATAAAGAAGCCACAATGCTGGCGGGCTATACCGGCCTCGGTCACCTGGAATATATGGCAGAGGCCACCAAGACCAAAACATATGCCACCATGCTTGCTACAGGCAATCTGCGGTGCGTTCACCTGACAACCCACTATTCGTTGAAAGAAGCCTGCGACCGCGTAAAAAAAGATTTTATCCTCAGCCGGCTGATATTGACCGATGAATCTTTCCGACAATGGGGTTTCGGCAAGCCTATAATCGGGGTGGCGGCGCTGAACCCGCACGCCGGGGAAAACGGAATGTTCGGCCGGGAAGAAATAGAAGAAATTACCCCGGCTGTCAAAGAAGCTGTAAGACTAGGCATTGATGCCCGCGGGCCTTTCCCCGCCGATTCCATCTTCAACCGCGCCATCAGCGGGGAATTTGATGTGGTGCTGGTAATGTACCACGACCAGGGACACATTGCCGTCAAGGTGCACGGTTTTGAGAAGAGCGTCAGCGTAGCGCTGGGCCTGCCATTCATGCGGACATCCGTCGACCACGGCACGGCTTTCGATATTGCCGGTAAAGGGATCGCCAACTCCGAAAGCATCGAAGAGGCGATTAAAACAGCGGTGTGGCTGAGTCAGGGAAAAGGATTGGCGGGGAAGGGGTAAAAAGCCCTCCCTGTTACTCCCGCGCAACCCCAGTGGCCGTTCTTCCGGAATCGGCACAGTCAAAACAAAAACAACCAGTCTTTTTTAAAATTCAGGCGATATTAACCACAATAAATATTCCATTTGCCGATTCAACGGATAAGTTGATATGATGGTAATATCAATACTTTCAATCGTGATAAACGAGCAGGAGACACGGCATGTTCAGGAAAATCCCATTTATCGTTTTAACAATCGTTCTTGTTATAATTCTAGGATTAAGCGGGTGTTCGAAGTCTTCCAAACCAAAGAGGACTCCTGCGGGCACCCTCAAACTGGGAACATCAACTGTTGCGGCTACCGGAACGGTCAGTACTGCCGGAGCAACCATTGCAGTCAGCCAGGCAAACAGCGTTTTGAACGGGCTGCAGATGACTGTACCGGCAAATTCTTATCCCAATACACGTCAATTTAAGATATCATCGGCACCGGTGGAGAGCCAGACTTTCGGTTCGAGTTTCAGTCCGGTCACGCCGCTAATATCCGTTGATAACGGCGGCGGTTATTCGAATGAAATAATCTCTCTTCAAATTCCGGTTCAAGTACCTGCCGGAAATTTTGCGATGGCCTTTTATTACGATGATAAATTGGGAACGCTGGAAGGAATTCCCACGACGGCATCAACTGCTAATTCGATAACCATCGCAACCAGACACTTTTCGAAGATAGTGGTCAGTTCCATCGTTGAGTCTGCTTTGAGCAGCGACACAGAGATAAATACCGGTTTCGAACCGGGTGTGGATGATTGGCAGTTCACTAACTACGGCTCTTACATTTCACCCGGCGGACATTGTGCGGGTCAATCAATAACTGCCCTGTGGTACTACTCACAGATGAAAGCCAACGGGGAGCCGTCTTTATACAATCGCTATGATGAAAGCACTCCCGATTTCTGGTACGATGACGCCCGTGCCTACCGGTTCGCATCGACTATTCAAGAGGATATAAACTGGAATGCCTGGGAACCCCGGTACGAGAAACTTAAACCCCAGGCCCAGACTGCTAACAGTATGGTTTGGAACCAATTTGTCTATTCGATGAAGGTTACAGGCCAACCTCAATTCATTTACATTCAGAACACTTCCCCGGGAGGCGGCGCTCACGCCATGATAGTGTACGGAGTTTCAGGAGGCGCCCTGCAAATAGCCGACCCGAACTATCCAGGGAATAACGACCGCCAAATCTGGTATGAAAACGGGCAATTTGAGCCTTATAATTCCGGGGCTAATGCGCGCTCAATTTTAGACGGACAAGGTGAAGCCTATGACCTGATGCTCTACTTCGGCACGTCAGCTTTAGTTAACTTTGAAAACGTCTCGACGAGATGGAGCGAATTTGAGAACGGAACTATCGGCAACAACCGTTTTCCTGCATATACAATGACGTACACCAATGACAATGGGGACGACGTTGCACTCAAAGACGGATATACCACAAAGGATCAAACTATTAATCTGAATATATCCTCCGATTCGCCGGTGGCTTTTTATGTTTACCGGGATGGGGAACCTCTAAATCCCACGCAGGGCGGAAAGGAATATACACTGCTGGATGGCAATAACCAACTGGGTATTTATGTGGTTGGAGATAAGGGTAATGGCGAGAGCGATTGGAAATATGTCGATTTTCAATACTTCAACATTATAAAAGCGGAACCGACAACAACGACT
>PMCB01000039.1 GCA_003153955.1 Dehalococcoidia bacterium | reverse complement strand
AAGGAACTGAAAGATAATCTGGCCGGAAAAGCTGCCAAATAATAATTATTGGCGGCATCACCACTTTAGTTTTTCGGCGTCGGCATTTCGTTGCCCTTTGCAAGGCTGTAGTACCTGAGGGATTAAGCGGGGATTAGAATCCGCTAACATGGATTTTTACAACCCAAATATCCATGCATGCGAAAGCCGAAAGGTGCTTTGCGCCGCAAACTTACCGGGATCCATTGCGCGACTCAACTTTGGAAGAGTCGTATTTTAATATATTTTAGAGCTTGGAATTTGGTTTTTAAACTCTAAATATCCTCACCCTTCTGTTGGGGTCTTTACCGGTGCTCTGCGAGTACATCCCGTGCCTTTCCGCCACCAGGTGCTGAAACCGGCGGATATAAGCGCTCTGCGGACTTAATTCCACCGTGTTTTCGCCCTTTTTAATCATCTGGACGGCTTCGTTGGCATCATCCAGGGCTGACTTGAAAGACTCGTCTCTGCGCTCCTCCGGTTCATTCTGCTGCTCGATGTGAAAAAGAGAACCCAAAAGCTGCCTGATTTGCACCGGCGTGCCGCCCTTCAGTACATAAATCGGCAAATTCGTTGATTCCGCATCTCTGATTTTTTGCGGTTTCTGACGGTAGTATTTCTTGGATGTCACCAGCAGCGTCGCTTCGCGGAGGTCTTCCACAATGTCCAAGTTTACCCCCATCTCACCGGCCACTTCTTCCATCCGCACGCGGTTGACGCCGTAAAGGAAGAGTTTGGCGCTCGTGCCGTTTTTCGGCTGTGCCGCCTTGTTGCTGCGTACCGGCCTTCTGGTATCGTCGGTTTCCGGCTGGATGTGCTTGATGTTCACTTCACCGGTATTTTCATCGATTTGGCGGACTTCCAGCGCCTGCGGTTCTCCGAGTAAAATTGCGTCCACTGCCGATGCTACGTCGGCATGAATCGCGACGGTGTCCCGTTCCTGAATTTCCACTAAAATATCAAAAGTCGGCGCCGACATTCGTTCGAGGATGGATTTCTGTGTGCCGCGCCGTTTTGCCTCTTCGTCTCCCAGCGTCACCGATTGGATTCCCCCGATTAAATCGGCCAGTGTTGGGTTCATCATCAGGTTTTCCAGCGTGTTGCCGTGGGCGGTCGCTACCAGTTGGACGCCTCTTTCCGCAATGGTGCGTGCGGCCTGTGTTTCCAATTGCGTGCCGATTTCATCGATGACAATCACTTCCGGCATGTGGTTTTCTACGGCTTCAATCATCACGGCGTGCTGCATATTGGGTGTCGTCACCTGCATGCGGCGGGCGTGTCCGATGGCCGGGTGTGGGATATCGCCGTCGCCGGCAATTTCATTCGAAGTATCGACAATAATGACACGCTTATGAAAATCATCTGCCAGTACCCGGGCGACCTCGCGCAGCATCGTGGTTTTACCTACGCCGGGCCTGCCCAGCAGCAGGATGCTTTTTCCGGTTTCCACCAGGTCTTCGATGATTTTGATCGTGCCGAAAACAGCCCGTCCAACGCGCAGCGTCAATCCGACAATTCTACCTTTGCGGTTACGGATAGCGGAAATACGGTGCAAAGTGCGTTCGATGCCGGCCCTGTTATCGTCGCCGAAACTGCCGATGCGGGTGATGACATACTCAATGTCTTCATCGGTTACTTCCCGCTGGTCAAGGATCACTTCCCGGTTCAGGAAGCGGGCTTCCGGCGGTCTCCCCAGGTCTAAAATGACTTCAATCAGCTGTTTGAAATCTTCCTGTTCCTGCAGTTTCTGGCGGATTGACGGCGGCAGGATTCCCATTAAGGCATCCAGGTCATCGGTGATTACTTTTTGCAAAATAATCCTCCCCGTCCGGGTTTATATTTTTCCCCGGACTATATCAAGAAAATATTGATGGAATCTGGTATCATCTGTCAACTCGGGATGAAAAGAGCAGACCAGCAGTTTGCCCTGTCGCGCGGCTACAATCGTGCCGTCGCTTAATCGTGCTAAAACCTCGACTTTTTTGCCGACCGATTCGATCAAGGGCGCCCTGATGAAAACTCCGGTCATTGGTTTTTTCCCGATTGCCGGAATGTAAATCTCTGCTTCAAAACTCTCAACTTGCCGGCCGAAAGCATTGCGGTTCACCTTGATGTCCATCACTCCAGTCGGTTTAACGCCGCCGGCGCTTGACAGTTCCCCCGCCAGGACAATCATTCCGGCACAAGTCCCGAAAATCGGAAAATTCTGTTTTGCCAGTTCGATGATTTTGTTTTTCAGTTTATAATGCACCATCAGTTTGGTGATGGTGGTGCTTTCCCCGCNNGCAAGGACACCGATTTTCATGTTACCATCCTCTGCCGGCCATCAACTGGTCCGGAGGAATCTGTTTCGCGCTCAAACCCGGCATTGCCTCTCCGAGGTTCTTAGAGACTTTGGCAATAATTTTAGCATCGGTGTAATGGGTGGTGGCTTTGACAATCGCCTTAGCCATTACCGAAGGTTTGCTTGATTTAAAAATCCCGGAACCGACAAACACTCCGTCTGCGCCTAATTGCATCATCAGTGCCGCGTCCGCCGGAGTTGCTATCCCGCCTGCAGCAAAATTAACTACCGGCAGCTTACCGGTGCGGTGGATATCGATGACCAGTTCCAGGGGAGCGCCCAGTTCTTTGGCTTCTGCCGGCAGTTCGTCTTCCGACATGTTCACGAGCTTTCGTATTTCATCCTGCACGGTGCGCATGTGCCGTACCGCTTCCACGATATCGCCGGTTCCGGCTTCGCCTTTGGTGCGTATCATTGCCGCTCCTTCGCTGATGCGCCGCAGTGCCTCGCCCAGGTTACGGCATCCGCAGACAAAGGGTACTTTGAAATCATGTTTCCAGACATGATGTGATTCATCGGCCGGTGTCAGTACTTCCGATTCGTCGATGTAATCCACCCCGAGCGCTTCCAGTACCTGCGCTTCCACAAAATGCCCGATGCGGCACTTCGCCATTACCGGAATGGTAACTGCTTTCATTATCGCTTCGATCACCGTCGGGTCGGACATCCGTGCTACGCCGCCGGCTTTTCTGATATCCGAAGGGACCCTTTCCAGCGCCATCACGGAACAGGCCCCGGCATCTTCCGCGATTTTCGCGTGTTCCGCGGTCACGACATCCATAATCACGCCGCCCTTTAACATCTGGGCCAG
>PMCB01000022.1 GCA_003153955.1 Dehalococcoidia bacterium | reverse complement strand
TAATGCTATTATATGACGGGTTATTGGTGGGCTGTCAAGCGTTTTTTGTCACCTCTTTTGACTAGCTATCAGTCGTTACTCCGGTTATGGTAGCTATCCTATTGGTGATTTGGATAATTCTGAGAGCAACCGAAGATAATTCGAAGGTACTCTCCCTTCTAGTTGTTGATATCTCAGCTCTGAACTCAAGATTTTCGGTTGAATTTTTCGCTGATCCATAACAGATTGAATCTTGAACAAGAGTTAAAGTTCCTTGTCCTTTGAGACAGAACTCGATCTTGTTATAGTGAACATGAGCAACGNNTATTCCAAAAAATTACGATTAATAATACGTTCAGTTATATCTTGATTATCTTCCGGCGACAGGTCTAGAAATTCCTGCCAAAACTTCTCAACAGCAGGTCGAGAAGGAATAAAGGCCTGCTGGTTCCCTTTTACACTCCAGCCCCAGGGTGCGTTGAACAATGGCGAGATGTTAACAAATTTCCCATAACGTCCGGCTAATTCCTCGACTTTTTGTTTGACAAAAATCGCTTCCGGCGAGTTCTCTTTTAGATGCTTGAACCATCGGTCTAAAACCGGCCCGCCTGAGGCGACGTCTAATTCAGCGTGGATTCTCGTATATTCGGAATCTGTCATACCCTTGTAACGGATAAATTTACTCGGTGCTACCGCGTCCAGTTCAGGCAAATAGTACCATGACCGATAATAACGGAAATCATCCTTAAATATTTTTACGCGTTCAAGCCCTTTATTAAAGATTTTTGTTAATTCCAATATCTCTTCATAGGAAACTACCGTTTCTATCGCCATATTAACTCCTCTTTTTCTTTAATTTAGCATATTCTGACAGTTGAAGCTAAATCGCGAAAATGAAAGTTCCTATTGCACCGCTTTATTTCGACTTAATGCCTTTATACGTCAACTCGTGGAGCTGAGGATACATTGACTGCGTCAAGTACCTTGCCCTTCTTCTGCGGACTCAGGGTTGTTGGAGATCTTGGAGGCTGGATCCCGTTCCCCTATCAAGTATGGGACAAGCTTTCACGGGATCGAGATTAGGGGTTGTGTCCGCCGTGGGCGAATGAAATCTGCCCGGTCAGTCCTCTTTGAGTCGCAACGAAATACTTGAGGCATTCATCCGAAATGTACGTCCCTGGTGGGTGAGAGTTAGATAGATGGGGATAGATGCATTCATCCCATTGAAAATGGGACTCAGTACGACATTGCGATGTCGGATTGCCACGTCCGCCTTAGGCGGACTCGCAACGACGATAGAGAATTGGTTTTCAGCCTCCGCAAGAATGACAAGGATGGATTTTGGGGGCTGGTTCCATACACATTTACTTCGTAAAGTGTACAATGTCCCCTCACCTTTAGTCCTCTCCCTCAAGGGGCGAGGAGACTAACCTTAATAATTGAATATTCGGATTTAAGTTTTATTTAGGATTTCGATAGCTTCGGGGATTTAGTGCTTGTTCGGTTTGAGGTTGTTTCCAGCCTACGAAGAATAATTATTGTTGACAAAAGTTTCTGATACCTTACAATGAAAGTATAGAGGTGAACATTTGTACCAGAAAAAAGTTCTCGACAATGGTTTAAGAATTATCACTTGTCCAATGCCTCACACCCGCTCGGTCTCAATTTGCATTTACCTCGGAGCCGGTTCCCGTTATGAGTCTGAAGCTCAGGCCGGCGTGTCGCATTTTATCGAACATCTCTGTTTCCGCGGCACCGACAAAAGACTGAGCGCCAAGGATATTTCCGGTGCAATCGAGGGCGTTGGCGGCGTGCTGAACGGGGGCACCGACAAAGAGCTCACGGTCTACTGGTGTAAAGTCGCCCAGCCTCATTTCAAACTGGCTTTAGATGTCCTGGCGGATATGGTACTGCATTCCCGCTTCGAGAAAAAGGACATCGAAAAAGAACGCAAAATAATCGTCGAAGAAATCAGCATGAGCAAGGATGCCCCGAATCAACTGGTAGGCATGCTTCTCGATGAACTGCTGTGGCCGAACCATCCGCTGGGGCGTGATGTCGCCGGCACCAACAAATCCGTTGAAGAAATGTCCCGCGAACTGATGCTGGATTACATGGCAAGCGAATATTCTCCGGCGAATACGGTCATTGCGATTGCGGGTAACGTCCAGCATGAAGAAGCCGTGGACGAAGTGAATAAAATTTTAGGCAGCTGGCAAAATAAAAAACCGCGCCTGGATTATATCCCCTATATCGAAAAATTTAATCCGCGTCTCAAAGTGGAAAAACGCGATACGGAACAGACACATCTGTGCCTGGCTTTGCCGGGCGTCTCTCTCAGCGACCCCCGCCGTTTTACCATCGACCTATTGAACGTCATTCTGGGCGAAGGCATGAGCAGCCGGCTTTTCATTGAAATCCGCGATAAGCTGGGCTTGGCGTACAACATTCACAGCTACCTCGACCATTTTCAGGATTCCGGCGCGCTGACGGTTTATGCCGGCGTGCACCCGAAGAGTCTGGAAATCGGTATTTCCGCGATTTTGGAACAACTGGCACTGCTGAAAGAAACAATCTCCCCTGAAGAAGTCACGAAGGCGAAAGAACTATCCAAGGGACGGCTTTTACTGCGCATGGAAGACAGCCGCAGCGTCGCCGGCTGGGTCGGCGGCCAG
>PMCB01000042.1 GCA_003153955.1 Dehalococcoidia bacterium | reverse complement strand
TTGAAACTGGCCAGGACTGCCCGGGCAAACCCTATGGTTATCGCCAATGAACTGGTGGCTTTGCTGTCGGCTGCAGAGGAAATCGAGAGCGCCGTCGCCGCCCCGCCGGGATTCATTAACTTCACCCTGCGCAACAAATGGCTCAACCGTCAGGTCGACCATATCCTGCGGGATGGCGAATCCTTCGGCAATAACAATATCGGAAAGGGTAAGAAAGTTCAGGTTGAATTTGTCAGCGTCAATCCAACCGGCCCGATGCATATCGCCCACGGCCGCGGCGCGATTCTGGGCAGCACCTTGGCCAATGTCCTCGGCGCCAGCGGTTATCAGGTGGAAAAAGAATATTACTTTAACGACGCGGGCAACCAGATGGAGATTTTCAAACGGTCGCTCTACGCCCGTTATTTGCAGGCCCTCGATGTCAAAGCCGAAGTCCCGGAAAACGGCTACATGGGCAACTACATGATCGACATCGCCAACGAAATTATCGCCGAACACGGCAACAAATTTCAAAAACTCCCGGAGTCCGAAGCGCTGAAGCAGCTTGGTGACATCGGTATTAAAAGGGTCATCGATAAAATCCAAAAAGACCTCAAGCAGCTGCGTGTCGAATTCGATGTCTGGTTCCGCGAACAGAGCCTCTACGAAAACGGCCAGTATAACAAAGTGATGGGCTTATTGCGGCAGGGCGGCTTCCTGGCGGAGAAAGAGGGCGCCACTTGGTTCGTTTCTACCAATTTAGGCGAAGACAAGGACAATGTCGTGGTCCGCAGCAACGGCCTGCCGACCTATTTCGCCACGGATATCGCATACCACTACAACAAATTTGTAGAACGGCACTTCGACAAGGTCATCGATATTTGGGGCGCCGACCATCAGGGCCACGTCCCGCGCATGAAGGCCGTCGTTGCCGCGCTGGGNNCCGGAACGGCTGCAGATCATTATTCATCAGATGGTAACGTTAAAACGCGGCGGTGAACTGGTGCGCATTTCAAAACGCACCGGCGACCTGATTACGCTGGAAGAAGTAATGAACGAAGTCGGCGTCGATGCCTGCCGCTTCCTGCTTTTAGCCCGCAACGCCAGCAGCCAGATGGACTTCGATATGGAACTCGCCAAGAAACAGTCGCAGGAAAATCCGGTTTATTACGTCCAGTACGCTCACGCCCGGATTTCCAGTATCATGCGTCTGGTGGAAGAGAAAAATATCAATTTCACCGACGGCGATACCGGTCTGCTGACCGCCGAACCGGAATTGACGTTAATCCGCAAATTGTTAAATTTCCCGGAATTGATTGAAATGGCGACCATCACCTCGGAGCCGCATCACCTCGCTTATTACGCCCAGGAATTGGCCACTACTTTCCACGCCTTTTATAAAGAGTGCCGTGTGGTAACCGACGATGAGGCGCTGACCAAAGCGCGCATTAAACTGGTGTTGGCCAGTAAAATCGTCCTGGCGAAAACCCTGCACCTCATGGGTATGACCGCCCCCGAAAGAATGTGACATCGCAATGTCATACTGAGCGAACCTTCAGTGAGCGAAATTACGATATCTAATTTCGAAATATCAAACAATTTGAAATCTGTTTCGAATTTCGAATTTATCAAACTGTCCCTTTTTCTTGTCCTGACAGTATGTTTGTGCTAGAGTTTTCATAATGAGGTTTATGTGAAATGAAGAAACGGGTTTTTTCCGGTGCGCGTCCTACCGCCCGGCAGCACATCGGTAATCTCCTTGGGGCTATTGATAATTATGTCAAGTTACAGCAGGAATACGACTGCGTTTACTGCATCGTCGATATTCATTCGCTGACGACATTACAGGATACGCACAAAATACAGGAAAATATTAACGACCTGGCGCTTGATTGGCTAGCCGCCGGGCTTGACCCGCAGAAGAGCATCATCTTCGTGCAATCGCATGTGCCGGAAGTTACCGAACTGCAAACCTATCTGGGGATGATGACCCCGTTAAGCTGGCTGCTCCGGGTACCGACTTTTAAAGAAAAAGCCAAAGCTCAGCCGGATAATATTAATTACGGACTGGTCGGGTATCCGGTATTGATGACCGCGGATATTGTTTTATATAAAGCCGAGGTTATCCCCGTCGGCGAAGACCAGCTGCCGCATATCGAGCTGGCCAGAGAAATCGTCCGGCGGTTCAATATCAAATTCGGGGAGACTTTCCCGGAACCGGTCGGCAAACTGACCAGTTTCCCCACCGTCCCGTCTCTGACCGGTAAAAGCAAAATGAGCAAATCCGAGGAAGGATCGACCATCGATATTGCCCACACTCCCGAAGAAACTTCTGCCCGGATTATGACCGCCGTGACTGACCCGGAACGTAAATTCCGCAAAGACCCTGGACATCCGGAAATCTGCAATGTTTACACCTTGCATAAATACTTCACGCCAGCCGAAGTGGAGAATATCGGCGTCGAGTGCCGCAAAGCCGGTATAGGCTGCGTGGACTGCAAGAAACTGTTAGCCAAGAATATGAATCTGGCGCTGGTCCCCATCCGCGCCAGAAGGGCGGAATTCGCTGCCCGGCCGGGCTATGTGAAAGAGGTCCTTGATGACGGTGCGAAGCGCGCCCGCGTCATCGCCCAGGCCACGATGCAGGAAGTACGGCAAAAGATGGGGCTGCGCTAGCCGCATTCTGCTTTTTCAAAAAGCGTGAAACTCAGGCGCGATGCGCCCGATTGATTTGATTGACAAAAAATATTTAGAGGAAGGAATTGCATGGCGACGACAAAAGAATTATTAGAAGAATACGGAAAGAAACGCAAAAAAATCACGGAGACCGCTCCGGATGCTGCTGAAAAACGTCACAAAGGCGGTCAGTGGACAGCCAGAGAGCGCATTGAATATTTCTTTGACAAGGGCACTTTCACCGAAATCGGGTTATTCGTAACCCACCGCACTACTGCTTTCGGTCTGGACAAAAAAGAAATTCCCGCTGACGGCATCGTTACCGGCTTCGGTAAAGTAAACGGCCGGTACGTCGTGGCCGCGGCTGAAGATTATCTGGCAATGGCCGGCACGTTCGGCGAACAGCACGGCAAGAAATTAGCCTATGCGGTTGATTTCGCCAAGGATAAGGGCTGGCCCTTCGTCGGCATGAACGATTCCGGTGGCGCCCGTTTGCAGGAAGGGATGGACACCCTGGAAGCCTACGGTTGGACGTTCCGCTCCCAGATTCTGGCTTCCGGCGTCATCCCCCAGATTGCTATCCTGATGGGCCCCTGTCTCGGCGGTCAGGCCTATCACCCCGTGATGCAGGACTTCGTCATTCAATGCAAAGATACCGGCTTCATGGGTATTGCCGGCCCGGCTTTTGTGCAAACCCAGTTGGGTGAGAAAATCAGCCTGGAAGACCTGTCCGGTTATAAAGCCCATGCCGTCAAATCCGGCTGCACCCATATCGTCGCCGCCGATGAGAAAGACGCACTCGAGAAATGCAAAACATTGCTGGCATTACTGCCCACAAATAACACGGAAAAAGCGCCCATCCTGGCGACCAAAGACAACCCGGAACGGGAATGCCCCGAACTCGATACGATTATCCCGGACAAATCCACCGCTCCTTATAATATGCAGAAAGTAATTAAAGCCATCGTCGATGACGGTGTTTTCTTCGAAACGCTGGGACTCCATGCCACCAGTGTCATCACCGGCTTCGGCCGCTTCAATGGCCGCACGGTCGGCATCTTCGCCAACCAGCCGATGCAGGCTGCCGGCGTTATCACCATCGATGCCGCCGACAAGGGCGCCCGGTTTATCCGCTTCTGCGACCTGTTCAATATCCCGGTGGTTGCCCTCGGGGACTGCCCCGGTTATATGATCGGTTCGGAACAAGACTGGAAAGGTATCCTGCGGCACGGCGCCAAATTGCTCTTCGCCTGGGCCGATGCTACTGTCCCGATTATCTCCGTAATGCTCCGCAAATCCTATGCCGGCGCCCACTTCGGCATGCTGGATAAATCCATCGGCGCTGATTTCGTCGTTGCCTGGCCTACCGCCCGTGTGACGATTGTCGGCGCAGAAACTGCCGCCAGCGTTATCTTTGCCCGTGAAATACGCGATTCCAAGAACCCTGAGGAAATGAAAGCCCAGCGCATCAAAGAGTACAGCGACCTCTACGAGAACGCTTACGTCGCCGCCGACCGCAATTGCGTGGACGAAATCATCATGCCGCACGACACCCGCAAGATGATCAACCGCTTGCTTGATATCCTCGAAGAAAAGAATAAGAATAACAAGGCCTTTAACAAACGCGTCTGGCGTAAATACGCAAATATTAACCTTTAGGGGAAAATATACTAAAATATGGGTTAGTCCTCTCTCCCGTCAAAGGGAGAGGGGTAGGTCCCTTATCCAAAAGCTGAGAGCCGAAGGCTGATAGCTGACAGTTATTATCAAGGAGTACCACTATCGACATCATACCGGCCGTTGATATCAAAGGCGGCAAATGCGTCCGCCTTTACCAGGGTGATTATAATCAGGTTACACAATTCTCCGATGATCCTCTGGATGTTGCGCTGAAATGGCAGTCGATGGGCGCTTCCCGGCTCCATGTCGTTGACCTGGACGCCGCGGCCTCCGGGGAATCAGAAAATCGGGAAATTATCCGGAATATCGCCAGCGTAATGTTGATTCCCACGCAGTTGGGCGGCGGTATGCGCGATATCGAAACTATTCAGAAAATGTTGACTTTAGGAATCGAAAGGGTGATTCTGGGCACGGTGGCCGTGGAAAATCCCCGGCTGGTTGAGGAAGCCTGCAAACGGTTTAACGATTATATTATCGTCAGCATCGATTCCCGGGACGGATTTGTTGCCACCCGCGGCTGGGTGCAGGAAACCAAACTGACCACCATCAAATTTGCGCAGCAAATGGTTAACCTGGGAGCCCGGCGGTTTATCTATACCGATATTGTCCGCGACGGCACCCTCACGGAACCTAACTTTAGCTCCATTTCAGAACTGGTTCACAGCACGAAATTGCCCGTCATTGCTGCCGGCGGCGTAACCTCGATACTGCACCTCAAGATGCTGAAACAGCTTGGCGTGGAGGGCGCGATTATCGGCAAGGCGCTCTACACCGGCGATATCAATCTTAAAGAAGCCATAGCCGAACTCAATAGATAGTTTTTAACCAAATTCCTATCTCCAGATTAGGCCGCGGTCCCGGAGGCACGACGGGAGAGATTGGAAATTATAGAATTGATACTGCGTGTCCAATACTAAACCCGGAATAAACCCATGAACTATCAAATCGTGGAAAAACTTCCCACTCCCGAAGAATACAATCAGCTCCGCCAATCGGTCGGCTGGGGCATTTACGAACGTGATGTCATTGAGCAGGCTCTACCCAAATCCCTTTATTTTGTTTGTGCCGTAAATAATGGCGAAATTATCGGCATGGCCCGGATTATCGGCGACGCCGGCATAGCCTATTACATTCAGGATGTCATCGTCAAACCTGACTATCAGCGCCAGGGCATCGGCACGCAGATGATGGACAAAATCATGGAATATCTCCGCTTTCACGCCAATAACAATTCTGTCATTGGATTAATGGCCGCTAAAGGCAAAGAAGCCTTCTACACTCCGTACGGTTTCACCGTCCGGCCGGATGAGCGCCTCGGCAGCGGTATGACCATGTGGTGGAAAACCGAAAAATCACTATTATCTCCACCTGAGGATTCCCGGTAAAGTTCGTTCAACTCTACTTCTATCTGAAAAATGACCGCTGTTAACCGTTTTTATTGACTTTATTCCCATATTATGTTATTTTAGCTTTTAATGATAAGACAAACCCTCGCCCTCACATTTACGGGAACATACTCGGGAAACTGAGTGGGTTTGTCTCTGGTTGCTCGGAGGCCGTCCACACAGGGCGGCTTTTTTATTGAGTGGCAGAATAATAGAATAATTTTGGATTTCACCCGCACCCTGACCCTCTCCTTGAGGCCCGCGCCCCGAAATACTTTTACCATTGAGGTAAAATGTACTGGGCGAGGGAACTAAATAATCGAAGGAACTGAACATGGTTGAAAAATATAATCCGAGAGAAATCGAACTGAAATGGCAGAAAATCTGGGAAGATGAAAAACTCTATCAAGTAACAGAGGACAGTGCCAAACCGAAATGGTATGCCCTGACGATGTTCCCTTACACCTCAGGCGACCTCCACATTGGGCATTGGTATGCAATGGCTCCCTCCGACGTTTATGCCCGCTTTAAGCGACTACAGGGCTTTAACGTACTGCATCCCATCGGGTTCGACTCCTTCGGACTGCCCGCGGAAAACGCCGCCATCAAAAAAGGCATTCATCCCCGGACCTGGACTTATCAGAATATCGATAACATGCGCAAGCAGTTGAAAACGATGGGCTCGATGTATGACTGGAGCCGCGAAGTCATCACCTGCGACCCCGAATATTACAAATGGACGCAGTGGTTTTTCGTGAAACTTTTCGAACACGATTTAGCCTATCGCAGCAAATCGCCGGTCAACTGGTGCCCGAAATGCCAGGTGGTTTTGGCCAACGAACAGGTCGAAAACGGCCTCTGCTGGCGCTGCGAAACTCCAGTCGTCAAACGCGACCTGGAACAGTGGCTTTTACGTATTACCAGATACGCCGACGAATTGATGGAACACAAAGACATCGATTGGCCGGAACGTATCCAGACTATGCAGCGGAACTGGGTCGGCAAAAGTTACGGCACTGAAATTTCTTTCGGGCTGGACCAGCCCGGCGTCACCGAAAAAGAAATCAAAGTTTTCACTACCCGTCCCGATACCGTTTACGGCGTCACCTTCATGGTTTTAGCGCCTGAACATCCGCTGGTGGCTAAAATTACCACCCCCGATAAAAAAGCAGAAGTCGAAGCCTATGTCGCCCGGACCCGCCGCTTTACTGATATCGAACGGCTTTCCACCGAAAAGGAAAAAGACGGCGTTTTTACCGGCGCTTACGTCATTAACCGGCTCACCGGCGATAAAGTAGCGGTCTGGATTGCCGATTATGTTCTGGCTAGCTACGGCACCGGCGCCGTCATGGCCGTGCCCGCCCATGACGAACGCGACTTTGCTTTCGCTAAGAAATATAATATCCCGATCAAGGTTGTCATCGCCGGCCCCGACTGGAAAGGCGAAGAACTCGCCGCTGCTTATGTCGAAGACGGCATGATGATTAATTCCAAACAGTTCGACGGNNTTTCCCGCCAGCGCTACTGGGGCGCGCCCATCCCTATGATCCACTGTCCGAAATGCGGCATCGTTGCCGTTCCCGAAAAAGACCTGCCGGTTTTATTGCCTGAGGAAGCGGAATTCCGCCCGACCGGTGAATCGCCGCTGAAATATAACGAAAAATTCGTCAATACCACCTGCCCGAAGTGCGGCGGCCCGGCCAAACGCGAGACCGATACCATCGACGGCTTCCTCTGTTCCTGCTGGTATTTCCTGCGTTATTGCAGTCCGCATGACAGCGAAGCGCCGTTCGACCCGAAACAGATGAAATACTGGATGCCGGTGGATATCTATACCGGCGGCGCCGAGCATGCTGTGATGCATCTGCTTTATGCCCGCTTCTTTACTAAGGCTATCCGCGATATGGGCTTAATCGATTTCGGCGAGCCGTTTAAAAAACTCTTTAACCAGGGTATCATCGTCGCCGACCATCAGAAAATGAGCAAATCCAAGGGCAATGTAGTTAATCCCGATGCCTATGTCAACGAGCTTGGTGCCGACACAGTGCGCGCCTACATGATGTTTTTGGGGCCGTGGGAACAGGGCGGCGAATGGTTCGATACCGGCATCAGCGGCGTCGCCCGATGGCTGAACCGCGTCTGGAACATCGCGCTGGAAGAATATGCGCCGAAAACTGTCGATGCACAAGCTGTTAAAGAACTTGAGCGGTTTACTCATCAGACAATTAAGAAAATGACCGGCGATATGGACCGGCTGCGCTTGAATACCATGATCGCCGGATTAATGGAATTAACCAATTACCTCAACAAAGTGAAGGATGCGGCTAATGTCCCGCTCAAAGACTGGCAGAACAGCGTGGAAGCGCTGGTCATCATGGTTGCGCCCACTGCGCCCCATCTGGCGGAAGAATTATGGCACCGCTTAGGCCATACCGAAAGCGTCCATAATCAGAAATGGCCGGTATGGGATGAAGCTCTCGCCAAAGAGGATGAAATTACACTGGTAGTTCAGGTCAACGGCAAACTGCGCGATCGGCCCACCGTCCCCGCTTCCATCACAGAAGAAGAAGCCAAGAAAATGGCCCTGACCGGCGAGAAAGTCCAGCCGTTCCTCCAGGGGAAAACCATCGTCAACGTGATTTATGTCCCCGGTAAACTGGTTAATATCGTCGTGAAATGACGAGGAGCACAGCGACGAAGTCATCCCGATGAAAATCGGGATCCAGTCAAAAGCGGTATGAACATTAGAGGTAAGCAAGGTCATATTCCTGGAGCGTAACCGAATAGGAGTGTCCCCACTTAAAGAAGATGCAAGACAACTTCACTCCTTTTTAAGGCATGAGGTTCGCTTTAGAAGGAAGGGATTAAAAGGGAATTGTTTGTATCGATATTCACATTACAGGTAAGCAAGGCATGAGTTAGAGGGGCTGCGCCCCTCTAAGTAGCCTCCTCCCTCTCTGCGGACGGAGAGGGAGACAGAGGGTGAGGTCTTTTTCAGACCGGGGCAATATTGAAAAACTGTTTTTCTGTTCATTCTGGGAATACCTAAATAAAAGTATTACAATCATATAAGAGGTTATTAAAATGAAAATAGCATTTATCGGCGGCGGCAACATGGGTGAGGCAATCCTGGCTGCCATGCTCAAAAAAAACCTGGCGGAGGCTAAAGACATAACTGTCAGTGATATCGTAGATACGCGCCGTCACTATATCATGCAGAAATTTATGGTCGCCGTGTCTGCCAATAACCTCTACGCCATTGATGGGAAAGATGTCATTATCCTCGCCGTTAAGCCTCAAATACTCGCCAATGTCATGGCGGAATTGAAAGATCATCTCAAGGAAAATCAACTCGTAGTCTCGATTATTGCCGGCGCTAGAATCAGCAAACTGACAGAAGGCTTAAATCATAAATCTATTGTCCGCTCCATGCCGAATACCCCTGCCCAGATCGGCGAGGGCGTTACCATGTGGACGACGACTCCGGATGTCACCGACGAGCAGAAAGAAACCGCCCGGGCAATTCTCGGCGCCATGGGGAAAGAGTTCTATGCCCGCGATGAAGGTTGGCTGGATATGGCCACCGCCGTCAGCGGCAGCGGGCCCGCTTACCTTTTCTACTATATCGAAGCCATGACTGATGCCGCCGTGAAAATCGGCCTGCCGCGGGACACGGCCAAACAGATGGTATTGGGTACCGTACTTGGCTCAGCTCATCTGTTGGCCCAGTCCGGTAAAGAACCGGCAGAATTGCGCAAGATGGTCACTTCACCCGGCGGCACTACTGCTGAGGCCATTCAGACATTTGAAAAAGAAGATTTCTCCGAAACTATCTATAAAGCAGTAAAAGCCGCCTACGAAAAATCCCAGAAACTCGGGCAGGGCTAATCCATCACGTCCTGAATCCGCCTCTGACGGATGAAGAATCTCCCTGCGGTTCAGCTAAATCCTTGTAATGTAGGGGGGGGTAACCCTCCCGCCAATAATCCTGAACCAGGAATCACTGCGGTCCAATATCAATTCCCGCAGTTCTTGTAGGGTGGGCAAAGCCCACCAACGTCTCCTTACCGTCGAAAGATCGTAGATACTTTGCGCAGCAAGCGCAGCAAATGTACGGTATCCAGAAACGAAACCAGTGCTAATTTGCCATTCTGAGGATACGAAGTACCCGAAGAATCTCTGGAGAGACGTAACCCATCATCCTTCCCCTGCATCCATGAACATTCTTTTTCGTTTATTAATGTAATTTTAGGGTCACCAATCAATGCCCGGAACGACAAAATGCCATTGCGAATCTGTCATATTGAATTCGCAATGGCATTTATCCTTAAATAAAACCGTGATTGGGTTGGGGTTACGGATGCAGTTTCTTGTATTTCGCCATTAATTGTTCTTTGGTCTCTTTATGCGCGGGGTCAAGCTGGCAAGCTTCCACCGGGCATACCTCGGCACATTTCGAAGTATCGTGGGCACCAACACACTCGGTGCATTTATCGGGGTCGATCTGGTAGGTGCTTGCGCCTTCGCTGATTGCTTTGTTCGGGCATTCTCCTTCACAAGCTCCACAACTGATACATTCTTCGGTAATCTTGTACGCCATAAAATTCCTCCTCGATTTTTTAAAATAGTTTAATTATTTTTTAGAGAGTAATCTTCTTGCTTAAAACTTTTTCCGTCAGTGCTTTCGCGACATGCTTCGGCACCATGCTGTTCACGTCGCCGCCCAAGTTCGCTACTTCTTTTAACAGGCTGGAACTGAGAAACTGATACTGTAAACTGGTCATCAGACATACCAGTTCCAGATCCGGCCGCAGTTCTTTATTCATCAGCGCCATTTCAAATTCACGTTCGAAATCAGACGACATCCTTAATCCCCGCACCAGTGTCTGCGCCCCGATTGTTTTGGCGTAATCAACTGTCATGCCGGTGAAAGCACGCACTTCGATGTTGGGATAATTTTTAGTTGCCTCTTTGGCCATTTTTACCCTTTCTTCGGTGGTGAAAAGGATACGTTTCCCGGCTGTGTTGTCATAAATACCGATAATCAGTTTGTCGAAAAGGCGGGACGCCCTGATAGCAATATCTAAGTGCCCGTTGGTAATCGGGTCGAAAGTTCCGGCATAAAGCGCCACTGTCATGCTGTAATCTCCTTGCGGTAAATCGAAATCGTGCTGTCGCCGTGACGGCGTTCTTTAAATTGGGTTAACAATCCATAATTCGCACGCAAAGGGAATCGCGAAGAATGGGTTACTACCACTACCGAATCATGATTTATCAGTTTTGAACCTGCGAGTTGCTCCACCACTTCATGTATCGAAGTATCCGGATAAGGCGGGTCCATAATTACCACGCTGTACTCTTTATCCAGAAACGCTAGGGCCCTGGCGGCAGGCATGCAGTAGACATGTGACTGCTCGCTGAATTTGGTCTTTTCCAGGTTCATTTTGATTATAGCACAACANNCCGCTGCCGGAAAAGACATCCAGCACACGTGACCAATCATCGGTAAGGTTTTCCAGCATCGCAAATATCGCACCACGTACCAGGTCCGTCGCCGGACGGAGGCCTGTCTCCGGGACTTTCAGATGAGTGCCTTTGGAAGTGCCGGTAATAACACGTAACATAAGTTAATGGTAACGAAACGGACAGAAATCTGTCAAACCGGAAGGAAAAACAATTTTCGGTCACGGTGTAATAGCCTTCGACGGTAGGGTGGGCAAAGCCCACCATGATACTTCCCCATCGTGTCATTCCCGCTAAAGCCGAAGAGCCATTTTCGGTACTTGACGCAGTCAATGTATACTGAACGAAGTGAATGTGCGGGAATCCAGCACAATTCTTACAATTTCACAGCGCGGGTGACAATATACGTCGCCGTATATTTCCCCAGTTGGTCCATCGCTTCCGGTTCGTCCCTGTCTTCGTAAAAACCGGTAATCACAAACCCGGCCGCAATCTGTCCGCCGATCTGTGTGTCGAATGTGTGGCTGAATTCCATCGGTTCGCTATCGGCAATTCTTTTTTGTTTTTGTGCTTCATCCAAATCAGCGGCATCCGAATAAGGCAGTTTATACCGGACACGCAATTCGCCGTTACGCTCCGCCAGTTCCCAATCGAACAGATAAACCGCCGGATTAGTGAATCCGGATAACAGCGCGCCGCCTTTGCGTAAAACCCGGAACGCTTCCTTCCAGACAGGACGCACATCCGGTACGAAAGTATTGGAGACGGGATGCACTATCAAGTCGAAACAGGAGTTGCTGAATTGGCTCAGGTCGGCTATGTCCCCTTCCACCGTCCTGATTTTCAGGGAATCACGGGCGGCTACAGACCTGTCGGTCGCCAGCATCAACGGAGAATTATCAAAAACGGTGACCTCGGAGCCGGCAGCGGCTAAAATAGGTCCCTGTTTTCCCCCTCCGGAAGCCAGGCAGAGCACCTTTAAACCTTGCAGCGGCGGGAACCATTCCCTGGGTACCGGGATGCAGGGCGTCAGGTTGATTTGCCAGTTACCCGCTTTCGCCTGCTTAATATCTTCCGGACTGGCCGGAATGGTATATCTCTTTCCCTGTTTTACCTTGTTGTCCCAGGCGATTTGATTGTATTTTCTGATATCCATTATTGATATTCTTTTACCGGGCGGGGGCTTTTTTCATTGCTTATGGTTGTTCAATCCACTGCTTACCGGTCAAGCCCAGTCTTTGGAAAACGTCGTCCACGTATCGCAGGTAGTAGTTATAATCGAACAAAGCTTCCAGCTCCGCGACCGTTAAGACCGCCATTACTTCTTTATCGGCTTTGAGCAAATTGATGAATTTTTTGGTGTCGCTCTTCCAGGTGGCCATGGCGTTGCGCTGTACAATCTTATAAGCGCCCTGCCGGCTCATCCCTTTATCGATCAAAGCCAGTAAAACCCGCTGTGAGAACAGCAGGCCCCGGGTGATTTCCATGTTCTGCTTCATCCGCTTCGGGTAAACATTCAACCCCTTCATCACCGAGGTAAATACATTCATCGAATAATCCAGCGCCAGGCAGGCGTCTGGCAGAATGATGCGTTCCGTCGAAGAATGGCTGATATCGCGCTCATGCCACAAAGCGATGTTTTCCAACGATGTTACCGAGTAGCCGCGAACCAGTCTGGCCAAACCGCAGACGCGCTCACACAACTCCGGGTTGCGTTTGTGCGGCATCGCCGAGCTGCCGGTCTGACCGGCACTGAACGGCTCTTCAACTTCGCGCACTTCGGTTTTCTGCAAAGCTCTGATTTCGGTGGCAAACTTTTCCAGTGAACTTGCGATAATGGCCAGCGTCGTTACGAATTGCGCGTGGCGGTCGCGCTGCAGCACCTGGTTGGAAATCGGTGCCGGGGTCAGTCCCAACTTATGACAGGCCTTCTCTTCAACCTGCGGCGACAGTGTCGCAAATGTTCCGACGGCGCCGGATATTTTTCCCACGGAAATCATTTTCCGGGCTTCGGCCAGGCGGTGTTTGTTGCGGTTCATTTCCTCGAACCAGATGGCCAGTTTTAACCCGAACGTTATCGGTTCGGCATGCACGCCGTGGGTGCGCCCTGCCATCGGGGTATTTTTATATTTAATCGCCAGTCCGGCCAGTTCCGCGGTCAACTCTTTGATATCTGCTTCCAAAATGTCTGTGGCTTCCATCAACTGCAGGCTTAAGGCGGTATCCATGACATCGGAAGACGTCATCCCCAGGTGGATGTACCGTGATTCTTCCCCGATGCTTTCCGCGACAGTATTCAGGAAAGCGGTCACATCGTGGTGCGTCTCTTTTAAAATCTCGTCCATCCGCTTCAGGTTGACCCGGGCGAGTTTGATTTTCGGTATCGCCGCGCGCGGCACAACACCCAGTTGCGCCCAGGCTTCGCAGGATGCGATTTCCACTTCCAGCCATTTATTAAACTTGTTTTCTTCCGACCACACGGCCTTCATTGCCGGCCGGGAATACCGCTCAATCATTTGCCGTCTCCTTGCAGTTTATTCCGGTATGCGTCATATGCCTTTCTGATATTATCATATTTTAAGCCTAAAATCTCAGCCGCCAGATAAGCCGCATTTTTTGGCCCTGCCGCGCCCACGGCAACACAGGCCACCGGGATGCCGGCCGGCATTTGCACGATGGAATACAGCGCATCGACGCCTTTCAAATCGCCGCTGACCAACGGCACCCCGATGATGGGAATCGTCGTCCAGCTGGCCAGTACACCCGGTAAATGGGCCGCTCCGCCCGCCGCCGCGATAATCACTTCCAGCCCGCGTTGCCGTGCCGTCTGGCCGTATTGCCGGGCTTTATCCGGTGTGCGGTGCGCCGATATCACATTGACTTCATACTCGATGCCCATCTCTTTCAGGATATCCAGCGTCGGCTGCATTGCCTCCGCATCCGATTTCGAACCCATCAATACCCCAACCAAAACCATATTAGCCTCCGGACTATAAAATTCGAATTTCGAAATCCAAAATACTAAACAATACCAAAATCCCAATTATATAAAGTTGTACTATTTTCTATTTGTAAATTGTTTAGAGTTTCGATACCTTCGGGTATTTAGGATTTAAACAACGCGATATCTTTCCTGTAATGGCACCCGTCAAAATGGATTCGCGAAACATTATTGTATGCTTTTTCCCGCGCTTCCGCAATCGTTTTACCCATCGCCACAACCGTCAGGACACGCCCTCCGTTAGTCAGGACTTCCCACGGCGCCGCCCCGATTTTTGTACCGGCATGAAACACCATCACATCGCTGTCGATATCGAGTAAGCCGCTGATGGGCAGCCCGGTTTTATAATTTCCCGGATATCCTCCCGATGCCATCACCACCCCAACGCAAGCTTCCTCGGAAACCTCAATCTTAATCTGGCTTAATTTGCCCTTAACTGTCGCTATTATTATGTCAAGCAAATCGGTTTTCAGTCGGGGCAGAATCACCTGCGTCTCCGGGTCCCCAAACCGTGCGTTAAATTCAACCACGCTCGCCTTCCCCTTGTTCATCATCAGGCCGCCGTACAGCACGCTGCGGTATTGCCGGCCTTCCTGTGCCATCGCTTTGATCGTCGGCACCATTATCGTGTCCATCGCCAGTTTCTGCAGCGCCGGGCTGTCGAAAACCGGGGGGCTGTAACTGCCCATTCCGCCGGTGTTCGGCCCTTTGTCGCCGTCGTTCACCCGTTTGTAGTCGCAGGCGGAAACCATCGGTAAAACATTGATGCCGTCGCTGAATGCAAAATAGCTCATTTCCCGCCCGGGCAGGAATTCCTCCACCAATACCTGGTTGGCTGCCGCGCCGAGCTTCTTGTCCTGCATGAACTCAGTAAGCGCCGCCAGTGCCTCTTCCATCTTCAAGGCCACCACCACACCTTTTCCCGCCGCTAGTCCGTCGGCTTTAATCACGATCGGCAATTTCTGCTTCTGTACATATTCTTTTGCCTGCGCGTAATCGGCAAAACTGACGCTTTTGGCGCAGGGGATATTGTATTTCTGCATCAGGGCTTTGGAAAATACTTTGCTGGATTCGATTTCCGCTGCCAGCTTACTGGCTCCGAACGCCGGTATACCGATGCTCTCTAAATGGTCGACAATCCCTTCGGCCAGCGGCACTTCCGGGCCCACGACCACCAGGTCGATATTTTTCTGCTGCGCGGCCTTACCCAGCGATTTAATGTCATTCGCCGCTATATCCAGATTCTGCGCAATCCGGGCAGTGCCGGCATTTCCCGGCGCGGTAAACAATTCCTTAATTTTTGGGCTCTGGGCCAATTTCCAGGTAATCGCATGCTCTCTGGCGCCGTTTCCCACAACAAGAACTTTCATAGTTCACCTCCATCAGCATGCAATACATAACTACCCCTTTCCCGTTGGAAAGAAGGACTAAATTTGAGTAAAAATATTATTTCCGATTACCTGAGGTCAAAGACAAAGTCCGAAAGGACTCACTCCCATTCAATCGTTGACGGGGGTTTCGAAGTGATGTCATAAACCACCCGGTTCACTTCCGGCACTTCATTTACGATCCTGTTGGAAATACTGGCCAGCACATCATACGGCAGGCGCGCCCAGTCTGCCGTCATCGCGTCTTCACTGGTCACCGCGCGGATACCCACCAGATAACCGTATGTGCGGTGGTCGCCCATCACGCCTACCGAGCGTACATCGGTGAGAACTGTAAAACTTTGCCATAATTGACGGTAAAGTTTGGCTTTCTTGATTTCGCTCATAAAAATAAAATCGGCGGAACGTAATATTTCCAACTTTTCCGGAGTTACTTCACCAATAACCCTGATGGCTAAACCCGGTCCTGGGAAAGGCTGCCGCCAGACCATTTCTTCGGGCAATCCCAGTTCCAGCCCGACTTTTCGGACCTCGTCCTTAAACAGGAATCTAAGAGGTTCGATCAGTTTCAGTTTCATTTTTGCCGGTAGCCCGCCGACATTATGATGTGTTTTGATTTTCGCCGAGGCGGAACTGCCGGACGAAGCGCTTTCTATCACGTCCGGATACAGCGTGCCCTGCGCCAGAAAATCTACTTTACCCAATTTATTAGCTTCTTCTTCAAAAATGCTGATGAATTCCAGGCCGATGTTTTTGCGCTTGGTTTCCGGGTCAATAACACCTTTCAGGCGGTTTAAAAACCGGTCAACAGCGTCTACGTAGATGATGTTCATGCCCATATTCAGGCGGAAGGTATTGAACGTCCTTTCTACTTCCTCTCGCCGTAACAGTCCGTTATTTACAAAAATACAGGTTAACTGGTTCCCGATGGCTTTGTGCAGTAAACTCGCAACTACGGCAGAATCAACACCGCCGGACAACGCTGCTATTATTTTACCCTTGCCGACGGTTTCCTGAATAATCGCAATATTTTCATTAATAAAATTGCCTATCGTCCAGTTCCCTTTGCAGCCGCAGATATTATAAGCAAAATTCTTTAATATTTCCTTCCCCTGCGGTGTGTGCACTACTTCAGGGTGGAACTGGATGCCGTACATTCCTCTATCGTTGCCGATGGCGGCGTTGGGTGTATTCTCAGTGTGTGCAATGCCTTTGAAACCGGGCGGCATTTCCAGGATACTGTCGCCGTGGCTCATCCAGACTGTCAGCGACTCTTCCAATCCGGCAAATAGCGGGGAGTGGCGGTCGCTGATATGTAAAATCGCGTGTCCGTATTCCCGTTTTGTAGAAGATATAACTTTCCCGCCGAGCTGGTGGGTCATTGCCTGCATCCCGTAGCAGATACCCAACACCGGCAGTCGGCCCTCATAAATGTAAGACGGCGCCAGCGGCGCACCGGCTTCATAAACGCTGGAAGGGCCTCCGGACATAATAATTCCTTTCGGGTTGAGGGCGGCGATTTTCTCCCACGGTGTATCAAATGGTAATAATTCGCTGTAAACGTTGCATTCACGGATGCGGCGGGCAATGAGCAGGCTGTACTGTGAACCGAAATCCAGAACGACGATTACCTCACGGTCGGCGGCAGGCGTTGTCTGGGCAGTCGGCGAGGGATGAACCCCGCCTTTTTCCTTGGCTATTTCCAGATAAGTGGTAACTTCAATATCACCGCTCATCGCGACCCTTCCGGTCGGGCTGGGTCTTGGTTTATCGGATTCTGTGCTCATAAATCCCTCTATTTGATTGCGTTCAATCGCTTTATTCTTAAAAATGTAATGATATTATAACCTAATTTTAAAAAAGCGGCACTACGCATTTTACTGCCGGAATATCTTGCGCTGCCACGTCCTGCCTGAGTTCTAAAAAAGTGATTACTTAACCGTCGAAAGACTGATGATCACAATCCCGGCGGTCATTATCCCGATGGCCGTAAATTTTATCAAAGCCGTTCTTCTCTGCAGCGGTTCATTCACTATGTTCGGCAGGAACCGGCTCAACACCAGCGAAAAGATAAAAACGAATACCGGCCGGATGTTTAAAATAGCGTTCACCAGCGACACCGGGCCTAATCCCATCGCCTTAAACGCGATAATCGCCGACGTAATCCCGACCAACTGGTCGATGGTCACCAAACCGATTTTTTGCGTCCGCTGCGGCAGGTTCTTAAGTTCCTCTAAATTTGTTTTACGCAGCGCATAAGCCAGGACGATGGTGCCGATACAGAGTCCTGAAATCCCAAAGACATTCCAGAATGAAATCTGCTCCAATCCGTACTTAAACCCGATGCTGCCGGTTGCGCCCATTAAAGCCGCCACCAGAAGTATAAAAAACGATTTCTGCAGTTTGGTTTTACCGCCGCGGTGCCCGAATTGTAGGGAAATCAGCACGGCGCCGGCGACAGTCATTATCACCGCCAGCCATTGCCAGTAATTTAATGTGGCGCCTAATAGTGGGATGGCTAACAAAGCCACAAAAATCGGGGCAGTGCTGACGATTGGAATAATCCGGGACACTTCCCCCTTACGCAGGCTGTTCAGCAATATCAGGAAAGAACCGGAATTAATAACTGAAGCTCCGATCGTAATCAGTATGTGCTTTGCGTCGACAGTACTCGGGAAAGGGAAAATGACCAGCAGCACGCAAGCCGCCAATATCTGGGTTACACCCATCGGGATCAGGAATGATGTCATACTGGGCATTTTTTTCGAAACCAGATAGCTGTCGAAAATACTGCTGATGGAAGAAATAATTGCGGCCGCGAGCGCGGTGATAATCCAGACCAAGTTGGTAACTCCTTTTTAAGAAAATCGCAATGGCAACGGCACAGTTAAGGCATTATCCGTATAATCCGATAAGCGCCACCCCGCCAGTGATCATTGCAATCCCGATAATTTTAATCAGTATCGTTTTTCTCGTCATGTGCTCCGTAATAAAACCAGGGTAAAACCGGCTGATGATCAACGAGAAAATCAAAATAAACGCCGGCCGGATATTCATGATTGTTGAAACCAGGGCTACCGGGCCGCTGCGGATGGCAATAAATGACAGCACGATGCCCACAGCCGCCACTGTCTGGTTTCCCATTATTAACCCTATTTTGTGGTTGCGCTGTTCCAGGTTTTTGAGTTCCAGGATGTTTTTCTTCCTGGCGGAAAAAATCAGCGCAACCGCGGCGATGCAAATGCCGTTGATCGTGAACGTGTTCCAGGTTGATATCGTCGTCATTGCATATTTGTATGCGATATTTGAGACCGAAAACAGCAACGCCACAAATAACAGCAGCAGAAACGATTTCTGCAATTTAGTTTTCTTACCCCCGCCCTCAAGTTGTAAGGAAATCAGCACCGCGCCGGCCACGGTCAAAAGCACGGCTAACCATCCAGTGAAGCTTAACATTTCCCCCAGCAGCGGCATCGATAACAGGGCAACGAAAATCGGGAAACTGCTCGTGACCGGAATCACCCGGGACACTTCCCCTTTTTGCAGCGCGTTCAGTAAAATGACGAGGGCCACGGCATTGGCCAGCCCGCCCCCGATGCCTGCCATGATGTCGGCCAACCTTGGCGCCGAGGGAAAAGGGAAAATAGCCAGCGCTATCAGCGCCGTTACCGCCTGAAAAACAGCCATCGTCAGCAGGTATGGGGACAAACCCGTTAGTTTCTTTGAAAGGACATGGCTGTCGAGAATGTTCGCGATTGAAATTACAATCGCCGTGGCCAGAGAAGTCACTATCCAGAGCAAGGTATGCACCAGTCCCTTTACATTCAGATAAACGCCAAAATCTCGCGGTACCGCGGGAAAAAGTCAGGACGACGCCATTATCTGTGTTTAACCTTTGTACAGATAAAGGGGAGAATCGTCGGTAATCAGTCTGCCGCCCCTGGTCGCTTTGCGCATATGTTTTGGCAATGTGAACATTTGCATATGGGTCAAGCCGTCATAAAACTTCAGGTCGGTTATTCTCCGCGCTTTTAGTTTCTTATCCACTTCGGCGGGCGTCATTGCAGCGACATCCAGATTCATCGATGCCACCGTAAACCCCCAGGGGCCGCCGAACGATGGGATATCGGCCTGATAAATACTCACGATGGGGAAAATGCTTTTCAGCGTATGACTCACAGCTTTCAGGTTTAGCAGTTCCGTGTATGAAGCGCAGCCGGCCTGCACCGAAATTACGCCGTTTTCAGTCAGTTTACTTTGGACAATCTGGTAAAATTCTTTGGTGTAGAGCAGGTAAGCCGGCCCTTTTTCCACCGGCTCCGTCAGGTCGATAATAATTACGTCGAATTTCTCTTTGCTTTCCGCCAGCCATTTGCGGGCGTCGGTATTGTAAACTTTGGAACGCTTGTCTTCGAAAGCGCCGGCCGCATATTCCGGCAAATATTTTTTGGAAATTGTGATGACGTCGGCATCGATGTCAACCATCACTGCTTTCTTCACGGACGGGTGTTTCAGGATTTCGCGGAGCGTCGCGCCTTCCCCGCCGCCGGCAATGAAAACCTTCTCCGGTTTCGGGTGCGCCAGCATCGGCGGATGCACCAGCAACTCGTGGTAGATGAACTCGTCCGCTTCACTGGATTGAATCTTGCCATCCAGCAAAAGGACTTTGCCAAAAACAGGGCTTTTCATTATCTCCAGCGTCTGGAACTTGGTCTTGCCGGAATATATCATCCCTTCAAACGCGTGCAGCTGCAATAAATGCGGATTTACTTCGTCAAAAAACCATTTCGAAAATTCAATTTCCATTATTTCCTATCCTTTTGCTTTTTGCTTAGAAACGATTATCCCGCGCTCCATCAGAATGATGGAATGGGTACTTGGTTTCAATTTGGCGATGATGACTTCGGCGGCTTTTTCCGGCTTGACCCGGGTGCCGCAGGTGAAAATATCCGCCCCGGCATAACCGTGTTCCGGCCAGGTATGAACCGTCAGGTGGGATTCGGCAATGATGATGACGCCGCTGACACCCTGCGGACTGAACTGGTGAAATGATTCCCCGAGGATTGTGGCGCCTGATTCTTTCGCCGCCGCCAGCATAGTTTCTTTGATAAAACTGATGTCATTGAGAAGCTTGTGGTCACAACCGTTTAGTTCCAGCAGTAAATGTTTCCCTAAAGCTTTCAATCACCCGTCCTCCAAAGAATACTTGCCGCACGTCTCGAAAATGATAACAATCAAGACACAACCTTAATTCTAATGAAAAACCCCGCTTTTAGCAATACAGATTTTGGAGCCTGCAATTAGCCGCCAGATGTCAGTAATCAATTTAAGATGTGATTCTATTTTTGAAGATATTGTACAATTCATTTTTACCGTCCCTGTTCCTTGCCAGCTAAGGGAGTTCAAGAGGGGCGTTGAGCCACTCTTTGATAATAAAAAACCCTCTTCCTTGAGGCTGAAGCCGAAATACTATTGCCCTTAAGGCAAAATGTACAGGGAAGAGGCAAGGAGATGGGGCATTGTGTGTTATTTAATACTGTTGAGACTTCAATATTCTGATTAAAGATCTGCAAATTTCCCTATCCTTCATTTGGTCAATAAAATCCCTACAAACTCAAACACGCTTCCACCGATAACCAGAATAACTTTTCCGTAAATGGCATAGTATTGCTCTCAAAACGAGGGTCCCATTCATCCCCGCTGACATCGTCACCCGCCCCAAGATATTGTCCGAACACTACATTACGGAATTTAGCCACCGCCAGGAATGCCGCGCACTCCATTTCCACCATCAGGCAGTTCTCGGCTTTTCTTTCCGCAATCTTTTTCTTCGTTTCACGGTAAAAGGCGTCAGTTGTCCAGACCTTGCCGGTTTCATAATTAATATGATGTTTTTTCAGCACGTTTTCCAGTTTTGTTACAACCATGGGATCCATTGCTACGGTCCGCGCCGGCCGTAAATAATGATAAGAAGTTCCCTCGTCCCTGACCGCAGAATCCGGGATAACGACAGTTCCTCTCTTCAGTTCCGGTTTGAGGACACCGCCCGAACCACAGGCTACGAACCTGCGGCAGCCAAGTGCTATCAACTCTTCCAATATCGCGGCCGCGATCGGTGCCCCGATCCCCGGAAAAACTACCGCAACATCGCCTATCGGTGTTTGGGCAGTAAACACATCGACCGGCAGTATCGTAACACCGTAAGGGGCAAGCGAATAAGCTTTCTTTAGAATACCTTCGTCTAATAATTTGTGAATGACCTCAGCATAAAAAATCATTACGCATGCTTCCGGTAAATCGTGCTTGTTATGAAACATCCCCGGTTCGATCAGCGCTTTTTGATCCGGGTCGAATTCCAGCAAAGGAATATCTGCCGCCGAAAACAATTTTTTCCCCATATTTACTGCTCTGTCTTCGCCGCCAGCTCCGGCCGGTGCATCAGCACCGTCACCCGCGGGTAAAAATTATGCCGCCGGTAAAACGCGAAAACGCCCTCGTTGCCCTCGGCCACGCCCAGAATCGTCTTTTTCACCGTCACCGTTTCCAGCCAGGCCAGTGCCCGCGTCATCAGGCTATCCCCGATGCCGGACAGGCGGTAGTCTTTTTCCACGTAAATCGATTCGATTTCCCCCTGTTTCTCAGGGTCCACGCTGGTCACGCAGTACCCGATAAATTCCTTCGTCACCGCGTCCCGGGCCAGGTCGATGCGCAGCGCTCCCTGGTATGATTTTTCCATTAACTGTTTTTTTCTCATATCGAAGGTGGTCACCGCGCGGGTGTCTTTGAAATACCTCGAAACCGTGATGTGATGCGCATTGAGCTTTTCCCACAGGGGACGGATTATATTCAGGTCGTTCTGGTTTTTCTCCAGATACTCAACCTCTCTCCCGCCGTCGTTTTCTGTATCTTCTCTCTCCGGCAGGGCATTTTTAAGGTTCTGCCACTCCTTTTCCAGGATGGAATACAGCAAAAAATCGCGCCAGACGCCCTTGAACATTCTCTCTTCCCGCAAATACCCTTCCCGCTGCATACCGGTTTTTTCCATTACCCGGTAAGAACCGGTGTTCGCAGGGTCGCAGCTGGCGATGATACGGTGTAATCCAAGCTGCTCGAATCCGAAAGCGATAACTTTTCTTACAGCTTCGGTTGTATAACCATGATTCCAGTCTTTCCGGTTCAATAAATAACCGAGCATCGCTTCTTTGTTACCGGCGTTGGTGATATTAATGCTGCATTCACCGATAAGCTTATTGTCCGATTTTCTAACAATCGCAAAATCATAAAACATGCGCGGCGATTCTTCTTGACGGGCAATCGCCCGGCTGATGTGGGCTTTCGTCTCTTCTTCCGTGTTCGGGCCGAAAGGCTGGTATTTCACCACTTCCGGGTCGGAATCGTATTCATGAGAATCAAGCCAGTCTGCTTCCACGAAATCACGTATAAGCAGCCGTTCTGTTTCTAATATTATATTTGAATTATTTTGCATTTAGGCACCCCTGATTTTTGAAAATACAGGTTCATTCTATCGGCTCAGGCAAACAAAGTCAATCAGGAACGATTTGGAAAGTTAGAAATACGTTTTAACTAAACTTCAAAAATACATTTTGAAATTTCACGAAACTATTATTGAAAGTAAGTATGCGGAAGCACTCCACGTTTTCTAAAGAACGAGGGGCGATTTGGGTTTTCGGCCCAAACTGGAATGACTTTGTACTTTTATTTCGATGTAAGTCTACCGAAATAAAAGTACCTTCGGCCGAATCAGGAGATGAATTTCCCTGCACTATCCCCTGGATAAATCCCTCGGTATCTCCCTTTTTCGAAAGGGAGAGTGGGGTCAGTTTTTTCAGGGGGAGATGCCGGTCCTGATTTCGGTAAGTGAAAATTCCCTTAAATTAACCCTTTACTGGGCGCTATGGG
>PMCB01000041.1 GCA_003153955.1 Dehalococcoidia bacterium | reverse complement strand
AACGGATTCGAGCTATTCGATTTCTACGCGGTTTACCCATTTTATTCAGGTATTCCCATACGTCCCTTTTACCACCAGCCGAAGAAGGTATCTGTATTCTTTGGCTAGTATCTGACCATCAACCAGTATTTTCTTCATCGACTCGTAGAATTTGCGCTTCGGTCTTGGCATAGATTATACCAAAGGTATCCGCCTATCAAACTGCAAGCCGACTTATTACAACCTGTTGGAGCCCTCGTCTACCGTATCGTCTCAGTAAGGAAAAAGACAATGGGAAGATCGACCGAGGGATAAATTTCACATTTCGTCAAAAAATATTACAATTTTATGCCATTTCACTTCAAACCATTATAAAAGCATAACGCAACCGGTTTCCTCGTTGTAACGGAATGCAAACAATGCTAATATTTTCATTTGACTGTCCTTCAATTGCTATGGCCTTGGTTTCTCCCAAATTTAATGAGTGAAATTTCACAACCGTTACTATTGCCTTACAAATAAAGGATATCCGTTACCCGATCAATCAGGAGTGGTAGCCGTGGAAAATAAGTCCGGAAAACATGGAAACAAAGAAAGAATAGTTCATCGCTCGACGTTGCAGACTCGCAAGACCGTCAAGGTAAAAGCAATAAAAAGAGAAACTGAATTCAGAAAACTGTTCTTTTTGATAAATCTGAGCGTCGCTTTACATGAAATGGTTTACGATTCCTCTGGGAAAGCAATTGATTATAAAATCGTAGATGTTAACCCTATGTATGAAACTGTTACCGGAATTTCAAAAAAACAGATGGTCGGCAAAAGCCCAACTCAAATATTCGATGTAGCCAAGCCTCCTAATCTCGATATTTATGCAGAGGTAGCTTCTTCCGGAAAATCCCTTTCGTTTGAGACCTATTTCCCGGCGATGGCTATTTATGCTCAAGTTTTTGTATTCTCGACTAAACTGGGCACATTCACAACCATAATTTCAGATATTACCGGGAAAAAGAAAACTGAAGAGGCACTTAGACAGCGTGAAATCGAAAACCGTGAATTAGTTGAAACAGCGAACAGTATTATCGTACGGTGGGATTCCAACCGGAAGATTAAGTTCATTAATGATTTTGGACTGCGCTTCTTTGGCTATTCGGCAGATGAGTTGGTAGGAAACGATATAATGATGCTTGTCCCTCATGTTGAAACCAGCGGACGGGATATGGATACATTTGTCAAGGATATCGTTGCAAATACTCAAAACCATCCCTCTTCATCGAACGAAAATATTCGCAAGGATGGAAGTATTGTTCAAGTCATATGGACAAATAAAGCCATTTATGATTCTCAGGGACAAGTTAAAGAGATATTGGCAATCGGTAACGATATTACAGAAGTCAAGAGAACTGAAGATGCATTGAAAGAGAGCGAGGCTAAAGCGAATGCTTTAATCAAATATGCTCCCACCGGCATCTTCGAGATAGACTATAGCAAACAGCGTTTTATCAGCCTGAATGATGCCGTATCTGTTCTTACAGGCTATTCTAAAGAAGAATTGTTTGCTCTCGGTCCCGGTGAGTTTCTCGTTGGCGATAGTAAAAAACTTTTTGCTGACAGAGTCAAAAGGCAGCTTGCCGGAGAGAATATTGATGATTCGGTGGAATTCCAGGTCCGGAAGAAAGACGGTTCTGTCATGCACACAATTCTAAACATATCGTTTGCGCGAGATAACCCCAACATTGCTTTTGTAATTGGCCATGATATCACGGAACGCATTCGAGAGGAAGAAAAATTAAAAGAAAGCGAGAATCGCTTCTCTAAAGCCTTTCACTCAAGCCCTGTTGGATTGTCCATTTCGAGAATTAACGACGGAACATTTATCGATGTAAATCAAAGCTTCTTGAATATGTTCGGATATCTACGGGAGGAGTTAATCGGGCAAAAAGCGACTGAACTTAATATTTACGCTAATCCGATTGAGCGAAAAGAAATAGTGCATCTATTAGAGCAACACGGCAAAATACTCAATTACGAGGTTACGGCTAGAACCAGGACCGGAGCCGAAATAAATGCCCTCACTTCCGCAGAAAAAATCGAGATAAATAGCCAAGCACACATCATCTGGACAACGATTGATATTACTGACCGGAAAAAGACGGAAAAAGAAGTCTTTCAACTTAATCGTGAACTAAAAGCCATCAATGAATGTGACCAGGTTATCGTTCACGCCAATGACGAACAAACTCTTTTATCCGACGTTTGCCGCATCCTGTGTACTTCAGCAGGTTACCGCACGGCTTGGGTGTCTTCAGTCCAGCGCGACGAAGCCAAATCATTGCACCCCTTAGCTTATTGGGGCGATGAAGAATACATTATCAATGCTCGAATCACCTGGGCCGATAATGAGAGAGGACGAGGTCCCACCGGATTAGCCGCACGTAATAATAAGACGTACTTTTTCCAGGATTTTACCTCAGAACCCGCAGCCGCCCCATGGCGTGAAGCTGCATTGTTAAGAGGCTTTCGTTCGAGCATTGCGTTACCTTTGGCTGATGAAGATGGCAGAGTTTTTGAGGTGCTTACCCTATACTCTACAGAGCCAAACTATTTTAATGCAGCTGAAGTTAAATTACTGGAGATGCTAGCCGGTGACCTTGCTTTTGGAATAAACGGATTACGTGAACGCGAAAAACGAAAGAGTGCAGAATCAGAAATTATCCACCTGGCTTCATTCCCAGAACTTAATCCCAACCCGATTATTGAGTTGGATTTTTCCGGTAACGTTAAATATGCCAATCCCGCGGCAAAAAGGGATTTCCCTTTAAATACGCAGGGACATAAACAGGCATTCTTAATGGATTTATTTGACGCAATTCAAAAAGATAAAACACATTCGGTAACCAAAGATATTAATATAGGCACCTCATGGTATGAGCAAACAATAGTCTATGTTCCTGTCACTAAAAGCTCTCTGCTTTACGGCAGAAATATTACCTCACGTAAAATCGCTGAAGAATCCTTGAGACAGAGCGAAGAGAAATTCCGTTCTATGAATTTCACAATGAATGAAGGCATTTGCCTCCATGAAATAATTTATGATGAATCGGGCAAAGGTGTGGATTACAGAATTCTGGACATAAATCCAGCCTATGAACAGATCACAGGTCTAACTAGAGAAAAAACCATCGGGAAAAAGGCCTCGGAACTTTATGGAACGGGAACTCCTCCTTATTTTGACATTTATGAAAGAGTAGCAGCCTCGGGCAAACCGGAGTCATTCGAAACCTATTTCCCTCCCATGCAAAAATACTTCAGCATCTCTGCTTTTTCTCCCCAAAAGGGGCGCTTTGGAACTGTCTTTAATGACATCACCGAACGTAGGCGGTCAGAACAGGAAAAACAACACCTGATGGACAAAATAACGGATGCACAGAAACAAACATCATCCGATCTCGCAGCCATGACTGTGTTACAAAAACTTGGAACTCTTTCTTTGCAGGAAGGGAAATTAGAGCCGATCCTGATTGAAACCGTCGATGCTGCAATTTCCATTTCTGGCGCTGACTTCGGTAACATCCAATTACTTGATCCTGATACCCAAGATCTCAAAATCGTGGCTTATCGGGGATACCCCGCTTGGTGGCTGGATTTCTGGAGCACCGTTTCAAAAGGAAAAGGGACCTGCGGAACGGCACTGGAGCGCGGTGAGCGCGTAATTGTTGAGGATGTTGAGCAAAGTTCAATTTTCATTGGTACCCCCGCGCTTGATATCCAGCTCAAAGCCGACATTCGCGGGATTCAATCCACGCCGCTGGTAAGCCGGTCCGGAAAAACTCTGGGTATGTTCTCAACTCAATATAAGACGCCGCACCTACCGGATGACCGTACACTCCGCTTATTGGATTTACTTGCCCGCCAGGCAGCCGACATTATCGATAGCAAGCAAGCTGAAGACCAATTGAAACAACGTACTATTGAACTGGAGGCTTCCAACAAAGAACTGGAAGCTTTCTCGTATTCTGTTTCACATGACTTAAGGGCACCCTTAAGGAGCATTACCGGTTTCAGCAACGTCCTGCTCGAAGATTATAACGACGAATTGGATAAAGAAGGGAAATCGTATCTCAAAAAAATATCCGATTCCGGCGAACTGATGGGTCAGCTTATGGACGATTTGCTTCAACTATCCCGGGTTACACGCGGCGAGTTAAATATGGAAAAGTTAGATCTTAGCGATCTGGCCCGGAAAGTCGTTAGTAATCTTCTACAAGATGAACCTGATAGTAAAGTGAAAGTTTCTATTACCCCCGATATGACCGTTCAAGGCGATAAAAATCTGCTAAATTTGGTGTTGCAGAATTTATTGGGTAATGCCTGGAAATACAGCAGCAAGACGGCAGAACCGCGAATTGAAATGGGTACGGTAGAGCATAAAGGAAAACAGGCTTATTTTGTGCGGGATAACGGCGTTGGATTCGACATGACCTATGCCAGTAAACTGTTCCAGCCCTTCCAGCGCCTTCATAAAGCAACAGAATTCGCTGGCACCGGGATTGGTTTGGCGACAGTTCAGCGTATCATCCGTCGCCACGGCGGAGAAGTTTGGGCGGAAGCCAAGGTTGGGAAAGGTGCCACATTTTACTTTACACTGAATTGACAATAAAGCGTTGGAACAGGTTCAGGGACAAGCGCCCGATTTAATGGTGTTTGATGTAATGATGCCGAAAAAAGATGGTTTTGAGACTCTGAAGGAGCTACGAACTTTTTCGCAATTGCCGGTTATCATGCTCAGTGCCAGGGGTGACGATTCCGATAGAATCAAAGGTCTGGCGCTGGGCGCTGACGATTATATAGCGAAGCCTTTTAATTCGGATGAGCTCGTCGCCAGGATTGAAGCTATAAGGCGGCGGCTGAGTTTTTTGGAACGGAAGAATACTCCCGGGGAACTTATTGTGCAAGGCCTGAATATCAATTTCGATGAGCGCCATTTGAATGTTCGGGGTAAGGATGTGAAACTAACCCGTATTGAGTGGTTATTGTTGAGGGAACTTGCAGTGAATGCGGGACATCTGATGACTTATTATAACTTATTATCTCGCATCTGGGGTCCTGAGTATTGGGATGACTACAGGATATTAAGAACCTGGATGAGCCGTCTGAGACAAAAAATTGAAGTCGACCCTGCGGATGCTAAAATTATCAGCACAGTACCTAAAACTGGCTATATATTTAACAGCAAATAAGGTTTAATTCAACGCTTAAATTTTATTCGTGGCTGGTTTCGGAGATAATAATTGGAAGAAAAGATTATATTACTGGTGGAAGACAATGCCGACGATGTTCTGTTGACTGAACGCGCCCTCAAGAAATCTCATATTCTGAACAAAGTGGTGGTGCGCGATGGCGTGGAGGCTTTGGAGTATCTCTTTGGCAACGGAAATTGGGCCGGCAGAGATTTACGTGTCATGCCTCAGGTGGTGTTATTGGATCTTAATTTGCCTAAAATTGATGGGCTTGAAGTCTTGAGAAAAATTCGTGCTGATAACCGCACGAAACTCCTTTCGGTGGTAATTCTTACTTCTTCCAAAGAGGAAAGTGACCTGATTAACGGTTATTCAATGGGGGCAAACAGTTATATTCGCAAGCCCGTGAATTTCAATGATTTCGCTGAAGCAATACGCCAGCTGGGACTTTATTGGCTCGTTTTAAACGAAACAGCGGCGGACGCAAACCGTTAGACGAAGTTTGCCCAAGTTATAAATCTTTCTCCCGAAACAATATGAAAAGATTGGACAACGTCCAATCTTCAAGAAGGTCATATACCCTTAACGAATAGAGTACCAAGGGTACTAAACTTGTTTCGCGAGCCAACAACAAGAGTAATTGTGATTTAGTTTAACTCAAAATAAAATTGTGGAATTTGCGGTGGGATAGTCTTTATTGGTGGAGCTAAAAGGATTAGAACTCTATTGAACCTTTCTCTAGCATATAGAAATATTTAGTATTTGTAATTGAGGTAATGATATATTATTCTATATCTACTAGGAACGGAATCATGGTTTTCGGATTACCTATTCCCTCTCCCGGCAAGGGAGAGGAGATTGCGTGCAATAAACTCGAACCTATGCAAAGCTAATTTTCAGGAGCACCACACATGGGAAAATATCTGGCCTTCGACCTGGGAGCGGAAAGCGGCCGCGCGATGCTGGGCACGTTGGACAACAACAAAAAGCTGCAGATTCAGCAGCTGCACCGCTTCCCTAACGGCATGATAAATGTCCGCGGCGTTTTGCATTGGGATGTCATCGGCATGTACCGCGAAATGCTGACCGGCATCACCGCTGCAGTTGCGCAAAAAACAGGGAAAATCGACGGCATCGGCTTCGATACCTGGGGCGTGGATTTCGGCCTTTTCGACGGCAACGGATTTTTAATCGGAGACCCGATTGCTTACCGCGACAGCCGCCGCTTGCCCGCCCGGGATAAATTCCTGACAAAAATGACCCGGGAAAAACTTTACGAACTGACTTCCATTCAGCTGCAGTATTTCAATACCATCTTCGAACTGTACGCGATGTCGCTGGAGAAAAATCCGCAGCTGGAAATCGCTAAAGACTTGCTTTTTGTGCCAGATATTTTCAATTATTTCTTTACCGGCCGGAAAGCCACCGAATTTTCTTTTGCCACCACCACCCAGCTTTATAATATCCGGACCGATGCCTGGGAAAAGCAAATTTTCGCCCAACTCGGCGTGCCTATTAATATCATGCAAAAAGTTGTCCGGCACGGCACTGTCATCGGCATGGTGGAGCCGGAAATACGCAAGGAAACCGGCATCAACGAAACCCCGGTGCTGGCCGTGGGCAGCCATGACACCGCCTCCGCGGTGGCAGCCTGCCCGCTTAGTTCGGAATCGGCGGCGTATATCAGTTCCGGCACCTGGTCGCTGATGGGTATTGAATCTAAAAAACCGATAATCAGTGAGAAAGCTTTTAAATACAATTTCACCAACGAAGGCGGGATTTGCGATACTTACCGCGTACTGAAAAATATCTCCGGATTGTGGCTGCTGCAGGAATTCAAAAGGGAAGAAGCCAAAATACAGGACTATTCCTACGCCGAACTCAGCGAAATGGGCAAGAATACTCCCTCCACCGGCGCGGTAATCGACCCGGATGCCCCTGATTTCATTAAACCCGAATCGATGTCAAAGGCTATTGCCGGTTATTGCCGGACTCACAGTCAGCCTGTTCCCCGCAATGTCGGGGAATATGTGCGGTTAATCCTGGAGAGCCTGGCGCTGGATTACCGGTATGTGCAAAAACAAATCGAGGAAATCAGCGGCCGGAAAATCACACAAATCAATATTATCGGCGGCGGCTCTCAGAATCAGGTGCTGTGCCAATTCGCGGCGGATGCTACAGGGTTACCAGTTTATGCCGGTCCGGTCGAAGCCACTGCCATCGGCAATATTTTAGTCCAGGCAATGGCATTGGGCGCCGTGAAATCACACCCCGAACTGCGTGAAATCGTCAAACAATCTTTCCCGCTTGTCGCCTACGAACCGCAGCGCACCGGCAGCTGGGACGAACGTTATGCCCGCTTCCTGCAGATTAAAGGGTAAAGAAAATCAGTACTGTGTCATGCCCAAAATATTAGAGGGAGCGCTTTCGCACTCCCTCTTTTTACTTTTTCAAATTCAGGACTGAACTTGTAGCCTTATTTTTAAATGATATCGAAATCTACTTTGAATTCCGTTGATAGTTCTTTCAGTGACTGTATCACGACTTCATCCAGCGGGATGCCGTTCTTTTTACGGTCCAGCACTAATGCCCATTCGAGTTCGCCGGGAATAGTGATATTCTTCACACCTTTGGCTTTCGGCAGGTTGTGGTAGGTTTCAATCAGACGGTCCATGCCCTTTTTAAATTCCTCGGGCGGGGTAAAACCGGATATTTTCATGGCCATGCAGAAATGGGTGCAGGTGCTGGCGGTAGACGGCGACTGGAAAAGTTCCGGCAGGCAAACCGAGGCCGCTAAAGTGCTGCTCAGGATGTCTATCATCAGGTTTAACCCGAAGCCTTTGTAGACACCGAGTTCTTTAGTGCCGCCGAGCATGACCATGGCGCCTTTCTTTATTTCATCCTCTTTGGGGTCGGTAATCGGATTCCCGTCCGGGTCAATCGTCCAGCCGAGCGGCAGCATGTCGCCGGTGCGTAATGCAATTTCAACTTTTCCCCAGGCAGCCATTGTGGAAGACATATCCAGGCAGAAAGGAAATTCTTTGTTCGAAGGCGCGGCGAAACTCATGGCATTCATTCCGGCCGTGCGTCCGGAAGCGCCGGGAACAACCGCGTTGAGCCCACCGGTAGTACAGGAGAAACCGATCATATCTTCCGGCAGCGCCAATAAGGAGTAGGCGGAACAGGCGCCGTAGTGGGTGGTGTTGCGGCAGGTAACCGCACCCATACCGTAGGTTTTGGCGCGGGAAATTGCCTCCTGCATTGCTTTGTGCCCGACGACAAATCCCAATCCGCGGTCGCCGTCGATCGTGGCAGTAGCCGGCGCGCCGCTGTACATTTTAATATCCGGTTTGGCCTTGACGAACCCGGTTTTTAACCGTTTGACATATAATCCGTTCAGATGAGCTACACCGTGTGATGCAATGCCGCGCAAATCGGTGTTCACCATCAGCCGCGAAGCGATGAAAGCATCGTCGTGCGGCATGCCCGTTTTTTCCAAAACTTTGGTGGAAAAAGCCACCAGCTTCATCTCATTGACTTTCGTATACTTAACAGCCATTTGATAACTCCTCTAATAAACTCCATTCCCTATTTTCAAATTTATCTTTCAAAATATCGCAACCGTTTAAAAGTTATTCTACCCTACCGGAACACACTGCTACAAATATATTTCACAAACTAATTTACCAATGGGCAGAACTTTTTAAACACAGAGCTCGCGATCAGTTTCCAAATCACGAGCTCTGTTTTGTTCGTTATCTAATATCGGTGAAAAATATTCTATACTTCCAGATTCAAACCGGGGAAGGTACTGACGAGTTCGTCTACTGTCCATTTGCCGGTCTTGCGAACAAACAAACGGGGTTTCATCGGTCGGTCCAGTATACAGAAATCTCCGCCGGCAGCATAAATCATCTGGCCGGTTACATCTTTAGCTTCATCAGTGCCCAGATAGACAAATATTGGGGCAATGTCCTCGGGGTTCAAGCCGGTTGTCGACGGCATGATACTTCCTCCCCGTGGTGTTGTTCCGGGAAAGAGCTGCGTGGTAGCCAGGGGGAATATCGCGTTTACTCGGATACCATATTGTTTAAATTCATATGATAGCGCTAAAGTAAAACCAACTACCCCTGCTTTTGCAGTACTATATGCAGCGCCTCTCGGATCGTACCGGGGGAAACCCGCAAAGGAGGAGATGTTTGTGATGCTGCCGGGACTTTTTTGTTTTATCATTTGTTTGGCGGCCGCCCTGCTGCAAGCGAAATGCCCACCGAGGTGAACGGCCATAATCGAATCCCAGTTTTCCTGTGTCATTTCCACTGTCGGTACCGGCATGAAATTGCCGGCGCAATTCACTAAGATATCTACTCTGCCAAAATTGGTGACTGCTGCGTCAATAATCTTCTCCGCGGCGACAATTGTAGCTACACTATCATAATTCGCCACAGCATTCCCGTTTAATTTCTTTATTTCGTCAACTACTTTATCTGCAACCTTGACCCCATCTTTGACACCGGGGTCGGTAACAACAACGCTCGCGCCTTCGGCAGACATTGCTAAGGCTACGCCTCTTCCAATACCTCCACCCCCGCCGGTTACTACAGCGACTTTACCTTTTAATCTTTGACCCATTGTTTTATTTACCTCCATATTTACTTTTTATTATTAAAAACGAGTTAACTAAATGCGTATCCGGAAGAAATATGACTATCAAAATGGCTGTTAAAATCAATGTAATCGAATCAATTTCTCGAGTTATGTCATCTGGGGAATAACCGGACAGACAGTAGCTTGAATTATAGTAAAAGGGATAATGAATGTCAAGAATCCGCGAGCAGAAGTTGCGAGCATCCCTGATATCATCGTGTTGCCGCACAGCAGGAGATGGTTCAGGCCTTAACTGCTTCCTGCGTTTGCAGCGCCCCGCTGCCGAACCGCACCCGGAATGTTTCCAGTATAATCTCTTCGGATTTTTCCATCCCCAATACACCGGTATCAAGCGATAAATGATATTGCCGGGCATCCAGCCAATCCTGACCGGTCAGCATTTTCAGATAGCGCGCCCGTTCTCGGTCGACGGAATTCATCAATTTCAACGCATGTTCCGGCGAAACATGATACACTTCTTCAACACGGTGCTGGCGGAATTTAACGTCGGCATGTAAAAAGATATTTAAACATCTGGGGTGTTCCCTCAAGACATAATGACCGCCGCGCCCGACGATAACCGCTGAGCATTGTTTGGCAATTTTTGTAATGATATCAGATTCGACATTGTAGAAATCAGCGTCGTTCAGAACATCGAGCGAAGGCGGGGCATACGACCAGGCATTGCCATAGGCGAAAGACTGCAGCACCGATTGCCAGTTGGAAGTGACTTTTTCATCGCGCACCGCGAGGTGTTCCACGGGGATTTTCAGTTCTTCCGCGGCCTGGTGTACAATTTCATGGTCCAGATACAAAAATTTCAGGCTCTGTGCCAACCGTTGACCTAAGTAGGCTCCACCGCTCCCCAATTGGCGACTAATGGTGATAACGCATGGCGAGGTCTTAGTCATTTCTACTCCTCCTTTTATCCCCTACTTATTGAATTGAATTGTATCCCTTCCTCCGTGTACTGACGCTGCTTTGATTATACATAATGAGCGTAAAAATCAAGTTTGTCAAGAGGTAATTTTAAGACTAGCCGAAACATTTTTATCAAGGAATGATGCAGAGATATCATTAAATTGACATTCTGCCGGTCATATGGTATCTTACGTTTTACAGAGTAATATATGAAAAGAACCGTGGTCGTCGTTACAATTTAAAGCCGGCAAGTGGGCTCGTCTCAGACCGAATCGAGGCCGTCCACCAGGACGGCTTTTTTTATTAATACGAGCCAAAAGCTGCATAGGGAGATTATTATGACCGATACGCCATTAATTGAACAGGAAATGCCCAAAACCTATGACCCCAAAACGGTCGAGGACAAATGGTACAAATTCTGGCTGGAAAAGGACTATTTTAAGCCTGTAATCAACGCGAAAAAGAAACCTTTCACTATCATTATGCCTCCGCCTAACGTGACCGGTGATTTACATATGGGGCACGCCCTGACCGCCGCCGTAGAAGACGCAATGACACGCTGGCACCGCATGCAAGGCGACCCCACCCTCTGGCTGCCGGGCGTCGACCACGCCAGCATCGCCGCGCAGGTAGTAGTGGAAAGGTTGCTGGCCAAAGAAGGCACTACCCGTTACAAAATCGGGCGGGAGAAGTTCCTGGAGCGGATGTGGGAATGGACAAATCAGTGCCGTTCCAATATCGGCATGCAGCACCGCCGTCTGGGTACTTCCTGCGATTGGTCGAGGGAGAAATTCACCCTGGACCCCGGACCGTCGCTGGCCGTCCGTACTACTTTCGTCAATCTTTACAATAAAGGTTTAATTTACCGCGGGGAGCGCATTATTAACTGGTGCCCGCGCTGCTCTACCACCCTCTCCGACCTCGAAGTCGACCACAAAGATTTACACGGCCACCTCTGGCATTTGAAATATCCGCTGGCCGACGGCGGCGGCTTTCTGATTGTCGCGACCACCCGTCCCGAAACTATGCTCGGCGATACCGCCGTAGCGGTCAACCCTGAAGATGAACGCTATATAAATATCATTGGCAAAGAAATCATGCTGCCTATCATGAACCGGCGCATCCCCATCGTAGGCGATGCCATCGTGGATAAGGCCTTCGGCACAGGCGCGGTCAAAGTCACGCCGTCACACGACCCGGTGGACTTTGAGATTGCGCAGCGGCAGAAACTGCCGCTCATCAACCTGCTGAACAAGGATGCTACCATGAACGAAAATGCCGGCCCGTGTAAAGGCATGGACAGGTTCGCCTGCCGGAAGTGGGTGGTAGAAGAGATGGAGCGGTTGGGATTATTAGTTAAAATCGAGGATTACAGCCACGCCGTGGGGCACTGCCAGCGCTGCGCGACCCTGATTGAACCGATGGCCAGTACGCAGTGGTTTGTCAGGATGGAACCCCTCGCCAAACCGGCGATTGAAGTAGTGAAGACCGGTAAAATCCAGATTCTTCCCGACCATTTCACCAAAGTCTATCTGAACTGGATGGAAAATATCCGCGACTGGTGTGTGTCCCGTCAGTTGTGGTGGGGACAGCGTATCCCGGCCTATTACTGTCAGGAATGCGGCGAGACAATAGTCGCTGTAGACGCGCCTAAAACCTGTCCTAAATGCAATTCAACGAAAATCGAACAGGATACCGACGTGCTGGATACATGGTTTTCATCCGGATTGTGGCCGCATTCCACGCTGGGTTGGCCGGAAGATACGGCAGATTTCCGTTATTTCTATCCCACCACCGTGATGGAAACGGGTTACGATATTTTGTTCTTCTGGGTGTCCCGCATGATTATGCTGGGCATTGAAAATACTGGAGAAGTACCTTTCAAATATGTGTATCTGCACGGTCTGATTCGCGATGAGAAAGGCGAAAAGATGAGCAAAACCAAGGGTAATGTAGTTGACCCGCTGAAAGTCATAGACCAGATCGGTGCCGATGCCTTGCGTTATGCCGTCGTTAGCGGTAATGCGCCGGGCAACGATAGTAAAATGTCGCCGATCAAACTGGAAGCCGGCCGGAATTTTGCCAACAAACTCTGGAACGCTACCCGCTTTGTCATTAAGAGTATCCCGAATGAAAAAATCGACCTTAAAATCCGGCAGGAATTGCTCACCGTGGAAGACCGTTGGATTTTAAGCAGGCTCAGCCGCACGGAAACCACCGTCGATAAAATGATGTCCGATTTCCAGTTCGGGGAAGCGTTAAGCGCCATTTATGATTTCCTGTGGAATGAATACTGCGACTGGTATATCGAACTGGCCAAAGTCCGGCTCAATCCGGAAAATAAAGAGGCTGTATCGCCGCTGCCGGTATTAATTAATGTATTGGAAACGGCTTTGCGTTTGCTCCATCCGTTCATGCCTTTTGTCACCGAAGAACTCTGGCAAAACCTGAAGAGCCGCCTGCCGGCCGAATGGCAGAAGACCGAATCGATTATGATTGCGAAGTACCCCCAGGCCGACAAGGATGCCGTCGATACCGGAGCGGAAAATATTATCGAGTCGGTAATTGATATCACCCGTGCCATAAGGAACATCCGGGCAGAAAACAAGGTGGACCCAACCAAATGGATTGCCGCCGATATTTACAGCGGAAAGTTGGCCGCCGCCATTATCCCCTATGCGTCCGCCATTCAATCGCTGGCGAAAGTAAAACCGCTGGAATTTAAAGACGGTCGGGTGACCGGAGCCCAGAGCGAAAAGTTTGCGGTCGCCGTGTTGAAAGAAGCTGATGTCATCGTGCCGATGGCCAGTATGATCGACCTGGCAGTAGAAAGGGAAAAAATTCTGAAAGAGATCGCGCAGATAGACGCTGATGTCGCCAGGCTGGAAATCCGGCTTCAGGATGAGGCTTTCCTGAGCAAGGCGCCCGCCCCGGTGGTAGCCAAAGAGAAAGAGCGGTTAGTCGAAAGGAAAGAGCGCGCCGCGAGACTAAGACAGCAGATCGGGTAGGTTTCAGTGTCCGTTCCGGCATAGGAAGGAATCACGGGGGAGTGTGGAAAGTTACATTTTGGTTAAGTTTAGTGACGATGCGAGTGTGCGTTATCACCCGGGTTAACGACGTAATAAATTATCTGAGTGCAATTTGCGCCCGGCCAGTCTCATATTGACAACATTTTTTCACGGTGCTAGTATCTAGTTGAAGACAGGCGCAAGCCATCTTACAAAGTGCACTAACAAAAGAATACATCTTGAATGGTCGCTTGGATCGGAAACGACTGAGACGGCAAACAAAAAAGGTATTTAATGCCCTCTCCGTCTATGTCCGAGAGGGCATTTATATTTTTGGAAGGTGTAGTGAGATGTTAAAGATCGGTATCATCGGAGCCGGCACTGTCGGCAGCGCCCTTGCTGTCAGACTCGCTGAAAGCGGCTATTCTGTAGCGGCTGTTTCCGGCGGTACTTTCGCTTCCGCCGAAAAACTGGCCCGGACAATCAAAGGCTGCCGGGCTTGTAACAATAACCGGCAGGTAGCAGATATCACCGATTTCGTTTTCATCACCACTCCCGATGCAGTAATTCCGCAAATTGCCGCCGGATTGCAATGGCGCAAAGGTCAGAGCGTTGTCCACTGCAGCGGCTCCGATTCTACCGAAGTTCTGGAACCCGCCCGGAAAATGGGCGCGCAGACCGGCGCTTTTCACCCCTTACAATCTTTCGCGGGAGTCAAACAGGCAATCGCCAATCTTCCCGGCTCAACCATTGCCATCGAAGCTGAGGAACCGCTTTCATCCACACTGAAAGAAATGGCAGAAAAACTTAGCTGCCGCTGGATTGAACTGAAAGCGGAGGATAAGGTCATTTATCACGCTGCGGCCGTTATCGCCGGCAATTATCTGGTCACGCTGGTAAAACTGGCAGACGATTTATGGGAGACATTCGGCATCCCCCGGGAACAAGCCACGCAGGCATTGTTGCCGCTTTTAAAAGGAACGCTTAATAACATCGAAAATGTCGGCATTCCGCAGGCTCTGACCGGCCCGATTGCCCGCGGCGATACGGAAACCGTGAAAAAACATATTGCCGCCCTGCAAAAAGAAGCCCCGGATGCCCTCTCCACTTATTGCGAACTCGGCTTGCAAACCATCCCCATCGCCCAGGCCAAAGGTAAAATTGATGAAGAAAAGGCCGCTGAACTGCGCAGCGTTCTGAAAGCAGGTATAAAACGTAAAACAACCGATAATCATTTCGAGAAAATAACCAGAAGTTAACAAAACCTGAAAAGGTTCCGGAGGAAGAACATGAGAGTAATGCTTAAAAGTAAAATCCATCGCGCCACCGTCACCGATGCCAACCTCAATTANNAAGGCAGCATTACCATCGACCGCAATTTAATGAAAGCGGCCGACATACTCCCCTACGAGCAGGTGCACGTTGTCGACGTCAACAACGGCAGCCGACTCGTCACCTACGCCATCGAAGGCGAAAGCGGCGAGATTTGTCTCAACGGCGCAGCGGCCCGTCTCGTCAATAAGGGTGATATTGTCATCATCCTCGCTTACAACAATGTGCTGGAAAGCGAATTGAAAGATTTCCATCCGACACTGGTTTATGTAAACTCCAAGAATGAGGTCACCGCAAAAAAAAGCGCCATCGATAGAATCCTTTCCTGAGGAGGTTCGATATGGCTGCATTAGTCAAACGCATTACCGTTAATGATATCCGCGACATGAAACAGAACGGCGAGAAAATCGCCGTCTTGACTGCCTATGATTATCCCACTGCCAAAATTATCGATAAATGCAATATCCCCATCATTCTGGTAGGTGACAGTCTGGGAATGGTAGTCCTGGGCTACGAAAACGCCTTGCCGGTGACTATGGACATCATGATTCACCACTGCAAAGCCGTCGTCCGCGGGGCAGAACATGCCTTGATTGTGGGCGACATGCCTTTCATGACTTACCATATCTCTGTTGAAGATGCGATGCGGAACGCTGCCCGTTTTATTCAGGAAGCCGGTGTCCAGGCTGTCAAACTAGAAGGCGGTGTCACGGTTGCCGACAAAATAAAACGCATCGTCGATTGCGGGATCCCGGTGATGGCACATATCGGCATGACGCCCCAATCGATTAACCAGTTTGGCGGGCACCTTGTCCAGGGGAAAAAACTGGAAACCGCGCAAAAACTGGTGGATGACGCCAAAGCGGTGGAACAGGCCGGGGCATTTTCTGTCGTGCTGGAATGCATCCCCTTACGGCTGGCCGCCTTGATTACGAAAAATATCAGTATCCCCACCATCAGTATCGGCGCCGGACCGGAATGTGACGGACAGGTGCTCGTAACCAATGATATGCTCGGACTATCGGACTTTACGCCCAAACATGCCAAGCAATTCGCCAAATTAACCGATATTATGACCAAAGCGGTTATGGATTATCAAACCGAAGTGAAAGCCGGGACATTCCCGACCAAGGAAAACAGCTTCATCATCGATTCCGCTGTCCTGGAACAGGTAAAAAACAAATTATCTTAAATTAGATTGTCTTGGAATGTCCCGTATTAGGCAAGGCTTGAGTTAGAGGGGCGCAGCCCCTCTAAGTTACCTCCTCCCTCGCCATTTATGGAGAAGGAGCCAGAGGGTGAGGCAATTATACGGCTGTATTTAAATATATTTTCTGACTTCCCTTTTTTCATCTTTAAATACTGAGGTGTTAAACATGATCGTTATTGAAACCATCCCAGATATGGCTTATCTCAGGAACAATCTCAAAGAGCCGGTGGGATTTGTGCCCACCATGGGTTTTCTCCATGAAGGACATATGTCCCTGGTTAAGAAAGCCCGGTCCGAAAACAAAACGGTCGTAGTCAGCATTTATGTCAACCCCACCCAGTTCGGGCCGAAAGAAGACCTCTCCAAATATCCCCGCGACCTGCCGCGCGACCTGGCAATGCTGGAAAAAGAAGGCGCGGACGTTGTTTTCTTCCCCTCAGACAAGGAAATGTATCCGGACGGCTACGACACCTGGGTTACGGTCGACAACCTCACCAAACCGCTGGAAGGCGATTCCCGCCCCACGCATTTCCGCGGCGTTACCACCATCGTGAATAAATTGTTCAACATTGTCCGTCCGACCAACGCTTATTTCGGGCAAAAAGACGCCCAGCAGGTACTGGTGGTAAAAAAGATGGCAGCAGACCTTAATATGAATTTGAAAGTTGTTGTCTGCCCGACTATCCGCGAACCGGACGGGCTGGCAATGAGCAGCCGCAACGTCTATCTGAATCCGGAACAGCGGAAAGCCGCGCCGGTACTTAACAAATCTCTTTTGCTGGCAAAAGAACTCTTCATCGGCGGACAAAGAGATGCGGCTGTTATCCTCAAACAAATGACCTCGCTGATCCAAAAAGAACCACTTGCCGATATCGACTACATCAGCATCTCCGACACAGCCACACTGGCGGAGTTGAAGACAATCAGCCAATCTGCCCTGATATCAATGGCGGTCAGGTTCGGGAATACCAGACTGATTGATAACATTCTTCTTGGATAAAATTCCAAGTTCTACATCAGCTAAAGCTGAGTACCTGATGGCAAAAACCAAATTCCAAATAAGATCCAAATATTAAACAATAAATCTGAAGCTGTCTGAAATCTCTGGATTGTCGGGAAAAGCATTGCCCGTGATTTGCAGAACATCGGAATTAATTCCATCGCAGACCTGAGGGGCAAAAACCCGGAAACGCTGTTCGCGTAATCCAATCAGTTTGCGGGCATAACTCAGGACAGGTGTTTGCTGTACGTTTTTGCTGCGCGGTCTATTTCGCCGGCAGGAAAATCCTGAACCTGATAAATTAAAGTGGTGGAACTGGAAAGACCGCTAAACGAAATCAGCCCCATTTGCTTTTTTCCGGCATTTTCCCCAAACCGGGAGAAAATTTGTTATGCTTTTCTTGCAAAATCACTTTTTCCCATGATAACATGATAACACTCACATCAGCTTAATTTTATTTGGAGATGACAGAACATGGAACAGACTCCTCAAGCTGCCCCGGAACCGATAACCCCGACCGGCTGCTGCCCGCCCTTCGACACGGCGCCGTGGGATGAAAAAGAATTTGTCTGGAACAACAAACTGTTTGTCAAAGACCGTATCTTGAGTTTTAACCATATGCCGCTCACTTTGAACGGCAAAGTCAGAAAGAACGGGAAACTGATAATCAAAGCCGGCGCGGATATCCCCGAGTACCTGATGCTCATCGACGAGAACTCGAAATGGGGCGCGGACATTTATATTGAAGTCTCCAAAGAAGTGCCGCGGGCGAGAACGGTTTCGATGTCAGGGACATTTCAGACAAAGGTCTTTGAGGGCCCGTATAAAAATATCGCTATCTGGGCCAAAGAAATGAAGCAATATGTCAATTCGCAGACTAAGGTAGTTAAGAAACTCTATTATTTTTATACGACCTGTCCTAATTGTGCAAAAGTCTACGGTAAAAACTACGTGGTTCTTTTCGCAGAAATACAATAAAAATGAAGAAGTTAACACCGGCGTAACAGCACGCTCGATAAAAATCTGATAGAATTACTTTGCTTTGAAGATGAATAACAAAGATTTAAAATACTGGATCGGCTTCAGTTTCATTCCCGGCATCGGGCGTGTACGGCTGGGGTATTTGGAGAGTTATTTCGGCAGTCTCGAAGCTGCATGGCAGGCAGGCGCGGCGGAACTAAAAAAAGCCCACCTCGATGATACTGTTATCAAGGCTGTCGCTTCATGGCGTCCCAAACTCCATCTGGAAGAAGAACTGGAGAAAATGAAACGTGAGGGCGTGCAGGCGCTCATCTGGCACGATGAGAAATATCCCGCCCGTCTTAAAGAAATTTACGATTATCCGCCGATATTATANNGAAGATGAATGGTGTTTGGCTGTCGTCGGTACAAGGTTACCTACAGCCTACGGACGGCAGATCACCGAAGAAATCGTCACCGACCTTGCTCATAATAGCATTACCATTGTCAGCGGTCTGGCCCGCGGCATCGACACGATTGCCCACCGGGCGGCACTGGATGCCGGCGCCCGCACGATTGCCGTTGCTGCCTGTGGCCTGGATACGATTTACCCGGCGGAAAACGCCAACCTGGCCAAACAAATTATCGAACACGGGGCGCTCATCAGCGAGTACCCGCTGGGCACCAAACCCAAACCGGAATACTTTCCCCGCCGCAACCGGATCCTGAGCGGTGTCAGCCTCGGCGTGCTGGTCACGGAATCCGGAGAAGGCAGCGGCGCGCTGATTACTGCCGACCAGGCGCTGGAACAGAACCGCGATGTGCTGGCGGTACCGGGCAGCGTCTTTTCCCCAGCCAGCAGCGGCACGAATCACCTGATTCAGCAAGGCGCCAAGCTGGTGCGGAACTGTCAGGATATCCTTGAAGAACTGAACCTGCAAGCCGTCGCGCAGCAGCTGGAGTTCAAAGAAATAATTCCAACTTCGGATACCGAAGCTATTTTGCTGCACAAACTATCCGCCGAACCTTCGCATATTGACGAGATTTGCGCCGGCAGCGGCTTGCCAGTGTCGACGGTTAGCAGTACACTAGCTATGATGGAGTTAAAGGGATTGATTAAATCCATCGGCAGTATGAAGTATGTGCTGGCCCGTGAAGCCAGAGAAAGTTATGGAGTTAAAGTTGAGTAACAGTAAGAATCTGGTTATCGTAGAATCTCCCGCCAAAGCTAAAACACTGGGGCGGATTTTAGGCAGTAAATACAACCTCAAAGCCTCGATGGGACACATCCGGGATTTACCCAAAAGCCGCCTGGGGGTGGACGTCGAGCATAATTTCGAACCGAAATACGTCGTGCCGCGCGTCAAGGCGAAAACCGTCAAAGAACTGAAAGAAGCAAGTAAGAAAGTCGGCACCATCTATCTGGCAACAGATCCGGACCGCGAAGGGGAAGCGATCGCCTGGCACCTGGCTACTCAAATCCAGCAGGAAGGGGTGCCATTCAAACGGGTAGTTTTCCACGAAATTACTGAGGAAGCAGTCAAGGAAGCTTTTAAGCACCCCCGTTCCGTTGATATGCATCTGGTGGACGCGCAGCAGGCCCGTAGGGTGCTTGACCGTCTGGTGGGTTATAAACTCAGCCCGCTGCTGTGGGCTAAAGTCAGGCGCGGCCTGTCGGCCGGCCGGGTTCAATCAGTCGCACTGAGAATTATAGTCGACCGTGAGCGGGAAATCCTAAAATTCGTCCCTGAAGAATACTGGACGATGGAAGCGGAACTGGCCGATACCAACCAGGCCAAAGCCACCCATTTCCGCGCCCAGCTGGTCAGTTTTGCCGACGGCACCAAACTGGCGATTAATAACGAAGTAAAATCCACCGATTTAAAAAATAAGCTGCAGGAAGCCAAATGGACGGTCAAGCAGCTAAAAGTGAAGAAAGTCCTGAAGCAGCCGGCACCGCCGTTTATCACCAGCACTATTCAGCAGGAAGCCTGGTATAAACTCCGGTTTTCCGCCGAACAGACGATGATGCTGGCGCAGCAACTTTACGAAGGGTTAGCCATCGGGAAAGAGGAAAGCGTCGGCCTAATTACTTACATGCGTACAGATTCTACAAATGTCGCGCACAGCGCCGTGACCGAGACCAGGGAATTCATCGGGGAGAAATACGGCGCGGCTTACGTGCCCGAGCATGCACGGGTTTTCACCCGGGCCGTTAGAGGCGCACAGGAAGCGCATGAAGCCATCCGCCCGACGAAAATACACCGCACGCCGGAATCGGTAAAACCTTACCTCGAGGCCAGACAGTTTAAGCTCTATCAATTGATTTGGAACAGAATGGTCGCCAGCCAGATGGCTGCCGCGGTCTATGATAATACCACGGTGGATATCGAAGCTAAATGTCACACCGCTGTCGACGATTACCTGTTCCGGACCTCGAGTTCGGTGAATAAGTTCCCCGGTTTTACCGTGCTTTATATCCGTGAAGAAGGCAAAACGGATGAGGAAGCCAATAAAAATCCGCTGCCGCCGCTGGACAAAGG
>PMCB01000050.1:8366-8628 GCA_003153955.1 Dehalococcoidia bacterium | reverse complement strand
CCCACGGCCACCACAGGCATGACGAAACGTGATACGTACGCGCTTAAAACGATAATGATATTATATGACGGGTTATTCGAGACCTGTCAAGGGGATTTTGTCACCTCTTTGGGGAGCTGTCAGCAATCTGCGGTCAGCTTTCAGCCTTTTTATACACATTTACTGCGTAAAGTGTACAATGTCCCCTGACCTTAGTCCTCTCCTTGGAAACTAATTTTAATAATTTATTATTCGGATTTTGTCTTCATTATTTGGAATTTGG
>PMCB01000050.1:0-8350 GCA_003153955.1 Dehalococcoidia bacterium | reverse complement strand
AAAACCGGCTCGCTTATTTTGCATTACAAAATAAAACAAATTATAATATGGGAGCAAATACGTGTACGTACAATAATATATTTAGTTGCTAACTCACCCTCATTGATATTAATATAGTATCAGGACAACCTCATTTATCCCACGTTATTATGCATTTAATATAGGAGAGCGGATATCATGAAAGCAGCAGTCATCAAAGCCCCCGGTGTTTTAGAAGTACAGGATATTCCCGAACCGGTCTGTGAACCGGATGAAATTAAAGTCAAAATTGCCTATGCCGGCATCTGCGGCAGCGACCCCAAGATTCTTGAAGGCACAGTCGGCGCGGCGTTTCCGCCCGGCGCTATCGGCGGTCCCCTGGCCGTCACCCCGATGCGCCCCGGCGTTAAAATCCTCGGCCATGAGGCCTCCGGCGCCGTTGTCGAAATCGGCAAAGATGTCAAAGGCAACTTCAAAATCGGGCAGCATGTCGCGATGAATTTCCGCAAGACCTGCGGCGGCTGCTACTACTGCCAGAACAAAATGGAACATTTCTGCGAACGGGTCACCCCGTTTGTCGGTGTGATGGCCGATTACGGCAGCTTCAAAGAAAGCCTTGTTTACAAACTGCCGGACGATTTACCGCTGGATGTCGGCGCTTTCCTTGAACCGTTATCCATCGCCGTACACGCGGTTGATATCGCCAAAGTCAAAACCGGCGATTCCGTGATTATCACCGGCGGCGGCCCCATCGGCCTGCTGATTCTTCAGGTTGCCATCAAAGCTGGCGCCGCCAAAGTCCTCGTTTCTGAGCCGGTTGCGGAAAAACGCGCGCTGGCCAAGCGGTTCGGCGCCGATGTCACCGTCGACCCCATGACCGAAGACTTGCTCGCTATCGCCAACAAATTCACCGACGGCCGCGGGTTTAATGTCTGTATCGAAGCCACCGGCATCACCGCCCTGGCCCGCCAGCTGGTCATGTTGTCGGAACGCTGCGGCAACATCGTCTGGGCCGGCGTCTATCCCGGCAACAAAGATATCGAACTCCCCATCTTCTATATGTATTCCAAAGAATTATCCGTCCATTCCGTCAAATTAGCGCCGTATTCCTTCCCCCGGGCGCTGGAAATACTCCCCAAACTGGATTTGAAACCGATGATTACGGTCTTCCCGCTGGCTGACGCTGTCAAGGCGTTCGAAGCCCATAAGAAAGCGAAAGACATCAAAATCATGCTGCAGCCGTAGAAAATGCTATTTTTTTCTGAAATAAGACAGGAGGTTAGGGATGACAGAAAAGATTTATTGCGGTAAATGTAATAACATGCTGTACTTTGGTGAAGAAATCAAAAGACGGCTTTACATGCGCGCAATCCCCAATGAAGAAACAGTTCTCGGCTATTACAAGAACGTCTGCCCCAAATGCGGCAGCAGTTTGTCGTTGAGCACTGTAAAAATCGAAACTAAAGGGAGGAAAACATGGCTCACAGCCCAGAAGTAATCGCAGAACTTGAAGATAAGGCAAACCTCGTCCGCCGCAATATCGTCCGTATATTTGAAAGCAGCAAACAGGGACACGCCGGCGGCACGATGTCGTCCGTGGATATTGTCACCGCGCTGTTTTTCCATCATCTGAAACTGGATAAGAACAACTGCGACTGGCCGGAACGTGACCGCGTCGTCCTCTCCAAAGCTCATGCCGCCGAGGCCATTTATGCGGTCTTGCCGGAAATCGGCTATGTTTCCCGCGATATGCTGGATAAATATTATGCTTTCCGCTCCCAGTTCCAGGGTCACGCCGACCGCTGGTGCACCCCCGGCATCGATTATTCCGGCGGTTCATTGGGACAGGGTCTTTCCTTCGCTGCAGGCATGGCCAAAGCGGAGAAAATCCACACTGCCATCCATCCCCCCACTGTGCAGGTAACCACCGCTAATTATCCTAAATTGATTCTGAAATACAATCCTGCCTACCGCGTATTTTGTATCGTCGGCGACGGCGAACTGAATGAAGGGCAAAATTGGGAAGCCATGATGTTTGCCGCCAAATACAAGCTGGATAATCTGGTTTGTATCGTAGACTACAATAAATTCCAACTGGACGGCCCAGTTGAAATGATTATGCCCATCGAACCGCTGGCGGACAAATTTAAATCTTTCGGCTGGGATGTCCGCGAAATCAACGGCCACAGCATAAGAGAAATTACTGATACACTGGATCTGGTAAACAACCTCTACGGCGACGGCAAACCGAAGTGCATCATCGCCCATACCGTCAAAGGACACGGCATCCCGGTTTGGGAAAGCGTCCACCTGCATTATTCCAGACTGGAAGGCACGACCATCGCAGTCAAGGAAGGGAGAGAAATCTATGGCTAAATATAACAAATACGTGCAAATCGGCCCGGCCACCGCAACTGCGGGAGCCGCCGAAACTGCCATGGTCAAAGTCTGCCAGAAGTATCCGAATATCGTGGTAGTGCTGGAAGACATGGGCATGCCCGGCATCGAATGGTTCAAGAAAAACGCCCCGGAGCGGATTGTCGAGTGCGGCATTGCCGAAGCCAATGGCGCGGTCATTGCCGGCGCGCTGGCCGCCGAAGGGTTTATCCCCTTTATCCACAGTTTTTCCTTCGCTGTAATTGAACGCGCTTACAACCAGATACGTCAGAGTATCCTGGTCGACCGTTTCAATGTTAAAATCACTGCCCGTGACGCCCCCTGGGGCGACCTTGGCATCTCTCACGATATCGTGGAAGGTATTGCCTGCACCCGCTGCCTGCCGAACCTTGTCATTTTAAACCCGGCAGATGCCGTGGAAGCGGAAAAAGCCTACATCGCGATGGTGGATTACGTCGGCCCGGTGTACTTCAGAATGGAGTATTCCGCGCCCGCGCCGTATAAAATCTTCACCGAGGATTATCCCTTTGAAATCGGCAAGGCTTATGCCATCAAAGACGGCAAAGATGCCACGATTATCGCCACCGGTTATCTGGTCACTGAAGCCATCAAGGCCGTCGAAATCCTGGAGAAAGAAGGCCTGGATGTCGGTATTTTAAACATCAGCACCATCAAACCGCTGGATGAAGAGGCCATTATTAAAGTGGCCGAACAGACCCGGGCCATCGTTACCGCCGAGGGCGGCACGATTATCGGCGGCCTCGGCGATGCCGTCGCTTCCGTTTTAGCGGAAAGTGCCCCTGCTGCGCTGGTCAAAGTCGGCGTCGAAGACGAATTCAGTCAGTCTGCCCGTCTCACCGCTGAAGTCGATGAATTAAAAGACTTCTTCGGCCTTGGCGCGAAAGACCTCGTGATTTCGGTTAAAGAAGCCATCGCCAAGCGGGAACAATTCAAACTCGTTCGGAAATAGACATTGTAAATTATTTTCATGGATTCCCGATCAGGTCGGGAATGACAAACCGGGAAAAACAGCTTCAAGCTTTGCTTGAAGCTGTTTTCTTTTCATTGTCGTGATCGGGCTAGACCCGACAATCCAGAGATTTCGCGCTGTCTCAGGCTTTTGATTTGTTGACAAAAATGATCATCCCTATTCCGGTATCATTCTGTCTCAGTGTATAATAAAATATGTCTGATTTAACCCCGGAATCCAAACAGCCACCGGTTTCCCCGTGGGCAGTGTTTACCCGCCGGGATTTTTTACTCCTCTGGTCCAGCAATGTTACCGTGACCGTCTCGACGCTTTTGTTCACGCTGGTCAGTTCACAATGGCTGTATGATACCACCCGCTCCGCCGCGCAGCTTGGTTTACTCGGCGCTGTTCAGTTAGTGCAGTTGCCGGTGGCACTCTACGGCGGGATGCTGGCCGACCGTTTCGACCGCAAGAAGCTAATGACTCTGACCCAGTTAGCAAACGTTGCGTTATTTGTGATATTAACCCTGCTGGCAGCCGGCCATAACCTCCGGCCGTGGAATATCTTCGTCGCTTCCGGCATTGCCGGGATGTTCGGCATGCTCGGCGCCTCAGCCAGCCCGGGCTTGCTGCCCAGAGTGACGCACCGCGACCTGCTGACGCATGCGGTCACCACGCTCAACGTGTCCGGGCAAGTATTAGCGGTTCTCAGTCCTATCTTATTCTGGCAGGTCTATGTCCACCTGGGGGTAACCGCGGCTTTCGGTGTCACCGCCGGCATCTGCCTTTGCGGCGCGTTTTTACCATTACTGATCAGTGCTCCTGGGAAACCGGAGGCAGCAGCACATCAGAGCGTCTGGAAATCGTTGAAACAGGGAGCTTCTTTTGTCTCGCGGCACCAACTGCTGCCCGGCCTCTACCTCCTGGACGTAGGGGTTACTATAGTCAGCTTTTACCGGCAGCTTTTCCCGATGTTCGCCCGCCAGCTTTTCGGTCTCGGGGCCGCCGGCACCGGTCTCCTGAACACCGCCAATGCTGTGGGCGGCATTATCGGTGCTTTCGCGGTATTTTTCACCGCCCGGTTTGGCAAAAAGGGCCTGCTCAGCCTGATCGGAACTTTAATCTATGCTATATTCCTGATTGCCTTCGGCTTCAACAAGAGCTTCCCGCTGGGGCTGGTAATCGTCGGTGTCCTGGGGATGACGGATACCCTGAGTATGACAATGCGCTCGACTATTCTGCAGCTCACCACTCCGGACCATCTGCTGGGACGGGCGTCTTCGATCGGCAGCTTTGTCGCGATGGGAGCCAACAATTTAGGACAAATTGAGGTGGGGATGTTATCCACCGCCATCGGCGCCGGGCCGACGATGGTAATCGGAGGGGTACTTTCCGTGGTGTTTGTCTTAACGGTCTGGCGGTTTGTACCCGGCATCAGAAACTACCGCTACAACAGTCTCAGATAATTGCGAATTGACCTGAATAATTTAAAGCAAAACTGCGCTGAAGAAACGAAAAACAAACACCCGCGCAGTTCATATCTCCAAATATTTGAACTAAAATTTATCCTCATTGGTGTTCCACCCAAAATTCACCACGTAGTTATGCTGACCACGCGGCGCAATTGTACCGGCTGTGCCGCTGATAATGAATTCCGCGCTGCCGCCGGGCAATACTTTCAGGACATTGTCACTGGGAGGTGCCCAATCCCCCTCAAGGTGAAAAATAATATAATCGGGCGCTACACTCTCCACTACGACAACCCATAATGTCTGCGAACCGGTGTTATCCATTTTTATCGTCGCTGTTTTTGTGTCACCGGGGGCAAACGCGACAGTCCATTTCCGCGAGGTGCTGTTCCATGCGCCGTCGCCGCTAACCATCGACCATTTCACGGGACCGCTCGAATAACCGGACAGGAAGATGCAGCCGGGCGCCGGAAACAATGCGAAAATAAAAATAAGTGAGAATAACAAAAGAATAAATTTTCGTGGCATTAAATTCCCTCTTGGGACTTTTTTACCGTCTTGTTGATATAGAAACGATTATATCCGTTCTTATTTGAATTATCAATGCCGTGTAGTTTGCGCGTAAAATGAGATTGCCGTCATCGGGATTTCTGCCATTCCAAAAATACAAGAAACCATTCAACATTTTATCTTAGGGAGTTGTCTTATTTATCAATTTATTCTTTTGAAAAATCCCAATTTTCATGAGTTACTATGATTTGATCAATATCATCTTCTTTAAATGGGATGTTATTCAGACCCCGAATTTGTGCAATTCGCCCATCAACAATAGCGACTTGGTTGATTTGACGCCCGTCTTTAAGAATTACACTCACTACCGGGTACCTATCCCGGTTTCTGGTTTTGACATCAATTCTTTAATAAATCAGCAGACAAAACTGGAGAACCCAGCCTTGACTATTGTATAATGTTGTTGACAAAGTCATCATCACGCTGAAATTTCACAATGAATTTTCTTGAGGCAAGATGTGTGTCTGACTTTGAAACTGTAATTTAATTAATACCATAAATAAAAACGGAGTTGGAAGTGTCAAAAAAAATCAAAATCGGTATCCTTACCGGCGGCGGTGACTGCGCCGGCCTGAATTCGGCGGTTAAATGGGTCACCAAGACTGCTCTTGACAGACAATCGGAGACTGAACGCAGTTTTCAGTATGAAGTAATCGGCATCAAAGACGGCTGGAAAGGACTGTCTTTCACTAATACCAAAGAACTCGAAAACAATACGATGCCCCTCACCGAAAATGTTGTCCGGACCTGGGACCGGCTCGGGGGGACGTACCTCGGGACTTCACGTTTTAATCCCTATAACAATAAGAACAATACCTCCAAAACCACGCTGGCCAATATCAAGCACCTCGGCCTCGATGTGCTGGTTGCCATCGGTGGGGACGATACCCTCAGTGTCGCCGCCAAGCTGCATAATGACGGCGTGCCCGTCGTTGGAATTCCGAAAACGATTGATAAAGACCTTTTCGGCACCGATTACACGCTGGGTTTTGAAACCGCGGTTGAGGTCATCACCGATAATGTCGATAAATTACGTACTACCGCAGGTTCTCACAGCCGGGTCTTCGTCATTGAAACCATGGGCCGCAGCGCCGGTTGGCTGGCGCTCAAAGCCGGAGAATCTTCCGGTGCTTATATCACCTTGATCCCCGAATATGATTTCGATATGCAGCGGGTGAATGAGCTGATTCTGGAAGGCAGGAAAGGCGGCGCCCGTTATGACATCGTTATCGTCTCCGAAGGTGCCAAGGAAAAAGGCGGTATTATCGTCGCCAGAGATAAAAAATATGATGCCTTCGGACATGAAACCCTCGGCGGCATCGGCGAACGTGTAGCCGCCGCAATTACCGAAGGGACTAATATCGAAACCCGGTGCGTCATCCTTAGCCACATCCAGCGCGGCGGCGCCCCTTGTGCGTATGACCGCCGCATGGGCCGCTATTTCGGCATCGCCGCCGTAAACCTGATTGACAAAAAAGAATGGGGCCAACTGGTCTGCTACAAAGAAGGAAAAATCAGCTCGGTCCCGATTATAAATGTTTTAGGCCACCTCAGCCTGGTTGATGTCCCCACGATGTATGATACGCTCAGATACAACGGCAGCCGTAATATATTGTAATTAATTTAGGAGAAGAAAATATGAGTCCAACAACCACACCCCAACAACTTGACGTTTTAGTAAGAGACATGGTCTTCGGGACCGATACCGCGGCCAAGCAGGCAAAATTACGCGAAATGGCTTATGCCGGCGGACTGTATTTTGCCAGCATCCAGAACCTTTATGATGCCATGGGCAAAAAATACGGCGGTTTCACCGTCCCGGCCGTTAATGTCCGCGGCGTTACCTTCGATTTCGCCCGCGCTATGTTCCGCTCCGCCATCAAGAACAAGGTCGGCCCGTTCGTCTTTGAAATTGCCCGCTCCGAACTGGCTTACACCAAGCAGACACCCGGCGAATTCGCTACCGCGATTATTGCCGGCGGTTTAGCCGAAGGCTACAAAGGCCCCGTCTTTTTACAGTGCGACCATTGCCAGGTCAACAGCAAGAATTATAAAGCGAACCCCGAGCAGGAAATGACCGCCATTAAGAACCTGATTAAGGAATCAATTGCGGCCGGTTTCTATAATATCGATATCGACGCTTCCACCATGGTCGACCTGGATAAACCCGATTTACTCGACCAGCAGGAAGCCAACGGCCGCCTGACCGCCGAACTGACCAAATTCATCCGCAGCGTCGAACCGAAGGGGATTAACATTTCCGTCGGCGGCGAAATCGGCGAAATCGGCCACAGTAACAGCACCGTCGAAGATTTACGCGCCTACATGCAGACCTACCGCAAGGATTTACCGGCCGGCATGAAAGGCATTTCCAAAATCAGCGTCCAGACTGGCACCACCCACGGCGGTGTCGTCCTGCCTGACGGCTCCATCGCCAAAGTCCAACTCGATTTCGATACCCTGGAAAAGCTTTCCAAACTGGGCAGGGACGAATTCGGTATGGGCGGCGCGGTCCAGCACGGCGCATCCACATTACCCGATGATTTGTTCGACCTTTTCCCCAAGAAAGGCACGATGGAAGTCCATCTGGCCACCGGTTTCCAGAATATGTTTTTTGACAGCCCTTATTTCCCGAAGGATTTACTGGATAAAATCAACAAAGGGATTGCGGCTAAATATCCCTCCGACCGGAAACCCGGCGAAGCCGATGTCCAGTTCTTTTATCGCAACCGCAAGCGTTCCTACGGCGATTTCAAGAAAGAAATCTGGGACATCCCGCAACCGATACTGGACAAGATTTTCGCCGATATTGAAGAACGGTTTACCTTCTTCTTCAAGAAATTAAATGTCGTCGGCACGGAAAAACTGGTTAAGAAACTGATTCCCCCGGTTAAGAGTTAACAACAGGAGTTAAGAAAATGGCGGATTACGGCAAAGGGTTTATTGTTTCGAAGTCGGAACTGCG
>PMCB01000130.1:2933-3130 GCA_003153955.1 Dehalococcoidia bacterium | reverse complement strand
GCCGATGAAAATGTCTTTGCGCTGTCATCTTTGCTAAAAATTCCGCGGCAAAGTGTCACCTATATGAGCGGCCCGATTGCGCTGGACGCCGGCAGCCCCCAGCCGGAAACATCCCCGAAATTCAGCCTCGATATGGCCGTTATCGGCCTGGGGCAACTGAACATCCAGCATCACTTTTTCCGCGACTATAACGAACT
>PMCB01000130.1:0-2782 GCA_003153955.1 Dehalococcoidia bacterium | reverse complement strand
TGCACGGTGTCCTGACCGGGAAATACCCGGATGCGCCGCTGCAAAAGAGGAACCTGACACTGGTTACGGATTCCTGGACGGCCGAAACGATACTGAAAATGACAACCGAATAGAATAATTTTAGTATCAGGTGAATTGGTGCATATAAATCCGGAATAATAGCCTGATATTTTTTAATATTTAATGGATAAAATGACCCAATTCGCTAAAATGTTACTTTGCTTAATTAATTTAACCTGTGTTAAACTACCATCTAATTAATTCATAATAAAAGTAATTTGATAAGAGCAATCACGAATAAATTTCGCTCTACTGCAGATAGCTTCTTGCGGGAACGGCCAAAATGCTAACATTGAAAAAGGCAAGGAACAATGTAAGGTCGCTGTAGTATGCTATCAAGAAATATTTAGAATGATTTTTACCAAAATATTTAGTGGATGTAAATAAAAAATGAAACTTATTACCACAAACTCAGAGGTAGAACTCCGTCCGGGTACAATAAAAGATATCCATTTGTTGATGTCTTTCATTAGGTCCATGGCGAAATATGAAAGACTTGAAGTGTATGCTACCGAAAAAGATTTAGAGAAATCTTTATTTTGTGAGAATCCAGCTGCGTGCACATTAATAGCTTTTATTGACGGTAAACCAATTGCTTACGTTGTATATTTTTTCACATTTGCGACTATGACAGGAAAACGAGGGCTTTGGTTGGATGATTTATTTGTGGATCCAGAATTCCGAAGGAACGGGATTGGAAAAGCTTTGATGGCATACATGGCGGATGTTGCTATTCAAAACAACTGTGAGCGTTTTGAGTGGATGGTACTTGACTGGAACAAACCCGCATTAAATTTCTACAAAGGATTGGATGCAACTGTGCTCGATAATTGGCGAATATGCCGTCTTAATGGCGTTACATTAGCTAATCTCGCACGGCAATATAGCACGAGATAATAGTCGTGCGCGCAGCACCAAACGGCACCACTAGCAGGGTGCTTACGCTCGAGGGCTTTATTTCATGCTAATGGTACCACCCTTTACCCTGTATCCAGCCGCGTACATAGCCGGCCTGCCCCACATGTAAGAACCCCAGCTGGATCACGCCGGCAATGCGGCTCGATACGGTTCTCGTAAATTTCAGCGTCGGACTGTAGCTTTCCCGGCCCATCTCCTCTTCCGTCAGCCTGGTGGTGATGTATTTTTCGATTTTTTGCAGGATGGCGTGGTGGTAAGCCAGAATCACTGCCGCCTCGGGCGATTGAAAGGCCTTGGCCTGTTCCGTGGTATGCCCTACGCCGGTCTCTCCCGGGTCCGGCGCGCGGTTAAATTTGGCGTGCCATTTTTCCGCAGTCCAGAGCTGTTCTTCGCCCATCACTTCGGACATGTTGCGGTCGTGCGAGCGGGTGAGGTGCCAGGCCAGCCAGCCGATGCTGTTGCAGTCGGGCGCGGGCTGCGTGTTCAAGTCTTCTACGGTCAGTCCCTTTAAAACCTGTCCAAGTTCATCCTCGATCCTCAGGAATTCATCCATCACGAACTGCTGCCATTTCATCGCTGCCCTCCTTATTTCCCATGTTCATGATATTTAATATCATGGTCTTTAAAATATGCCCGCCATGGTCCGCTACCCGCGATGAACGGCTGCATCATTGCGCGCTCTGCCTGTACGGTATGATTCAGGTCATGCCCAATCCATTCATTAATCAATTCGCCTAAAGTTACTTTTCCCAGCTCTGCATGTAACGCCGTGCGGGTTAAGTCTTTCGGGGATAATCCGGCTAACAGTTTCAGATTGTTTTTTCGGACAGCGGCGAATTTTGCGGAAAGTTCGGTCGGTGTCATCCCTGAATTTATTTTCTCTCCGTCTGTGTCCGGGTTAAAAGCGGGGAAATTTTGCCCGGCCAGGAATGCACGCAGCCGGACCGGAAAAACCTTTTCCTCAGTTTCCAGTAAATGCCGCAGGCACTGCAGCGCCGGCCATTCCCCCGGTGCCGGTTCAAGTGTCAATAATGCTTCAGGAATGGTTGCCGTCAATGTCTGCCAGCGTGACGGCGTGGTCGCTAATACCGCTTGTGCTTGAGCTAATAGATTATCCATTTTCAGGATTCTCCTTTTTTAAACTTACCCTGATATTCCAGTATCAGAAATACATCCNNTAATAATTAAAATATATCGGCGAATCCGAGAAGCTGGTTTTTTCGTATCCCGGGGTTTTGCCGGTCATAAAACTCAGATATAACAGCGGCTTCGCGCCTGCCAGCAAATGCGGCAATTTGCCTAAAAACCGGTCGGTTTCTGCGTCCATCATATGCACAATGACAAACGAGGCGCAGACCGCATTGTATTTAACATCGAGGCGGATGTCTTTCAAATCGGCGGCTATAAACGTCCCGCCCGGACAATTTTCTTTGGCCAGCTTTATCATTTCGGTAGAGAAATCGATCCCGGTTACTTTAAGATTATGCTCGAAAAACCGTTTGGCGTTGATGCCCGGCCCGCACCCGGCATCGAGGATACGGCTGTTCGGCGGCAACAATGAAATGAATTTTTCGATGCTGCTCCGGTAAGGCGCGTAATTCTCGAATTTATTCCGGTATTTTCCCGCGGACAGGTCGTATGATTCCTGAGTCTGATTTTTCATTTACTTCGGTTTGTCTTTAAAGATTTCGGCAATAATCTGTTTTACCTGTTCGTATTGCTTATCGGCCAAAATCAGTGACCCGTCGCGCTTAACATCCGGCGCTTCGGTCACACTGAATATCCGCTCTTTCAGCCGGGTTTG
>PMCB01000127.1 GCA_003153955.1 Dehalococcoidia bacterium | reverse complement strand
TAAACTGATATATTTTTCGCCGGCGCGTGCCGGTCTGCCCTGGCCGGTAACCTTGTCGCCGTTACGCAATCCGAAACGTCTGATTTGCGATTGGGAAACATAAATGTCCGATTGGCTGGGGAGCAGGCTAATCTGCCTCAGGAACCCATAGCCGTCGGTCATTATTTCCAGGATGCCGCTGGAGAAAATGTTGCCCTGCTGTTCGGCATCTGCCTGCAGCAGCCGCCGGACCAGCTCCGGTTTTTCCAGATTCGCACAGTCAGGAAGCTCCATCTCCTTGACGATGTCAAGCAGCTCCTCTTTCGTTTTGTTTTCCAATTGGCTAATGTCCATCTCCAGACCTCCCGGTGATTTTAGAAGTATGTATCATTTTAATCAAACAGCTTCAATGCCTTCTCTAATAAATTGTGGGGTTGACAACACCACCGCAAACAGAATGGCAACTACGTGTACAAATCATGGTTTAACTGTATTTGTTACAGGTATGCCGCTACTTATCATTGAAAACACGTTCCAAACGAAGAGAAACCGGCTCGATACCTATATCGATAAGCGGATGGTTTACCATCTGCAAAAATACAATGTAAAGCGTCATACTTAATTGTGCTCTTGATTTCGCGGCGGGAAGATAATGGGGATGGTGCCGTACGTTGGCGTGGATAGCCTTTGTGAATATCTTATCTTGATTATACACAAACATTGTTATTTTTACAACCCCACTTGCCCGGTTGTCAATTACAGAGATAATAATTCGGCGATATTGCAGATGATTTTATCCGGCTGGATGTTTGTGCCTTCGGGCAGGCCTTTTTTTTCATAATCACACCAGATTGAATAAATTCCAGCTTGCTGCGCGCCGGCAATATCCCGCTTTAAATCATCGCCCACCATCCAGGCCTGCTGCGGTTTTACATCCAGTATCCTCAGAGCCTGTTCAAAAACACGCCGGTCCGGTTTGCCAAAACCCAGTTCGCCCTCAATTAACCGGACAGGAAAGTAACGGCTGAATCCAAACCTTTTAATCTTCTGCTGTTGTACTTCGCCCGCGCCGTTGGTTAAAAGCGCCAATTTTACTCCCTTTTTTACCAGGTGACGGAGAGTATCTTCAGCATCCGGGAAATAATCCAGCGACCTGTCGATTAATAATGAATAATCCATTGCGATTGCAGCCGACGATTGCTCATCGCTGCAGCCCAGCCTCTCCAGCGCCATCCTGACGACTTCGGTTCTGGCTCGGAGCAGGTTGAGTCTGCCTAGCCTGTGTCTTTCCGGATCGCTCCAGTACCATTCTCTGACAATGTTTAATTGATGCTCTAATTCTTCAGGCTTGAAATTATCGGTCTTTTTTGCGCAGGTTTCACAGGCTTCACGCCACGCTGCGTCTATTGGAATAGTATTAGTTAGCAGCGTTTCATCCATGTCGAAGAGAATGGCTTTCGGCAGCATCTTAGTTCGTTAAAGGAAGAGCCGGTTGGGAACCTTCCCGCAGGATATCCTTGGCGGCTCCGATGAAATCACGGAACAAAGGATGGGGCCGGTTAGGACGTGAACCGAATTCCGGATGGAACTGGCAGCCCACCATCCAGGGGTTATCTTTTACTTCACAAATCTCCACCAGCCGTTCATCCGGGGAAAGCCCGCTTAGGACCAGCCCCTTTTCCTGTAGCGATTGGCGGAAATCGTTATTGTATTCAAAGCGGTGACGGTGTCGTTCCTGAATCATCACCATATCCTGTTGATAAGCTTTGTGCGCCAGCGTGCCGGGCACCAGTTTGCAGGGATAATTTCCCAGCCGCATGGTATGGCCCTTGGTGGCGATATTTTTCTGGTCCGGCATCAGATCGATCACCGGATATGTCGGATCCGGATCAAATTCGGTGGAATTGACGCTGACGGATTTGAATACATCCCGCGCAAACTCGATGACCATGACCTGCATTCCCAGGCACAGACCTAAATACGGAATGTGGTTCATGCGCGCGTATCTTGCAGTTTTGATCATGCCTTCAATGCCGCGTTCGCCAAAACCTCCGGGAACAACGATGCCCTGTGCGTTTCGCAAACACGAATCGATATCATCCATTTTTTCCAGCTGCTCGGCCGGAATCCAGGTCAGTTTTAACTCGCGGTCGTGGAAAAGAGCGGCGTGCTTCAATGCCTCGCGCACCGAATAGTAAGAGTCTTCCAGTTCGACATATTTGCCCACCAGGCAAATATTGACCGGCTGGTGCGGTTTCTTTAACCGGTTGACCATGTCCCGCCATTCATTTAAATCTTCACCTTTAGCGGTTAACGAAAGCCTGTCCGCGATCAGGTTCCCCATCCCCTGTTCTTCCAGAACCAGAGGCACTTCATAGACAGTGGAAACCGTGACCAGCGGGATTACGGCTTCTTTATCAACATCGCAAAAGAGCGAGATTTTATCCCGCAAATTATCGGCAATAGGATAATCGCTGCGGCAGATAATAACATCCGGCTGAATACCGATACGGCGCAACTCGTTGACGCTGTGCTGGGTCGGCTTCGTTTTTAATTCCTGGGTCGAACCCAGATAAGGCAATAAAGTCACATGAATGTAAAGGACGTTGTCACGGCCGGCATCCTTTCTCATCTGACGGATGGCTTCCAGGAAAGGCAGGCCTTCGATATCACCCACCGTGCCGCCGACTTCAATCAAAATGACATCAGCTTTTGATTTTTCAGCCAGCCTTTTGAACCGGTTTTTGATTTCGTTGGTAACATGCGGGACAACCTGAATGGTGCCGCCGAGGAAATCGCCCCGTCTTTCTTTGGCAATAACGGAACTGTAAATCTGACCGGAGGTGATGTTGGAATCCTGCGTCAGGTTAATATCTATGAAACGTTCGTAGTTCCCCAGGTCAAGGTCTGTTTCGGCGCCGTCCTGGGTGACAAATACTTCCCCGTGCTGATATGGGGACATTGTACCGGGGTCGACATTCAGATAAGGGTCAAGTTTCTGGACGGAAACGCTGATACCGCGGCTTTTCAGTATGGTGCCGATTGAAGCGACAGCAATGCCTTTACCAACTGAACTAACAACCCCGCCCGTAACAAATATGTATTTTGACATAAAGGAATATCACAAACTCTTCGGTAGAAATGAAATTACGATTGGATTAACAGAAAGGCAAAACTTAGTACGTATTATTAGTAACATAAAAAAGAGAACCTTGTCAAGTGTTTTTTCGCTAATACAGGTTTATTTTTAGGTTGATTATATGAATATTGAGGGAGAGTGCTCTGTACATAAGCCCCCAATTATTATCCCCGGGAAAAACAAAAGAGCCCGTAAAGTTTTTATCCTTACGGGCTCTAAATTATTTTAGTTGAGAACAATTATTATGAGGAGGTTAATGCCAGCGTTGGCTTGAGGTCCAGCTTAACGCTCGGCCCCATGCTGGTGGTCAGAAAGGCGCTGCGGACATAAACACCCTTGGCGCCGCTGGGTCTGGCCTTCACAATCGCTTCCACAATCGAGGAGAGGTTACCCATCAGCTTTTCGGGTTCAAAACTGGCCTTGCCGACAACAATGTGAATGATTGCGGTTCTATCCAGTTTAAACTCCACACGGCCTTTGCGGGCATCTCCTAAAACTTTAGGCAGGTCGTTGCCCGCCACGACGGTCCCGGATTTGGGGTTAGGCATTAAACCTTTACGCCCTAACACTTTACCCAGTTTACCGACTTTGCCCATCATATCGGGAGTGGCGATGGCCACGTCAAATTCCGTCCAGCCTTCTTCGATCTTTTTCACCAGTTCGTCAGAACCGACAAAATCGGCGCCTGCGGCTTCCGCGGCTTTGGCCGCTTCACCCTGGGCGAAGACCAGTACTCTGACCTGTTTTCCCAGGCCGTAAGGTAACAGCGCGATGCCGCGTACCTGGTGGGCCGAGTTGCGCGGATCAAGCCCCATCCGCAAATGAAGCTCTACCGTCTCGTCAAATTTAGCGGTTGCTGTCTTTTTGACGGTCGCGATAGCTTCTTCGGGAGCATACTCTTTTTTCTCTTCGACTAACTTGGCAGCTGCTTCGTATCTTTTTTTCATTTTTGTTCTACTTCTATTCCCATACTACGGGCTGTGCCCGCAACAATTCTTTCGGCGGCTTGTAAACTTCTGGCGTTGAGGTCCTTAGACTTCATCTTGGCAATTTCGGTCAGTTTAGCTTTGCTTAGTACCCCGACCTTGGACCGCCCGGCTGTACCGGAACCTTTCTCCAGGCTCAATGCCTTTTTCAACAAATCAGGCGTCGGAGGAGTTTTCGTGATAAAAGTAAAGGAGCGGTCTTCGTAGACCGAGATTTCTACAGGAACGATAGAACCGGCCATCGAGGCGGTCTTTTCGTTATACTCTTTGCAGAATCCCATGATGTTAATACCATGCTGGCCCAATGCCGGACCTACCGGGGGCGCCGGATTTGCTTTTCCAGCCGGGATCTGTAATTTTATGACGGCAATTAATTTTTTCGCCACNNCTGTTTAGAGTTTTTCCACCTGTAAGAAATCCAATTCCACCGGCGTCTCCCGTCCGAAGAGCGAGAGTAAAACTTTCACTTTCCCTTTTTCCAGGCCGACTTCATCAACCACACCGACAAAATCGGTGAACGGGCCGTCGGTAACACGGACGCTCTGCCCTTCTTTGAATCCGACTTTAATCTTGGGCGTTTCGGCTCTCATCTGTTTCAGTATTTTTTGTACTTCTTCTTCTAAAAGAGGTACCGGTTTGCCGCCGCTGCCGACAAAGCCCGTTACTGCCGGAGTGTTACGCACAATGTTCCAGCTTTTATCCGTCATTTTCATTTCGACGATGATATAACCGGGCAATATTTTTTTAGCAATGGTGTGCTTTTGCCCACCCTTGATTTCGATTTCTTCCTCCGTCGGTATTAATACCTGGAAGATCTCGTCGCCTGAATCCATGGATTTAATCCGTTGTTCNNGTATGAATCGCAAACCAGGTTTTCTCGACTTCGACCACAAACTACCTCATTAACAAAATTCAAGTTATCGCAATAACGCTGCCATCCCGAAGTTATCCGAGATGGATGTGATTAAGCAACAATTCGATAAGTCTGCTGAATCCATAATCAATACCGCCCAGGATGACGCCGACCACAATGACCACCAGCAGTACCAGTCCGGCCAGGTATAAAAGGTCACGCCGGCTTAGCCATGTCACCTTTTTCAGTTCCGCGATGGTGTCACTGATATAGACGGCAACGGCATTCTTCGGTTTAGGCGCCACGTTAGTTGGTTTTGATTCTGGCATCCTTACCCTCTCGCGCGTTATCTAACTTCCCGGTGGAGCTTCTGTCCGCGACAACTGGGACAGAACTTCTTCAGCTCCATTCTCTGGGAGTCATTTCGCTTATTTTTTTGTGTTGTATAGTTTCTTTCTTTGCATTCGGTGCAGGCGAGAGTCACTATAATTCTATTTTCATTTTTTGGCATGATTTACTCGATTATCTTCGTAATAGTACCGGCGCCGACGGTTCTGCCGCCCTCGCGGATGGAGAAGCGCAGGCCTTCTTCCATGGCGACCGGGTAGATTAATTTGATTTTAGCGGTGATATTATCGCCGGGCATAACCATTTCTACGCCTTCGGGCAATTGAAGTTCACCGGTGACATCGGTAGTTCTAATGTAGAACTGCGGTTTGTAACCGTTGAAGAACGGGGTATGGCGGCCGCCCTCATCCTTGCTCAAAACCATGACTTCGGCTTCGGCATAGGTGTGGGGTTTGATACTGCCGGGCGCGGCTAAGACCTGCCCTCTTTCAATATCGGTACGCTCAACACCGCGGAGTAAAACACCGACGGCATCGCCGGGCTCAGCGTAGTCCAGAATCTTGTG
>PMCB01000038.1:4946-6521 GCA_003153955.1 Dehalococcoidia bacterium | reverse complement strand
GAATGGCTGGATTACATCGAGCACCTGCATAACAATTACCGCTTTCTCTATTCGCTCGTCCTCCGCACCCATCCCTTCCAGGACAATCCCTCCGCGGTGATTAAGTAGTGAGGAAGGACGAAAATAGACATTGGGAATTAATTTTATGGATTTCCGATCAGGTCGGGAATGACAAACCTTTTCATTGTCATTGTCGGGCTTGACCCGACAATCCAGAGATCTCGTATAGTCAACCAGAGAGGGTCACTCTATAATCCGTTCCCCTGGACTTCCTTGAGCCTGATGTAAATCAATGAAGGCCCGCTGCGGCTTTTGTTCTCTTTGATCTCGAAGGTGTCCTTTTGCGCTTTGACCAGCTGCGATAGCTGATTGAAGCCGTAAGTACGGGAATCGAAGCCGGGGTCAAGCTGCCGCAAGCGTCCACCCAGCGTCCCCAGGAATGCCCAGCCGTCCTCCTGCTCCGCCAGGTCGAAGGCGTTTTTCAACAGCGGCAGTGGGTCGCTAGTGATATTGCCGGCAGCGTTGCCGGCAGCAGCGCCGATAACTACCTGTTCGTGGTGGGGCACGAATTTGACGATTTGTTTTTCCGGCATCAGGTTTTCCGTGTAGACAAAGACCTGGCAAGCTTTCAAAAATGCCTGGGGTGTGTTTTTCCGTCCGATACCCATCACGAAAAGGCCTTTTTCCCGGATACGGGTGGCCAGACGCGTGTAATCGCTGTCGCTGGAAACGAGGCAGAAACCGTGCACCGTGCCTTCGTAGAGGATGTCCATTGCGTCGATAATCAGTGAACTATCCGACGAATTTTTGCCGATGGTGTAGCGGAACTGTTGGATGGGCTGGATGGCATGGTCGTTCAGCACGTCTTTCCAGCTTTTCATCTGCGGGGTGGTCCAGTCGCCGTAAATGCGGCGCACCGTCACCAGCCCGTATTTGCCTGTTTCCGCCACCATTTTATCAATCAATGACGATTGGGCGTTTTCGCCGTCAATCAGCATCGCAATCCGCTTGTTATCGAATGTTGTATCTAAATTATCCATTGTGTTCTCCTTGCATAATCCGGGTGTGTCTACTGCGCTTAATTATAACCTGCTGCCAACCAAAGGACAATCATAGGCGAAAATTCCAAGCTCTACATCAGCCTGCGGCTGAGTACCTGCCGGCAAATCCCAAAATCCAAACAATGAACACAAAATCCGAATCTCGCAATTAGAAACACCCTGAGTACATAGATGAATGGTCTCCCTGCCTACCAACACCACCCTTGTCATTCCTGCGCAGGCAGGAATCCATTCCTACGCCCCTGTTCTTTTTACTATTTGAAAAAATCACGAAACAATTCTTGAAATTGAATATGCGCTGCCCCTCGCGGCAAACAGAATAATGAGCTGCGATTTGGGATTTTGCCCCAAACTGGAATGACTTTGCCGAAATGGAGGGTGAATTTTGGTATTCCCCCGTTGGCATGTTTTCCCCCGGAATCAGGCGGACAGGTTAAAAACCTGTCCTACAGAAATACAGGGGAATGCCCCCTTTCGGCATTTTTGGAAGTCTTTTCTTTATAAACCCTTTACT
>PMCB01000038.1:0-4923 GCA_003153955.1 Dehalococcoidia bacterium | reverse complement strand
GACCCCACGGCCAGAACATGACGAAGGGTTATACGTACGCCCTTAAAACGCTAATGCTATTATATGACGGGTTATTCGAGAGCTGTCAAGGGGCTTTTGTCACCTCTTTTGGAGCTTTCAGCAATCAGCGGGCAGCGGTCAGTTTTTTATTGTTATGAGATACATTTGTTCGCTTAAAGTGGGCTCAGTACGACACTGCGATGAGATACATTCGTCCACCTAAAGCAGACTCAGTACATTGCGATGTCGGATTGCCGCGACCTTGTTTGGGGATAGGGATAAGGTCTCGCAATGGAAGTGGAAGCTGGTTTCCCATTCGGGTCAGGAATGACGAGGCCGGACGTCATGGCGACAGAAATCGGCGCGCGTGTTAGCAACTCGCTCCCTGTAATGTGAACGGATTCATGATCGGGCCCGGTTTCACAAAAAACGAATGTCATTTTAGCCGTTTAAACGGCGTCGAAGTTATACCGGCTGCGGTTTATTTCTTTTCTTCCGGTTTATTATCGGATGCGGGTTTGCTGTTTCCCTCCGCAATGTCCCCGGCGATCGGCAGTTTATACATCTTTCCGCCGTAGGCTTGCACCATCAGCACAATCCACAGGATGAATGCCAGGATGCCGAGGAGCGAGGTTAAAATCCAACCGATAACAGGGATGAAACCAAGGATTATTTCAATGACCATAAAAGCGCCGAATACCACGATCGACTGGATGGCATGGAAACGGACGAACCGGTTGTCCTTTTCCAGCAGCAGGAATATGATGCCGGTGATCCACCCGAGAACATAACAGAGTAAGCCTGCCAGGTTTTGTTCCATGCCCGTACTGGTTTTACCTTTTGATTCGCTCATCGGTATGACCTCCTTCAATATTTCAGATTACATAAAGTCGATGCTGCCCCTAGTATATTAAAGATATTTGTAAAAAACAACCACGGGAAATTGGAAAGGAGGGATGGAGATTTCGCTCAGGGCGACAGAACGAGGCGGGAGGGTTACGTCTGCGACTAAACCCTCCCCTACAGACGGTGTGAGGCCGATAATCGTATTATTAGAGTTTGGATTTTGGTATTTCGATATTGTTTAGGATTTCGATATTCGTATTTCGGATTTAATTGTTACTTCAGTCCGAATTTTTTAGCGGCTCTGCGTAGTCCGTCCAGCGAACCGGCGAGGGTGCGGTCGTCGATGCAGTAAGAGATGCGGAAATGTCCCGGTCCGCCGAAGCCGACGCCGGGCACGGCCAGCACCAGTTCTTCCTGCAAAGCGCGCACAAAAGCGACATCGTCAGGAATGGGGGATTTCGGGAACATGTAGAATGCGCCTTGCGGTTTGACCAGCGAATAGCCCATCTCCACCAGGTTCGCATAGAGGAAGTCGCGTTTTTTCTGGTAATCGGCGATGGAGACGGTGACATCCTGGAGGTAGCGGACAATATGCTGCATCATCGCCGGGGCGTTGACGAAGCCGAGGATGCGGTTGCAGTAAATGAAGCCGTCCATCAGTTCCTGTTTTTCCGGGCATTGGGGATGGATGGCGATGTAGCCGATACGTTCGCCGGGCAGCGCCAGGTCTTTAGAATGCGAAGTGGCGATGATAGCCCGCGGGTGGAACAATAAGGGCGAGGGGTATTTCAGCCCGTCGTAAATCAGCTTGCGGTAGGGTTCGTCGCTGATGATATAAATTTGGGTGCCGTACTGCGCTTCTTTTTTCCGCAGCAGTTCCCCGATTTGGCGCATCATATCGGCGCTGTAAACCACGCCGGTGGGGTTGTGCGGCGAATTGACAATGATGGCTTTGGTTTTGGGATTGATGGCCTTTTCCAGGACATCGAGTTTGGGCTGGAATTGCTCATCGGTGGCGGCGAATTTATAAACGCCGCCGTGATTATCGATGTAATTCAAATACTCAAAAAAACAGGGGGTAAAAAGGATGACTTCCTCACCGGCATTGAGGATGGTTTTCAGCACGACATTGATGGCGCCGGCAGCCCCAACGGTCATCACGATATCGCCGGCGCCCGGGCTCAGGCCGGTCTCTTTAGAGAGTTGGGTTGCGACGGCTGCCCGGGTTTCCAGATAACCGGCATTTTCCATGTAGCGGTGCAGTCCCGGCGTGGTGCTGTTAGCCAGTTTCTTCAGTTCGACAAAAAATTGTTCAGGAGGCTCAACAATCGGGTTACCCAGGGTCAGATCGAAGACTTTGTCCGCGCCGTAGCGCTTTTTCATGGTGTTGCCCTCGTCGAACATTTTCCTGATCCAGGAGCCGGTTTCCATGTTCTTACGGACTTTTTCAGACATGAACATTTTCGATTTCCTTTCTGCCTGCTGCGAAGGCAGTCATGTTGAGTTTCCAGAGCTTTTCGGGCAGGTGTTTTTGGATGGCGGTTTGCCAGTCCGGGACGGTGAACGGCAGGAAAACCGAGAGGCTGCCCAGCATAAAAATGTTTAAGGTCCGGGCGTTACCAAGTTCAGTGGCTTTAAGCGTGCCCGGAACGAGGTAAATCTTGCCGGTGCGTTGTTTTAAAAGCTGCATTACTTCCGCGTCGGAGGGATATTTCTCGGCGCCGAGGTTGACAGAAAGAGGAGGTAAAGCATGGTCGTTGATAATCGCAATGCCGCCGGGACGGAGGTAATTCACCCAGCGGATGCCTTCCAGCTTCTCGAAGGCCAGCAGAATATCGACGGCGCCTTCCTGAATCAGAGGCGAGTAGACTTTTTCGGTAATGCGGACGTGGCTGACAACGCTGCCGCCGCGCTGCGCCATGCCCAGGGTATCGGTTTTTTTAACGTCATAACCGGCAGTGAGAGCCACTTCCCCGATGATGTCGGAGGCGAGGATATTGCCCTGTCCCCCAACGCCGGTTAATAACAGGTCGAACTTAGGTTTCGAGCTCAATTTTGGGCCTCTGCTTTCAGCCAGGAGACCGGCCCGATTGCCTGTTTGGGGCAAACCTGAGCACAGACGGTGCAGCCGGTGCACATCGCGGCGTCGATAACGGGCTGTTTGCCGGTGGTCTGAATGGCGGGGCAGCCGACCAGCAGGCAGATGCCGCATTGGTTGCACTTTTTAGTATCGATAATCTGGGTTTCGCCATGTTTGGGGACGTGCACGACACAGGCGCCGCGGACTATGACCACGGAGAGCTCGTTGGAATCAAGGGCGGATTTGACGGCCGTCCGGATTTCCTTGATATTGAAAGAATCGACCACGGCAAGATTTTTCACTCCGACGCCTTTGACGACGTCTTCCAGCACGACTTTGCCGCCGGGCAGGCCCTGCACGGAAATGCCGGTGCCGGGATGCTCCTGGTGGCCGGTCATGGCAGTGGTGCTGTTATCGGTGATAATGACAGTGATTTTACTCTGATTGTAAACGGCATCCACAAGCGGGGTGATGCCGGAATGTAAGAAAGTGGAATCCCCGATGACGGCCACGATTTTGGCATTCAAACCGACTTTCTCCATGCCGATGGCGGTGCCGATGCTGGAGCCCATGCAGCCGTTGGTGTCCATGGCGTTCAGCGGCGGGTATGCGCCAAGTGTGTAGCAGCCGATATCGCCGGCCACAACCAGATTAGGCTCGCCGGGGACTTTATCTTTGGCGCCGGGGAGTTTGAGGCGCTGTCCGATGCCGGCCAGGACATAGAAAAATCCGGTGTGGGGACAGCCGGGACAAAGCAGCGGCGGGCGTTTGGCCAATTCCGCGGGAACCGTTAGTTTTTCCGGCGCCGGAGTTTTGATAATACCCATCTTGCGGCCGGCAGCTTCGAGGATATCGGTGTTGAGTTCACCGCAGCGGGGAATGAACTGTTTGCCTTCACATTTGATGCCCATAGCCTTGATATGGTCTTCAATGAACGGGTCGAGTTCTTCCACGACCAAAATACGGTCGACTTTGGCGGCGAACGCGCGAATGAGTTTTTCCGGCGGGGGATAAGTCATACCCAATTTTAAGAAGGAGGCTTTGGGGAAAACTTCCCGGGCATATTGATACGAGATGCCGGTAGCGATAATGCCCAGGCTGCGGTCGCCGGGCTCAATTTTATTGAAAGGAAAAGTCTCGCCGTAAGCGGCCAGTTTTAACATCCGTTCTTCCATGGCGACGTGGCGGACGCGGGCGTTGACCGGAAGCATTACCCATCTTTGCATGTTGAGGGAGAAGCCGATTTTGAGGGTGGAAGCGGTGCGAGCATCTTTAGCCTCGACAATCGATTTAGAGTGGGAGATACGGGTGGTACTGCGCAACATGACGGGGGTATCGAATTGCTCGCTGATTTCAAAGGCACAGGACATCAGGTCATACGCGGACTGGCTGTCCATGGGCTCCAGAATGGGGACTTTAGCCAGTTCGGCGAAGTGGCGGTTATCCTGTTCACCCTGCGAACTGTGGATACCGGGGTCGTCGGCTTCGATTAAAACAAAACCGCCGTTGACGCCGGTGGTGGAGACCGCGAGAAACGGGTCGGCGGCAACGTTCAAGCCCACCTGTTTCATGGAGACCATGACCCGCGCGCCGGCATAACAGGCGCCCATGGCCACTTCGACGGCTACCTTTTCATTGGTTGACCATTCGGCATAGATGTCTTTGTGGACAGCAACGGCTTCCATGATTTCGGTGCTGGGGGTGCCGGGATAGGCAGACGCAAAAGCGACGCCGGCATGATAGGCGCCAAGCGCCAGGGCCTCGTTGCCGGAGAGTAATTTTTTCATTAGAATCATTATAACATAGAGGGAGGCACGTTTCGAAAGAAGGGGAGACTGACACAAACCCTAAATTCTAATATCGAAACTCTAAACAATGTCAAAAATACAAATTCTAAAACTAATCGATAATAGTAAAAGTTGTTCCTCCGATTTGCACTAGCGGTGCATAGGCAAGTTGGATTTATTTCCATAATTCTGTCTTAATCTCTTGTATCT
>PMCB01000026.1 GCA_003153955.1 Dehalococcoidia bacterium | reverse complement strand
ATATGGCTGAAGCCGGAAATCCCGCTATATTGGCCGGTAATGATTTCACGTCCGGTTTCCACCAGTTCGGGCTCGCCGCGTCCCAGTTCTTCGTAGCTGTATAGTTCGTAATTTGCCGCGTCTTTTAACACACCGTCGGCATGGATGCCGGAGGCGTGGGCAAAGGCATTTGCACCGACACCGGGTTGGTTAATGGGAATCGGAACGCGGAAGGCATAGGCGGCAAACTGGGCCGTCATCCACGCCTTGGATAAATTGATTTTATGGCCCATGTGGTAGTTTTTGGCGAAATCCTTTGATTTTAAAATCGCCAACAGAATAGCCACCAGGTCGGCATTCCCGGCTCTTTCGCCGATGCCGTTAACAGTGGTATTGATGTAACAATCCTGACCGCCGTCGATTGCCCCTTTGGCGCCGGCAATCGAGTTCGCGACAGCCATACCCAAATCACCGTGGCAATGAAGTTCAATCGGCATACAGACTTTTTCGGCCAGGGTTTTTGCTGTTTCATAAATCGTAAACGGATTATCGTATCCAAGGGTATCGCAATACCGCAGACGGTCGGCGCCGTGTTCTTTAGCGGCTTTACCGAACTCAATCAGATAATCGATGTCGGTGCGTGAAGCATCCTCAGCGTTAACGCTAATCGCTTTTGCGCCGTGGGCCATGGCCGCATCCACCGCATCGGTCATCATTTTCGTTACATCTTTAGGGGTCTTCTTCCCCAGGTATTTTCCGTTTATCATCTGGGCTGAGGTGGAGGTGGAAAGTGCGAGATATTCAATCTCCGGCACAAGTTTATAGGTTAATTCCACGTCTTCTTTCATCGCCCTGATCCAGCCGGACAGGCGGATTGGTTTAAGGACGCCCATTTCCGCCAGTTTCAGGTTTGCTCTGATGTAATGGGTCTCATGGTGTGTGGTGGTAAAACCGAATTCGGACTGGAAAATACCGATTTCGTTGAGATAGATGTTTATCATCGTTTTTTCTAACTTTGATAAACCAAGTTTGGCAGTCTGCACCCCATCCCGATTGGTAACATCAACCAGATAAATTTTACCCATAATCCCCTCCAAACAAGCCTAAACTTGCCTAATTCCAATAATAACAGTCTATTGTTACGGAAATATTACATTTCGAAATGGTATTTTTCTATCGGAAGGAAGCAATAAAGAACCGGGGTTATTTCCGCTGAAGTTTCCGTATGACCGCATCGGCAACCTGGGAAGTACCGACTGCTTTATCCGGGGCGCCGGGTTTGAAGTCATAGGTAACATCCTTGCCTTCGGCAATCACGGCGGCAACTGCTTTTTCCACCCGGTCGCCGGCTTCTTTCTCCCCGAGGTGGCGGAGCATCAACATGCCGGAAAGCATCATGGCCATGGGGTTGACTTTGTTCATCCCGGTATATTTGGGGGCGCTGCCGTGAGTAGCTTCAAAAAGCGCTAAGTCGGCGCTGAGATTGGCGCCGGGCGCTACGCCCAGGCCGCCCACCAGTCCGGCACAGAGGTCGGAAAGGATGTCGCCGTAGAGGTTCGGGGCGACCAGGACATCATAAGCCTCCGGCTTTTGCACCAGTTGCATGCTCATGTTGTCGACGATTCTATCTTCAAATTCGATATCCGGATAGTCTTTAGCGACTTCGCGGGCACAGGCCAGGAACAGGCCGTCGGAAAATTTCATAATATTGGCTTTATGCACCGCTGTAACTTTTTTACGATGGTACTGGCGGGCATAGTCGAAAGCAAATTTCACAATGCGTTTGCTGCGGAATTCGGAAATAGGTTTGATGCTGATTCCCGAATCAGGGCGGATGGCGCCCTTTTTGGCATCGGCGATAAATTTAATCAGGTTGGCGGCTTCAGGGGTGCCTTTCTCAAATTCGATACCGGCATAAAGGTCTTCCAGGTTTTCCCGGACCATGATAAGGTCAATATCCTTGAAACGGGACGGCACCCCGGGGTAGGTTTTACATGGCCGCAGGCAAACAAAAAGCTCCAGTTCCTTACGCAGGGCGACATTGACGCTGCGGAACCCGGACCCGACCGGTGTAGTCACCGGGCCTTTCAGCGCTACCTTATTTTTTTTCACCGATTCAATGACGTAAGCCGGCAGGGGGGTATCGTATTTTTCCATGGCATAACTGCCGACTTCGCCGATTTCCCAATTGAATTTGACGCCGGTGGCTTCCAGCACACGTTTGGTGGCTTCGGTAACTTCCGGCCCGACACCATCGCCGGGGATGAGCGTAACATTATAGGCCATTGTTTCTCCCTGAGGTCTCTTCGTATTTTATAGTTTAATATCGCCGTGTTTTTCGATGTAAGGAAGGAGCCCGCCTTCATCCAGGATTTTCAGCATTACATCCGGAATTTTACCGAAGGTTAGGACCTTGCCGTTAGTCTTATTCCTGATAATCCCGGCCTCGAGCTCGATTTCCAGCTGGTCGCCGTTGGCAATATCGTCGGTGTTGCAGATCAGAATCGGCAGGCCGAGGTTAATCGCGTTGCGGAAAAATATGCGCGCCACGGATTTCGCCAGGATTGCTTTGACGCCGGCCATTTTGATGACCAGCGGCGCGTGTTCCCGGCTGGAACCGAGGCCGAAGTTATTGCCGCCGACGATAAAATCGCCCGGTTTCACGCGTGACGCGAAAAGCGGATCAGCATCTTCCATCACATGCTTGGCCAACTCCGGCAGATTGCTTCTCAAATAAGCGTATTTACCCGGGATAATGTGGTCGGTTGAAATATCATCGCCGAATTTAAAAGCTTTTCCTTTCAGCATTTATAGAAACTCCCTTGGGTCTGTAATCTCACCTTTAATCGCGGTGGCCGCAGCCGTGGCCGGACTGCCCAGATATACAAAAGCTTCGGGACTGCCCATTCGACCCTTAAAATTACGGTTAGCCGTAGAGAAGCAGCTTTCGCCGTCTCCCAATACGCCCTGATGCAAACCGAGGCAGGAACCGCATCCCGGGGGCAATATCACCCCACCCGCTTCCAGGAATGTTTCGATATAACCGGCTTCGGTAGCTGCCATCAGAATATCTCTTGACGCCGGAGCGATTATCAGCCGCGTTTTCAGATTGCGGTATTGGCCTTTCAGTATTTTGGCGGCGATTTTCAGGTCTTCCAGGCGACCGTTGGTGCAGGTGCCGATGGATACCTGCTGAACTTTGGTCCCGGCGACTTCTTTTACGGGGACGACATTATCAACGGTATGGGGTTTGGCCACCATCGGCTCCAGTTCGCCCAGTTTGATAGTGATGGTTTTTTCGTAGACGGCATCATCATCCGCCTGAACGGGCATATAATGGTCAGCCCGACCCTGTTCGGTGAGAAAACGCATGGTAACTTCATCGGCCGGGAAAATCCCGACTTTAGCCCCGGCTTCCACGGCCATGTTGGAGACCGTGAGACGCTGCGGCATGGTAACGTTGGCGACGCCGGATCCGCCGAATTCCAGCGCTTTGTAGGTGGCGCCGTCGGCCCCGATTTTACCGATGAGATACAGAATCAAATCTTTGGCATTAACACCTTTGGAAAACTTGCCCTTTAGTTCAATTAAGAAAGTTTCCGGGACGCGGAACCATGTCCGCCCTAAACCCAGCGCAATCGCCACATCCGAAGAACCCATACCGCAGGCAAAAGCACCTAATCCGCCGGCGGTGACAGTATGAGAATCCGTGCCGACAATCAAATCACCGGGTTTGGCGAATGATTCCGCGACAATCTGGTGACAGACGCCGTCGCCGACCTCGCTGAGAAATGCGCCGGTCTGGGCAGCGAATTCCCGCAGCAGGATATGGTCGTTGGACATTTCCCGGCTTTGACTGGGAGCAGCGTGGTCCAGAAATAGCGCTGCTTTCAGCGTTTCTGCCGGTTTTTTAAATTTGGCCGCGCGGAATTGCCTGACGGTCAACGGCCCGGTAGTATCCTGCACAAAAGCGAGGTCGACCTGCGCGACGACGATATCGCCGGCGCGAACGTCACTGCCGGATTTGGCACTAAGTATTAATTCCGAAATTGTTTTACCCACAGTTAAGCCGCTCCATAAGTTAAACTTAGCTAATCACTACGTCCCGATAAAATAATTTCAAATGACAACACAAGGTGTGAAGGAACTATATTTTCATTTTATCTGTAAACAAGGTAATAAAACAAGTGTTGGCGGTAAATACGAAATCCTAATCAGATTTTTGAAATAATGCATTTACTAACGGAGAGGGATTCCCAAATGTAAGTTATGGAAGATAAATCCCTCTATATGAGGCCGTCCGGAAATGATGTTTTACAGCGGAAAATGTGGATTCCCGCTTTCGCGGGAATGACAAACCGGGGAAAACAGCGTCAAGCTTTGCTTGACGCTGTTTTCTTTTCATTGTCAACGTCGGGCTTGACCCGACAATCCAGAGATTTCTGACAGCCTCATAATTTCCCATAAAACCAATTACTTCTTTAGTTTCTGTAACTTATTCAGCAGGCTCCCACTGCCGGATATCCAAACAAAAACAAAATCCCCTCCGTCTGATTCAAGGCGGAGGGGATTTAACGCCTGCGGTTAATAAACCGATTCTATAGTCTTTCTTTAACCAGTGTTTCCACGACCGAGGGATCGGCCAGGGTGCTGGTATCGCCAAGATTAGTGACGTCACCGGCAGAAATACGGGTGAGAATACGACGCATGATTTTGCCGCTTCTGGTTTTGGGTAAACCGTCGGCGAACTGGATCTTATCCGGCGAAGCCAGCGGACCAATCTGTTTGCGTACCCAGGCAACCAGTTCTTTCTTCAGTTCGTCGGTTTTTTCCACGCCCGTCTTCAAGGTGACGAAGGCATAAATACCTTCACCTTTTATCGGGTGCGGCATGCCGACAACCGCGGCTTCGGCGACACTGGGATGTGACACAAACGCGCTTTCTACTTCTGCCGTGCCGATACGGTGACCGGAAACCTTAATAACATCATCGATCCGGCCCATCAGCCAATAATAGCCGTCCTCATCTTTTCTGGCGCCGTCACCGGTGGTATAAACACCGGGGAAGCGGGTGAAATAGGTATTCTTGAATCTGGCGGGGTCGCCATAAACGCTGCGCATTAAACCGGGCCAGGGTTTCTTGACGACCAGGTAGCCGCCCTCATTGACATCACAAGGACTGCCGTCTTCGCGGATAATCGCCGGGTCGATGCCGAAGAAGGGCATCGTGGCGGAGCCGGGTTTGATGGGGGTCGCGCCGGGGAACGGGGTCAGCATAAAGCCGCCTGTTTCCGTCTGCCAGTAGGTATCGATAATAGGGCATTTGCCTTTACCGATGACGTTGTAATACCACATCCAGGCTTCGGGGTTGATAGGTTCACCGACGGTAGCCAGGATGCGCAGGCTGCTCATATCGTGTTTGTTGGGCCAGGCATCGCCGTCCCGCATCAAAGAACGAAGCGCGGTAGGGGCAGTATAGAAAATGCTGACCTTGTATTTTTCGATCAGTTCCCAGAATCTATCAGGATTGGGGTAAGTAGGGACGCCCTCGAACAACACCATTGTCGCGCCGTTGGCCAGTGTGCCGTAGCAGTTGTAGCTGTGACCGGTAATCCATCCGATGTCGGCGGTGCAGAAATAGGTGTCTTCGTCCTTATAATCCATAACGTATTTGAAAGTTAACGCAGTGTAAAGCAGATAGCCGGCCTGAGTATGCAGCACACCTTTCGGTTTGCCGGTGCTGCCGCTGGTGTAAAGGATGAATAAGGGGTCTTCAGAGTCACATTCTTCCGGCTTACAATACCGGGGCAAGTCGGGATCGTTCATCAGGTCGTGGTACCACAGGTCCCGTCCCGGTTCCATTTTGATTGGAATTCCGGCGCGTTTCACGACCACGACCTTCTTTATCGTGGGGCAGGATTTCAGCGCTTCGTCCGCATTGTCTTTGCTGTTTATCGTCTTGCCGCTGCGGTAGTAACCGTCGCTGCAAACCAGCACCGAAGAGGCGCAGTCATTCATCCGGTCACGCAGTGCATCGCCGCTGAAGGCGCCGAACACAACACTATGGATTGCCCCGATTCTGGCACAGGCCAGCATCGCAATCGGCAGTTCGACAATCATCGGCAGATAAATGGAAACGCGGTCGCCCTTCTTCACGCCTAATTTCTTGAGCACATTGGCGAATTTGTTGACTTCATAATACAGCTGCTGGTAGGTTAAGGTCTTTGTATCGCCGATATCGCCTTCCCAGATAAAGGCGGCTTTGTTCTTGCGGGGGCCTGTAAGGTGGCGGTCGATGCAGTTATACGAAACGTTTATCTTGCCGCCGACGAACCATTGATGCTTCGCGTCCGAAAAATCCTGTATTAAAACCTTGTCCCATTTCTTGAACCAGTCCAGCTGTTCCGCCATTTCTCCCCAGAAGCCTTCGGGGTCGTCGATGGATTTCCGGTAGATTTTATTGTACTGGGCCATACTCTTGATGTAAGCCTGCTGACTCAATTCCCTGGAGGGTTTGAAAACTCGTTTTTCCTCCATCATGGAGGTAATTTGTTTTTCTACATTTTCAGCCATATTACTCCGGTACACTCCTTAACTTATTACACAGCAGGCACACTGCCTGATTTCACATTGATTAAGGACAACAACAGTTAGGAATAGCGGCTTGAATCTAAACTGCCATAATTCTACATCCGTGAATAAATGGAGTCAATTGCAAAAAATACCAATAAAATAGGTATTAATGCGTACAGGATTTTTGAGTCAATTACGAAAATATGTCATTGTGAAGGGAAAGAAGCCGGTGATATAAAGAAGGCGAATTCAAACACTTTTCATTAACTCGATCTGAATATTCCTTTCTTTCCTGACTTCATCCATGTTTTCAGGATGCATCAGGTTGATCAGAGTTATCGCATAATCAGAAGCGATTAAGGCATGTCTTTTTACATGAGGAGTAGCTGCAACTTGCCCCATAACCCTTAGAACTTTAACCTTTACCGGGTCTTTTTCTTGACGGGCCAGAGCGTTAAGCTTAAAGGCAACTTTCCGCGCATCCTGAAATTTCGCCTGGCCTTCTTGCCATTTTCGATTGATTTCAAAGGCTTCTTCAATTGCGGCATCATGAGGGGTATTTGTCAGGGTTAAAATATGTTCCGCTAGCAACAGGCTGTATTTTGATATATTTTTATGGTTGTGGCTCTTGCTGTCAAACGCGGAAATAAGTTCCGCTTTTAACTCCGGAATATCATCAATTTTCCTGATTATTCCCACATCGCCTAAATAGCTGTCTTTCTTATCTTTCATGATGGGGTTCTTTATGAGTAAAATGCCAAAATTATTCATTCCCAGCGGTTAAGAGGGAGTGACTGAGGAACTAATCTGACTTCTACTTCTTAGTGAAAATAATGTGGTGCTTCCACGCATCGGAAGTTTCGGGAAAATCGGTGCGGAACTGGGCGCCGCGGCTTTCCTGGCGGATGAGCGCGGCTTCGGCCATCAGGCTGCCGGTCAGAATCATGTTACTCAGTTCGTAAGAGACCCTTTCGGTGAGGGGCAGGCCCCGCTGCCAGGCAGCCAGGATATCGGCGGCGGCGGTGAGGCCTTCCTGATTACGGATAATGCCCACTTTGTCCCACATCAGGTTTTTCAGAGTGGAAACACTGATTTCCGGCATCTTTTTGCGTGATTTTCTTTCGGGCAGGAAATGATATTCGTCCGCGTTCTTTTTCTTTTCGGCGGCCTTGGGGTTGTCGCCATTTTTAGTCCTTTCCATGATGCGCTTGCTGAAAACCAGCACTTCCAGCATGGAGTTGGAAGCCAAACGGTTGGCGCCGTGCACGCCGGTGCAGGCGGTTTCGCCGGCAGCAAACAGGCCGGGGATATTAGTTTCGCCCCAGGTGTTGACCTTGACCCCGCCCATAAAATAGTGAGCGGCGGGAGCGACCGGCACCATTTCTTTGGTAATATCCAGTCCGTAATCGAGGCAGAACTGGTAAATATTCGGGAAACGGGTGGTCACCAGGTTATGGGGAAGATGGGTAACATCGATAAAAACATTATCCGCGCCGGTTTTGGCCATTTCATAGACGATACTGCGGGCGACGACATCCCGTGACGCCAGCTCTTTTTCAGGAGCATAATCGGGCATAAACCGGTAGCCGTGAATATTACGCAGGATGCCGCCCTCGCCCCGCACTGCTTCCGATATCAAAAATGTAGGGACACCGGACAGGCGTAAAGCGGTGGGATGAAACTGGAAGAATTCCATGTCGGTGAGCTCGGCGCCGGCTTTGAAAGCGAGGGCGAGCCCGTCGCCGGTGGCGATCTCCGAATTGGTATTGAATTTATAAAGCTGGCCCGCGCCGCCGGTAGCCAGAATCAGCCATTTGCATTCAAATTCTTCAAAAGCGCCGGTGCGGCAGTTCATGGCTTTGACGCCCTTGACCGTGCCCTTGTTAAACAGGATTTCCGTGGCCAGATAGCTTTCCAAAACCCGGATGCGGGAGGCCCGGACGCGTTTGCTGAGGGTGACTTCGATATGTTCGCCGGTGGCGTCGCCGCCGGCATGCAGGATACGGGGAACGCTGTGCGCCGCTTCCATGGTCAAAGCAATTTTACCCTCCAGGGTATCGAAGGGGACGCCGAATTTGACCAGGTCGGCAATTCTGTCCGGAGCTTCTGTCGCCAGAATCCGGACGGCTTCTTTGTCGCACAAACCTTTGCCCGCGGCCAGAGTATCTTTAATATGCAGTTCGGCGGAATCATTCAGTCCGATAGGCGCAGCGATGCCGCCCTGGGCATGCCGGGTATTGCATTCTTCGATACCGCTTTTGGTAAGAATAAGAACACTGCCTTGCTCTTTTGCGAGCAAGGCAGTGTAAAGTCCTGCAATACCACTGCCTACCAATATGTAGTCGTAATAACTCACCCTGGTGATACTCCTTGCCGGATAGGCTTATGGTCTCAATGTATTATTTTCAGTTAGCTGTGAGCAGACGTATCTTCCTGTTGTTTACCGACAACTGCCCATTTCGCGACTCTCATCGTGGAACCGGAATCGGTCTTGATCAGGAAACTGTCTTCATAAACAGTATCGATAGTCCCGTAAATGCCGGCGTTGGTAATAATCTTGTCGCCTTTCGCCAGAGCCTGGAGCATTTTCATTGTTTCCTGCTGTTTCTTCCGCTGCGGGCGGATAGTGAAGAAATACATGAACCCGAAGATAATCACGATGAAAATCAGCAGATAAACAAAACTGAGGCTGCTGGATGAGCTGCTGGCGGTGCCGGAGGTTGTGGCAGCGACGCAACTGGTGAATGAAACCATTATTGCCATTAATGCCAGCACAATACCCAAACTTAGAATTTTTGACTTACGCAAATCATGTCTCCTTAATTTAATACTTAGTTGTACCCTGAAGCGACCAGGGACTGGTTTGGTCTATCCTTAAGTTTACCAGTTTTCCGGTGTAATTTACATTATCGGTAAAAAAGACAAGCTTATCCGTGCCTGTCCGTCCGAACCATTTGCCTTTCTGTTTACCCTCGACCAGTATTTCAACAATTTTTCCTTTTAAATCCGCGTTTATTTCCGTGAGGATTTTTTCCTGCAGGCTCTCCAGCATTTTCAACCGGCGCTTTTTCTCGTCTTCCGGCACATCATCGGCCATTTCCCGGGCGGCGATGGTGCCGGGACGGGGAGAATAGGCTGCAAGATGAACGGCATCGAATCGCAGTTCGGTTAACAAATCGACGGTTTGTTGAAATTGCGCTTCCGTTTCCGAAGGAAAACCGACGATAATATCGCTGACCAGTCCCACATTGGGTATTACACTGCGGATTTCACTAACCAGCTTTTTGTAATTTTCGATGGTGTAACCCCGGCGCATAGCGGTTAATATTTCGTTGCTGCCGGCCTGGGCGGGCAGCGTGATATTTTTGCAGACTTTATCCAGCCGGGCGACTGTTTCAATCAGTCTGCGGCTCATGTCTTTGGGGTGGTTGGTCAGAAAACGGATGCGGCAAAGGCCGTCAATGGCGTTCAATTCGGTGAGTAGGTCGGCGAGGTCCGGCTTTTCCGGCAAATCATGACCGTAAGAATCGACGTTCTGCCCTAAAAGCGTGACTTCTTTGGTACCTCGGCTCGAAAGTTCTTTGACCTCGCAAACGATGTCGGCCATGGAACGGCTTTTTTCGCGGCCGCGGCGGTAAGGCACCACGCAATAAGCGCAGAAATTATTACACCCGTGAATAATCGGCACATAAGTCGCCGGCTGCGGCTTTTCAGGTAAAGCCTGCGACCATTTATCTTTGTCCATCCACGGCGGGCATTCGCCGGCTTTGAAAAAATAGTCGACAAAAGGGAAATCAGCTTTAAGCCGGTCGGTGTTGGATTCCACCCAGCAGCCGGTAACGGCTATTATCATCCCGGGGCGAGCTTTTTTCAGCGGTTTGAAGTTCTGGAGTTTATGCACCGCGCGGTCTTCGGCGTTCTGGCGGACGACGCAGGTGTTGAGCACGATAATATCCGCTTGCTTCACATCGGCGATAGCCTGATAGCCGGTTTCTTCAAACAGGCTGGCCAGCCGTTCCGATTCCGCCTTGTTCATCTGACACCCGATGGTCCAGATATAATAATTAGGCAAGATTAACTCCAATAGTGGTAATGATTGAAAAAAAGTGTGGGTTCCGCAGGAATGACAAGTGTGGTTCAGGAATGACAAAGGGTTGGGTGGCGGAGGGACCGGGATTTGAACCCGGGACCCCACTTTCGTAGGGCAACCGCTTAGCAGGCGGCCGCACTAGACCACTATGCGATCCCTCCATAGCCACAAGTTATTATTGTAACACTTTTGTTGATAAAGATTCTATCAGTGCCCTGCAAAAATTTGTAAATAATTAATCCAATAACGGCAGGATATCGTCAAACGCAGCGGCCCGCCGGTATTTTTCACTTAACCTGGTATCACCCGTCGGTGAGAACAGAACCGAATCAATCCCCAATGCCGCGGCTGCAATGATGTTTTTTGGGTTATCGTCCACAAATAATAATTGCTTGGCCGGTACGCCGGACCGTTCGAGCAGCAAGCGGAAAATCATCGGGTCCGGTTTGCGGAGGCCGACATCGCCGCTGATAATGACGCCGCGGAAAAATTGCTGCAATCCGAATCTCTTTCTTAATTTCTGCGACCATTCCGCTAAATCATTGGATAAACACCACATTTCGATGCCGCGGGACTCGGCCTTTTTCAGAAAATCCAGCAGGCCGGGGGTCAGTTCAAACCCTTGCAGATATTCATCTTCCAGCCGCGGGTCAATACTGACCGCTTTCCATAAATCATGGGCAGTCATTTTCCCGACGCTCGCTTTATTATAATATTCCTCCACCGTGTCGTAGTCGCCCGCACCATGTTTCGCTGTAATAAACGGGCACAATAAACCCCGGACATCGTCTCCTACCGGATAAATTACACCCATGGCATCCAATACCAATACTTTCATTTTATTCTTCCGTTCAACAGCGATTACGTCATTTTACAATATTTCAGTAATAGAACGAAATACCTATGCTTTTCAGTCTAAATATTATTGAGTAGCTTCTAATTCTATGTTATCATTGCACATATGGAAATAAATATCTTAATCGATAAAGAATATAAAAACAAAGTTAAATCCACCTGGTTGAAAAATGTTGCCCGTCAGGTTCAAAAAGCGGAAAATGTCAGCGAAAAATCCGAGATGGGGTTAAAAATCACCGGCGATGAAGAAATCCACAGGTTGAATCTTATTTACCTGGATGAGGACAGGCCGACCGACGTATTGTCTTTCCCGATGAATGAACAGCTTGAGGCCGCACCGGTCTTTGTGAAAGTGCCGGACGGTAAACTGCATCTGGGGGATATTGTGATTTCTTATCCCACCGCTCTTAAACAAGCCGAAGAACATAATCACCCTGTAAATCGTGAGATTGCCATCCTGTTAATTCACGGCATTCTTCATTTACTCGGCTATGACCATGATATCCCGGCACGCGAGCGGAAAATGCACCGCCGGGAAGCGGCTATTCTGAAAATCATTGAGGAACAGGGTTTATGAGAATTCTGGGAATTGCCGGCAGCCCGCGACGTAACGGCAACACCGACCTGTTACTGGCAGAATTGCTGAAAGGCGCCGCCGGTAAAGGGGCTGAAATTAAGACAATTTACCTCAATAATTTGAAGATGGTAGGCTGTCAGCATTGTGATGCTTGTCTTAAAGAAGGTAAATGCCGGATTCAGGACGATATGCAGCAGGTCTACGCAGAACTGGAACAGGCCGATGTTATTGTGCTGGCCTCGCCGGTGCAATTTTCCGGGCCGCCGGCGGCCGTCAAAGCGATGATTGACCGTTGTCAGTGTTTATGGGCGCGTAAATACGTGCTGAACACCGCGCCTTTGAGCAGGGAACGGAAACGGAAAGGCTTTTTAATTTCGGTCGGCGCAAGGAATATGAAGGACATGTTTGTACCGACATTGGGAATTGTGAAAACCTGGTTTCACGTGCTGGAGGTTGAGTATGCCGGCGACCTTCTCCTCTCAAAAATAGACGAAAAAGGCGCTGTCCTCAAGCAGCCGGATGCATTGCAAAAAGCCTTTGAAGCGGGACAAAAACTAGCGGAAGGATGAAACAATGACTAACAAAACACCTGAGAAAACCAGTGTACCGGCGGTCGAGAATATTCTTTCCGACCTGATAAAAATTCAATCCGTAAATCCGCCAGGCGGGGAGATAGCAGTTGCGCAATATTTAAAAAAGCTTTTTGATAATTATGATATTCCTAACGAAATTATCGAACCTGAGCCGGGACGCGCCAGTTTCATTGCTACTTTGGGCGAAGGCGAAAAAAAACTTCTTTATCTTTCTCACGCCGACGTGGTTCCGGCATCGGAAGATTGGGATTTTCCGCCGTTTTCCGGGGAAATTAAAAACGGGTTTGTATACGGCCGCGGCACTATCGACTGCAAAGGTTTAGTAGCGATTGAAGCGAGCGCGGTTATTCAATTGGCGCAAACGACCAAATTGAACGGGAAATTAATTTTCGCGGCCACCGCCGACGAGGAAGTTGGCGGAGACCTGGGCGCCGGAATATTATCGGCGAAATATCCCGAAAAAATCATGGCTGATTTTGCTATTAATGAAGGTGACGAGCCTCTGACTATTAATGGTAAGACTTATCATTGTCTTTCGGTCGGGGAAAAAGGGCCCGCCTGGATGAAATTGACTGCGAAAGGTATCAGCTCACACGGCTCGGTGCCGATGCTGGAACAGAATGCAGTGGTGAAGATGGCCCGGGTGATCAACGGCCTGGCCAGATACCGTCCACACATCGTGCTGACCGGAGAAACACAGCGGCTTTTACAGACAATCGCCAGGCTTGACGGTATCACCGACGCAATTACCGAGGATAATGTCGATGAAGTGCTGGGCAAGTTAACGGATAAGGAAATCTTACCTTACCTGTCCGCAATTACCAGAATGACAATTTCACCGGATGTGATTCACGGCGGGGTCAAAGCAAACATTGTGCCGGACACTTGTGAAGCACAGGTGGATATCCGGATCCTGCCAGGGCAAAGCTGGGAGTATGTGCTTAATGAATTGAAAGAAATCCTCGGCGATGTCAAAGTGGAACAGATTCAATACCACATGCCGTCATTCTCCAGCGCCGAGTGCAAATATTACAGTCTGGTTGAAGAAACACTGAAAGAGTTTGTCGGCGAGGCGCCGATTTTACAGACTATCTGCACCGGTGCTACCGATTCCCGGTATTTGCGGGAAATGGGTATCCCCAGTTACGGCATCAGCGCCATGACACTCGATGTAGACAAGGCGTTAAGTGATTCAGTGCATGGGAAAAACGAGAAAATCGATATCGCCAGCCTGCATGTTAAAACAGATTTTCTGGTAAAACTGGCCAAAAAATATTTGACTGATTGAAAAAGCTGACAAATTGATTTTGGTTTGGGAATAAGCTGTAATATGAAAGAGGGAGTGCTTTAGCACTCCCTCTTGTTTTTCTTTCTAAACTCTCAGCACCCTGACCATGTTGGTACTACCCGGGACCCCTAACGGTAATCCCGCGGTAACGACAATGACATCGCCTGTTTTTGCCAGACCGGCTTCTACGGTCACAGCGCGGGCAATGCTTTCCCATTCTTCCAGCGTGTTGGGGGATGTTTTGACCAGCGGATAAGTGCCCCAGACCAGGTTCAGACGCCGCATTGTAATCTCGGATAATGTCACCGCCAGAATTGGTTGGGCGGGACGGTGTTTGGCTACCCGTAAGGCCGTCGTTCCGCCGGCGGTTAAAGCAACAATCGCTTTGGCATTAATCTGGCAGGCAATATCGCAGGCCGCGCGGGCCGTAGCGTCGTTGACTTCGCTTAAAAAGTCGCAGTGAGGTTCGTTATAAACATTATCATGCGGCAGAACGGTTTCGGCTTCAAGGATTATTTTAACCATCATTTTGATTGCTTCCAGTGGGTATTGCCCGATGGAGGTCTCTTCGGAGAGCATCACCGCGTCCGTACCGTCGAGGACGGCATTGGCTACATCGGTGGCTTCGGCTCTGGTGGGGGTGGGTGATTTCACCATCGATTCGAGCATTTCCGTGGCGGTGATGACCGGCTTACCGCGGTGGTTGGCTTCGTGAATAATTTTCTTCTGCGCCAGCGGCACTTTTTCAATATTAATCTGTAACCCCAGGTCGCCGCGGGCAACCATGACGCCGTCGCTGATGGCAATAATCGAATCGCTGACTGCCAACGCTTCGCCTTTCTCGATTTTAGCGACGATGGGAATATTTATTTTCATTTGGGCGGCCAGCGCCTGGACCTCTTCAACCTGTTCTGTCGAAGTAATAAACGAAAGCGCGATGTAATCAAGCTGATTGTCCTGCGCAAATTGCAAATGGTCGCTGAAAACGGCCTTAGTATCGCCGGTGCGGCGTTTGCGTCCCGGGCAATCAAGCAGAACGGCGGTGGGCAGTCCTATTTTTTTAGCCGCGGCCCGCACCATGGCCACCGTGTTACGGTGTTCTTCCAGAGTGCCGTAAGACAGGTTCAAACGGGCAATATCCATCCCGCTCGATATCATTTTCTCGATCACTTCGGGGGTATTGCTGGCAGGCCCTAATGTACATACTATTTTTACGTGCCGGTTTAATCTATCAGTATTCATAATTAAGAAGTATACCACACTGACACGGCACACAAAATACCCTTTATCCCGCCTGTTTCCGGGGAAAAATCACGAATGAGGTCACAATGCGCCAAAAACGGGATAACAGTTACCTGTTTATATCGGAAAAAGCAGTTGCTAAAAGTTAAAAAGAGGGATACAATATCAAATAAATATTTTCGGGCAGTGGTCAAGTACTAAAGAAAAGTACAATCGGCTTGAGTCGTCTGCTTGTTGTTGTTATTTATATAATTAGTGGGTATAATAGCTTAACCGTTAAAGCTAAAGGCAGCGGCGGCAGGGTAGAACTTCAAAGGGAAGACAGGAGAAAAGCTAATGGCCGACCTCAAAAAAATCAAGTCCCTTCTGGAAAGCGAAAAGAAGCGGTTACTTGATGAGTTAGAGCAATTGAACGCGGAAGGCCGTCCTTCTGAGGAAAGGCGCGACGGGAGCCCCTTTGGCAAACGCGAGGAAGAAGCTACCGAAAGTTTGGAATTAGAAAAGCGCCTGGCAATGGAGAAACGGATAAAAGACCAGCTGGGCGATATCGATATCGCAATCAAAAAGTGTGATTCCGGTAAATACGGGCTTTGCGAAACCTGCGGCAAACCGATCGAATCCGCCAGGTTAGAAGTCCTTCCGGCGGCAAGACAGTGCATGAACTGTAAAGCGCTTCAGGCTAAGAATGCAAAAAACAGGTAACTCCCGCAATCTCCGGCTCAATATTATCATCCCCATCACTATTCTGATAATAGTTGTTGCCGATATTTTAACTAAAAACTGGATCCGTTCTTTCCCGCCTGACGGCCAGACAATCTATAAAATCGGTTTCATCAGCCTGATTCACATCACCAATACCGGTTCTGCCTTCGGCGCATTCCAGGGATATTCACTGGTATTGACGATTGTGGCAATACTCGGTTTATTTGTACTTTCAGGACTTGGGGTTTATGTATACCGGAAATACCCGCAATTCGTCAGTATGCCGAACCGGATTGCGCTCGGGTTGCTGCTGGGCGGCGACCTCGGGAACCTGATCGACCGTCTGAGGTTCTCCGGCCAGGTTACCGATTTTATTAACCCGGGATTTTTCTATGTGTTTAATGTCGCCGATGCGGCGATTACAATCGGGGTTATCCTGATTATCTTTTCAGTATTGCGTGAAACCATCCGCGAGAATAAGTAGGGTTGAACATGAAACAAAACCCGGATTCTTATCGGTTCACGGTGGAAACAGCGGGTAACCGCCTGGACAAATTCGTCAGCGAAAACTGCCCCGGAATATCACGTTCTCAGGCACAAAAGTTGATAGATGACGGTTTTGTGATTGTCAACGGGTTGATGGTTAAGTCCAGTCACAAAACGGAAACCGGCGAAAAAATTGAAGTTACCATTCCGCCGCCTTCGACGGTCGGTTTACTCCCCGAAGCAATTCCGGTGAAAATAATCTACGAAGACGACGATTTATTGGTTATCGATAAACCTGCCGGCCTGACCGTACATCCCGCGCCCGGGCATCCCAGTCACACACTGGTGAATGCGGTCCTTTCGCACCTGAATGAAATCGAAGATGACGGCGATGTCACCCGTCCTGGAATTGTCCACCGCCTGGACAAAGATACTTCCGGCGTGATGCTGGTAGCCAAAAACAACGTGGCTCTGGCTAACCTGGCGGACCAGTTTAAAGCGCGCACCGTGAAAAAAACATATATTACGCTGGTAACCGGGATACTCCGCCCGGACAAAGGCGTGATCGACGCGCCGATCGGGCGAGACTCAGGCGACCGGAAAAAGATGGCGGTGACCGGGGAAAGCCGCGGCAGGTCCGCCCGCACCAATTACAGTGTTATCAGATATATCGGCAAAAACAGTCTGCTGGAAATCAGCCCGGAAACCGGCCGCACCCACCAGATCCGCGTCCATTTGGCGGCAATCGGCTACCCTGTTTTCGGCGATATTACCTACGGCAAGAAGTCAGCCTTTTTAAACCGCCAGTTCCTGCATGCGCACAAAATCGGCTTTANNTCTGCCGGCTACCGGCAAATGGGTGGAGTTCGAATCACCGCTGCCCGAAGATTTACAGCAGGCGCTGAAAGAACTGGACAAATAAATTTGTCTAATCAGGCGCATATGCTTTATAATGGGCAGAAATAGCCGCGCAAAATAACTTAACGGAAAATTTAGATGACAGATAAATTGGCATTATACGAAAATCAGCTGAATACTTTGATCGACCTGGCGCTGGAGGAAGATATCGGCGGCGGGGACATTACCAGTGAAACATTGATTCCGGCGGATCTGCGGGCAAAAACCACCCTCCTAGCCAAGGCCGACGGCGTACTGGCAGGCGTCGATTTAGCCAAGCTGGTTTTTATCAAAGTCGACCCTGATCTGAAATTTAAAACATTGCTCAAGGACGGAACTGAATTACATCCGGGGAATGTTATCGGTACAATTACAGGTAATGCACGCAGTATCCTAAAGGCCGAACGGGTCGCGCTTAATTTCCTGCAAAAACTAAGCGGGATTGCTTCCCAGACGGCGGAATATGTCGCCATTATCGGCGATTTACCGGTAGAGATTCTGGATACGCGCAAGACCACACCCGGTATGAGACTGCTGGAGAAATACGCGGTTTCGATGGGCGGCGGACGGAACCACCGCTTTAACTTAAGCGACGGCATGCTGATTAAAGACAATCACCTGGCGACATTGCGCGCCCACGGCATGACCCTACGGGAAATCGTCAACAAAGCAAAATCAGGAGCCCCGGAAGGCATCAAAGTTGAAGTTGAAGTGACCAACCTGAAAGAAGTCCGTGAGGCGGTAGCTGCCGCCGCGGATATTATCATGTTCGATAATATGAGCCCGGCAAAAATGCGTGCCGCCGTGAAAATCGTGCCGGCAGAGATTATGACCGAAGCCTCCGGCAATATCAATCTGAAGACGGTACGCGCCGCGGCCGAAACCGGGGTCAATTTTATCTCGATCGGGGCGTTAACGCATTCCTCGAAAGCGTTGGATATCAGTCTGGAATTTCAGCCGATTATCCCGAAGAGAAAATAAAAAGCCGGGTTATCTGCATTACGACCAAGAATTAAATGGGTACGCCTGCCGGTTTATCCATTTGCTGTTTTATTTTGGGATTTTTGTTTGCACTCCGCGCATAACCCCATAATCCCCAGGTGGCGTAAATCCGCCGTAAATTGGTAATTTTGCTGTAAAGATTCTTTCAGGGGAGCGAGCACGGATTCGTCCAGGTCAACGACATTACCGCATTCCCGGCAAATCAGATGGTGGTGATGTCCCTTTTCCAACGGATGATACACAATGTGCCCGACCCCCATCTCGGTTTTGGTAACTAAGCCCAGTTTTTCCAGCAGCTCCAGTGTCCGGTAGACCGTGGAGACGTTAACATTGGGATATTTGGCCACTACCTGCCTGAAAATGTCTTCGGCGCTAATGTGATTTTCGGTGTGCTCGATGGCATCAACAATCATCATTCTTTGCGGCGTCATGCGGTAACCCTGACGGGTTAACTCTTCAGTCAGGTTATGGGATGTTTCAGTTGGAACGATCTGTTTTTGCTGCCAGGGAAATCTCATGTCAATGCCATTGTAACAGACGTGGAATGCCGATGCCAAATGTTGCAGTTGGAATTAGTCGCAATATTTACGTAATCAACAGGCAGCGTTCAGCTCTCAGTTTCATGATGGTGCTCATGCAGGTGCTGATGGGAGTGCACCAGTTGTTTGTGCCGGTGAGAATGCTCATGCACCAGATTGGTTTTAACCAGGAAATCGGGGTTAAACAGAAAATCTTCCGGCTGGCCGTCTGCCATGACATTGTGTTCCTTGCCCATGACGATAACGCGGGTGGCAATTTCCTCCACGATATCCAGATCCTGTGTACTGAAAATAAGGCATTTGTCATCTTTTGCCCACTGTAATAAGAAATCAATCAGATGCCCCTGGCTGGAAGGGTCCAACCCGGTGGTCGGCTCATCGAGGAGCAGCACCTGGGGCTGCAGTGAAAGCACCGAGGCCAGCGAGACCTTCTTTTTCTCGCCGCCGGAAAGCAGATAAGGAGGGCGCTGCCGGAGGTGCACGATTCCCATTAATTCCAGCGCCGCCTGCCCCCGGGCGGTAACTTCCTCTTTGGAAATCCCCAGTTGCAGCGGCCCGAAGGTCACTTCGTCCCAGACGGTCGGGGAAAAAAGCTGGACGTCGGGGTCCTGAAAAACCATGCCGACTTTGCGGCGGAATTCGCCGGTAAAGACTTTGTCTTTTAGTACTTCTTCCGAAAGCGGCTTGCCGAATGTCCGCAGTTCGCCGGCTTTACGGAAAATGAGACCGTCCATCAGTTTAAGCAGGGTGCTTTTGCCGGAGCCGTTAGCGCCCACCAGCGCCACTACTTCACCGGGCTTGACCGTAAAACTGACCTGTTTTAAAGCGGGGATATTCCCCGGATAATCATAATCCAGGTTTTTCACCTCGAAGATATTCACGTTATTCAATTCATTCATAAGCGGCTCACCCAAAATAAGATTATTATTGCGAATAAGGAAAAGGCAATCCAGAGAAAATCCCGGCGCTGTAAACGGAAACCCCGTAAAACACGGACTTCGCCTTGATAGCCGCGCGCCAGCATCGCCAGATAAACATCCTCGCTTAATTTCTGTGATTTCACCATGGTGGTTGCCAGCGCCCGGCCCAGCCAGCGCCGGTTTTCACTGCCGGAAAAGCTGCCGATGACGCGGCTCCTGCGGGCCAGAAACATTGCGTTGGCGGAATGCAGCAGCAGGAACATGTAGCGGTAGGTCATCCCGAGGATATCTACGATAAGTGCCGGCATCCGCGCCCAGCGCAAAGCTGCCAGCACATTTGCCCAGGGTGTGGTTAAAACCAGCAGCACTCCTAAAGAGAGTGAATTGGTGACACGGAGTAATAAGAAACCGGCCGAAAGCGCCCCTTGCCTGGTAATAACGATTTTACCCAAGATGTGCACCAGCGGCTGACCGTGAGTTAGAAAAAGCGCCGGAATCGCGATCACCAGCGTAAATACCGGGACAAAAATCAGGACCCGCTTCAGGAAGAAACCGGGAGATATTTTTGAGGCTAAACTCAACAGTATTATTAATACAAATATCCCGCCGAGGACGGGCAGGCTGTGTACCAGACTTACCCCGACGATGAAAACTAGAAAAGAAACCAATTTCACCCGCGGGTCTAAACTCTGCAGCAATCCGGGTGCGTGGCTGATATCCTCAGTGGTCACAACAGATTCCAGAACGCGGCTGAAACCGGAGATACTTTTAGTGAGAAAGTCGTCACCCTTCAATCTGAAGATTCCTCATTAACCGTTTCCTCTTGTTTCGATGCATTTTTACTATAAAGCCGGCGACCGAGCAGCCAGGTTAACGTAACAATTAAAATAATGCCGACAAACGCCGAAAGGATATACCCGATGACCGCGGCCATGCGCGGCAGTCCGTAATCCGGCATCGGCGCCGGCCACCAGCCGGTGAGTTTCTGCAATCCCTGCGGAATGGAACCCAGCCCCATTGTTTTCAGTTCCGACACTCCCCATTCTCCCCAGGCGGTGCCGGATGCCAGCAGTCCAATCGGCGTTGCCAGTGCAACTAATCCCAGCGCGCCCCATGCCAGCCAGAGTTTCCCTTCTTTCTTTCTCGGTGCATCTGCCTTGATGAGGCTGGAATGAGTCTTTTGCAAATAAACGATGATGCTGCCTGTCACCACGGCTTCGACCGGACCGGCGATTACCAAATGGGCGAATAATATGGTCGGTAATGCGACACCGATAGCGTATGGCGCGTAAAGCGGAGCACCGCCGGCGGTGTGAAATAATGCCGGTTGGATACCCAGTTCAACTCCGGCGCAGGCGGCCGCGGCGATAATACCCACATAACTGCCGATGACTGCCCCGATTGTGCGGCGGGGCGAAAGCGCATCGGAATTACTGGAAATTACTTTGTAAATGAAATAGCCCACGAGCGGCATGACGATGGCCATGTTGAAGCAGTTCGCGCCGAGCGTCAGCAGGCCGCCGTCGCCGAAAAACAATGCCTGAATCCCCAATGCTGTCGAAATCCCCAGCACGGCCGGCCATGGGCCCAGCACGATCGCCAGCAGGGTGGCGCCAACCGCGTGGGCAGTCGTGCCTCCGGGAACCGGAATGTTGAACATCATCAGTACAAAAGAGAAGGCCGAAAATAGCGCCAGCACCGGCACGGTGCGGGCGGTCAGCGTTTTACGCACGCGGTTCACGGCCACCGCCCAGAAGGGGACAGCTGCCGCATACATCACGCCGCATGTGGTTGGACTGAGATAACCGTCGGGGATATGCACGATTAAATATTCCTTTATGTAAATGCAACCGGTTGCATTACATTATTAAAAAAAATGGCTGAAACTCAGGGCTGTTTATAGCAATTTTCGCAGAGGCCGCTAATGACCTGATGCTTGAAATCAACTCGAAAATTATACTTGTCGCGCAGTGTTTTCTCTACCGGACGGAAAAGCATTTCGTCGCAATCCATGCTTTTCCCGCATTTTACACAAACCAGGTGATGGTGGTGCCCTTCTTCCGTGTGGTGGTAAATAACACGGTCGCCGGATTCGCTTTTCAGCACACATCCCAGATGTTCAAAAATGTCCAGGTTGCGGTAAATAGTGGACTTATTCACGCCGGGCATCTTTTCATGGACATGCGCGATTATTTCTTCCGCAGTCAGATGGGACTCCGCATCGTGAAAAAAATCCGCGATCAGCTTGCGCTGGGGAGTAATTTTGAATCCGTTCTCTTTTAAAGTTGCCAGACAGCTCATCGTAAATGCACCCGGTTGCAATTATACAAGACACGAAAAACCTGTGTCAATTAACGGGGCGATGCCGAATTTTACGGCCGGTTGTGTTCGTTCAGGTAGCGGCGGGCTTCGCTTTCCACGATGCGCGAAACTTCACTCAGCGGCAGGTTGTGTTCCAGCGCCAGGCGGCGGCAGTCGTCGTATTCCGGGGATACCGCGATTATATCCTTCCCGAAGCGCTTGATTTTCGCTTTGGCGCGCCCCAGACTGGAATCAAATTCGATGATTTCCCGCTGCGCCATGTGGCGCGAAACCGGGCGTGAGCGGATTCCCAATGTCGAAGTTTCCCGCATGATGATTTCTGTCAGTTTTGTTTCCAGGGCGGCCGGCGCGAGGACACTCAACATAATTGCCGGGCGGTTCTTTTTCATCTGAATCGGGGTGAACCAGACATCGGCGGCTTTTTCGGCAAAAAGTTTTTCCATCAAATAGCCGTAAATCTGGGGGTTCATATCGTCGATGTTCGTTTCCAGCAAAACCAGCCCGTCATCACTGACGCCGGTCGTTTCTTCGCCAATCCAGACCCGAACTACATTCGGCCATGTCAGGAATTGTTTATTGCCGGCGCCATAACCTGTTTTTTCTACTTTGATATTCGGCTGCTGATAACCTTTGGCGAAAGATGTGATCAAGACTGCGCCCGTTGGGGTGAGTAATTCCCCGGGGGGATTCTCCGAGGGGGGGGCATTGACGATCGGCACTCCGGCATCGGCCAGTATTTGCAGCGTCGCAGGGGCGGGAACCGGCAGAACACCGTGGGCTGTTTTAACAGTGCCGTTGCCGACGGCTAAGGGGGAGGAATAAACCTTTTCGATTTTCAGCGTTTCCAGCGCCAATACCGTCCCCACGATGTCGACAATGGTATCGATGGCCCCAAGTTCATGGAAATGCACTTCTTCCAGCGGCACACCGTGAATACCGGCTTCTATAGTGCCCAATTTGCGGAAGATTTCACTGCTTTTTATTTTGACATTATCCGGAATCTGGCCGGTATTAATGATATTCAGGATTTCAGTTAGTCCGCGGTGATGGTGATGGGATGTTTCGTGATGGTGTTCGTGCTCTTCTTCATCCATAACCACATCGAATTTGGTGGCAGTGATGCCGGAACGTACGACTTTTTCCGCCGTAAGTTTATAGCCGTGGAAATCCAATCCGGCGAGACCTTTTCGCAAAACTTCCAGGTCCAGCCCGGCATCCAGCAGGGAACCGATAATCATATCGCCGCTGGCGCCTGAAAAGCAGTCGAAATAGGCGATTTTAGCCATTTTGCCCCTCACGAACGGCGAGATTCAGTACTTCATTCAAACTGCCGATGCGGTAGCCCGTTAAGTCGAGAGCTACATATTTATAGCCTAAAGCCTTGAGATGAGTCACGATATCTTGCCGGATTTCCGGGGTAATGATTTTCGCCATATCCTCCGGGTCCAGTTCGATGCGGGCGATATCTCCGTGATGCCGCAGCCGAAGTTCGCGTATACCTAAACTGTGAAGGTATTGTTCTCCCCGCGCGATTTTATTCAGCGTTTCGGCGGTAACCGGGGTGCCGTAAGGGATACGTGACGCCAGACACGGCGAGGCCGGGCGGTCCCAGGTGGGTAAACTCTTCGCGTGAGAAAGTTGGCGGATTTCCGCTTTTGTCAATCCTGCTTCCAGCAGCGGGCTGCGGATGCCGGCTTCCGCCGAAGCTTTTCGGCCCGGCCGGAAATCACTAAGGTCATCGGCGTTGGTTCCGTCAGCAATCCATTTCAACCCTTCCGCTTTCGCGATGGGCTTTAATTCCGAAAATAATTCACGTTTGCAATAATAGCAGCGTTCGGGAGGGTTAGCGACAAAATCGGGATTGGACATTTCGTTACTGTCAATTATTTGGAACCGCAGCCCGCTATTTTGGGCTAAAGACGCTGCTTCTTCTTTTGCCGCCGGCGGCTCGACCGGCGAAGCGGCGAACACTGCCAGCGTATTTTTCCCAAGCACTTCATGCGCAGTTACCGCCAGGAAAGTGCTGTCCACGCCGCCGGAATAAGCAACCAGAACCGACCCCATATCTTGCAAAATCTGTTTCAGTCGGGAAAGTTTTTCCTCAATGTTTGTTTTCGCCACCGGTTTCTCCGTTTTTCCCNNCCGTTAAAACTGGCGCCGTAGCCCACACTGGTGGGGACAGCAATGATCGGAGCCTGTACCAGACCGCCCATGACGCTGGGCAGTGCCCCTTCCATGCCGGCAACCACCACCAGCACCTTTGCCTGACGCAACTGGGGTAATTTATCCAGTAAGCGGTGCAAGCCGGCCACACCGACATCGAAGATTTTATCCACCTTGTTGCCCATCAGTTCCGCGGTAACGGCGGCCTCTTCGGCTACCGGGATATCGGCGGTGCCGCCGGTCACAACCGTCACACCGGGCACTAAAACTGTCTTGGGTTGGCGGTTGACGACAATGGTCCTGGAAACCGGGTTATAAACTGCGTCTGAAATTTTCGCGCGGACGACCTGATAGGCTTCCTCCCCGGCGCGTGTCACCAGGATTTTATCGGAATGAGCCGCCAGCCGTTCGGCGATAATTACAATTTGCTCGACGGTCTTGCCCCGGCCGAAAATGACTTCCGGGAAACCCGTCCTGATATTGCGATGGTGGTCGATTTTTACAAAATTCAGGTCCTCATAAGGTAAAACGCTGAGTTCCCGCAAAGCTTCTTCGGTGGAAATGCTGCCGGATTTTACCTTATCCAGTGTTGATAACAGCCATTCTTTTATTACTTTGTTTTCAGGGGTGTTATTTTCAGGCATCTACGACCTTCATTTATTCGTTGTCCGGACTAAGGCTAATTTGATAAAACAATTGTAACCGAATAAATTCATTATCACAACCGCGGATGACATGCCCGCGATTATTATCAGATTAATGCAATCAAAAATAAATTGATGTGACTAAGGTGACGTTGTTGTAGTAGTAGTCGTCGTCGTGGACCCGGCTGTTATTACCGGCGTCGTGCTGGAAGGCGAAATCAACGTTGTGGATGTTGTATTTGTGGGAGTCGGGGTTGCCGTTATCACCGTTAAGGTTACTGCCTGGCTTTTTATATCATCCAAACTGGCGGTAATCTGGGTGGTGCCGATGGCAAGGCCGGTGGCGTTGCCTGACGCAGAAACCGTTGCGATTGTGGGGTCGGAACTGGTCCACGTTACCCGTGAAGAAATATCGACACCGGAACGGCCGTCAGAATAGGTTCCGGAAGCTATAAATACCTGGGGAATACCGACCGGTAAATTCGAGGGCGATGTCGGGGCGATGGAGATTGAGGATAAGGTCGCAGTAGTTGACGGTGTTGAGGAACAGGCTGCCGTCCCCAGGCTCAAGACGGCAATTAACCCTAAAGTGAGACAGGCAACCGGAAATCGCAGGAGTTTGATTTTCATAGTAGTTTATCCCTCTTCTTTAGAATTATTTATTACGGTACAAATTAAATTATGAACTGATAAATCCATTATAACAGCACCTGCTTTCATNNGTGATTAAATCGGGGTCCCTACGGGCGTTGTTGCGGGGGGACTCCAGGGCCCGGCGTGCAGCGCAAAAAGGACCAAGAGAACAATGATAACCGCGACAATAATAATTACAGCAATATGGGCGTATCCTTTCATCAGAAAAAGCATAGCACATGTGTGAGAAGAGAAACAATTTACAGAATAAGGGAGAGACAGAGCGAATACATCCGGCGGAAATCTTGATTAAACATCCGCTTTATTCTACAATCGGGTACAATAAGCTTATCAAGGTTAATGACTAAAGACAGACGAGATGCGTTTCCCGCAATTTAATATGAGTAATTCCGGACAATTACGATTTCACCATAAATTCATCATTACAGGGTTGGTTGCCGTCCTCGTATTCGGATTGACAGCCTGTTTGTCGACTACTCCCGCTCCGAAACTGGTTTCCATTGCGGTGGCTCCGGCATCACCGGCCAGTTTGGCGGTGGGTTCAATGATGCAGTTTACTGCCACCGGGACTTATGCCGACGGGACGACCGCGGATATCACTAATAACGCGGCCTGGGTTTGTGACAATAACACGGTTTCCATCGATGCCTTCGGTATCGCTGCCGGCATCGCGGCAGGGGATGCCGGTATCACCGCGTCTCTATCCGGTATAATCAGTCCGGCGGTCAGCTTAACCGTCACGCCGGTTATCAATGCCAAGACAGGTGCCTACGGAAACTATTATTTAGGTCTGGTTACGGATGATTCCAGCGGTGAGACATTTGGCGGGGACGGGTGCTACGATGACACCGGAAAATTTATCGTCCTCATCAATAATAAGAACGCAATTGATCCCACCTATGCCCAACTCGTGAGCTTTCTAAAGACTGACAAAATCGATGAATATCCTTACATTACTACAAACAACGCGCCGGATACTTATTACGGCACCGCGAAAAGCCACGTTGATTTAACCCGTATCCAGAATATCATTGACGGCACCGCGCAACCGGATAACCCGGATGTCTGCAGTGACTTTGCCGAAAGACTGCA
>PMCB01000083.1:14282-38176 GCA_003153955.1 Dehalococcoidia bacterium | reverse complement strand
GCGCGCGCCCGCTGGTGGCTGACCAGACTGATCTGATCCTGTTCTTCGCGCGTGATTTTATATTTGGCGGCAATCGCTTCCGCGGTGTTGCCCATGTGGTAGCCGCCGAAGATTTCCCATAATCCGTCGAAGACCATCATGTCGTAAATATCGTCCCGGGCATTAACACTCATGCGGTAGCCGAAACGGGCCTTGGGCAGGAAATAGGGCGCCATCGACATGTTTTCCATGCCGCCGGCAATGATAACTTCCGCGTCGCCGCTCTGAATCGCCTGGGCTGCCGATACGATTGCTCTCAACCCGGAGCCGCAGACGATGTTAACGGTATAGGCGTTGGCTTCCTTCGGGACGCCGGCATAAATCATCGCCTGCCGCGCCACGTTCTGGCCCTGGCCGCCCTGCAGCACGCAGCCCATTATCACCTCATCCACCTGAACTTCTTTCAGGGACATATCCCAATTGTAGGCTTTTGATTCCAGGTCGCAGGCTTCACATTTCAGCGCGTCCGGCCCCAAATCCAGCAGTTTCTGACTGGTTTTCGGCCGCAGTCCGGCTTTTTTCAAAGTTTCTTTGATGACCAGTGAGCCGAGCTGCACCGCCGACACATCTTTGAGTGCCCCGCCGAAATTGCCGATGGCGGTCCGTGCGCCGCTGACTATCACCACATCGTTATTCTTCATCGNNATACTGATAACCTGAGCCTGATGCAGGCTGAACAAAAACGGATTGCCGCTGCGCAGAAAATCAATCCCGAAACGCCAGACGGCGTAAATCGACAGATATACCGCGAACAGCGAACCGGCCGGCTGTAATTTGTTCCGCAGCCTCAATAAAACGAAGAAGATAATCAGGCAGAAAATAATCTCATAGACGACGGTGGGCTGGGCCGGAATCCCGCCTGTGAAGCCGAAACTGGAAGGGTCGGTGTAGACCAGGCCCCACGGTAAACTCGTCGGGGTGCCGTAGCAGCAGCCGTTAAACAGGCAGCCCAGCCGCCCGATGGCCTGCGCCATGATGATACCCGGCGCCATCAGGTCGAAGAACCGGCCGATTTTGATTTTGGCGAATTTGCAGTAAATCCAGATGCTCAGCGAAGCGCCGAGCACCGCGCCCCAGATGGTCAGCCCTTCGCCGCCGATGATCTGCCCCGGGTGCTGCAGGAAGTTAATCACCTGCCCCGAATCCGCCAGGTCCGGGTGCACGATTGCCACCACGGTATTATCAATCAGGTAGAGCAGTCGCGCAAAAACAACCGCCGAAGGCAGCCCTACCAGCACCATCAGCAAAATCTGTTTTAGGGAAATCAGCTTGCTTTTCCGGGTTTGCCGCCATCCCCAGACTGTCAGCCAGATACCCGCCAGCGTCAGAAACATCCCATACCACGTGGCAGGGAAAGAACCGATGTAGCCGATTACCGGATTAGCCCCGAAAAATATCATCAACCACCCACTCAAATTTCCTATCTATACTTTAGCGTAAAAGGGTATGCGCTGTCTTGGGTGAGCAGATGAGAGGAAAGTTCTAAATACGAAACCCTAAACAAAAAAAAATACAAAATTCTAATTTCGCGCTTTAGCCCTTTGTATTAGCTTGTTATAATCTATCCGTAGTGATAGAATGGATTTCAATTAACTATCATATGGGAATATTGTGAAGCCGTCTGCGAATAATTACGCTTTTATTGACAGCCAGAATCTGAACCTCTCAATCAGAGAGCAAGGGTGGGTGCTGGATTTTGCCAGATTTAGAGTCTACCTCGCTGACAAATATGGAATCGTGAAAGCTTTCATTTTTATCGGATACCTGCGGGAAAATGAGCCGTTATATACATCGTTGCGGAAAGACGGGTATAGCCTGGTGTTTAAACCGACTCTTTTGTTACCGGAAGGCGGCGTGAAAGGAAATGTGGATGCCGAGCTGGTGATACATGCGATGATTGAGTATGCCAATTACGATAAGGCGCTGATTGTAACCGGCGACGGCGATTTTTATTGCCTGGTGGAATATTTGCTGAAGAAAAACAAATTACTGAACTTAATGATACCAAATCAAAAAAAATATTCTTCGTTATATCGGATAATCAGGCCTGAAATGGTATTTATGAATGGACTTAGAGGGAAACTGGAACACCATTAAAAAAAGAAGAGGCATTACCGCGGGACGGAACCCTTTGGTTGGCCTCTCATCGTGATTGTTTTTCAACTATAACAGATTTAAGAGTAATTTGTCAAGTTTCAGGCGTGATAGTGACCGGTCAAGAGTGTTTTGTCACTCCTTTATACGAAATAATCAAGCGTCGTGAAAATTGAAATCCCCGAAGGTATCGAAATCCGAAATACTAATCAATTCCAAATACCAAATATCAAATTTATGATACTTAAAATTTCTCTTTTGTAAGGATAATGCTAAGGTATTTACGAAATAATGTATCCTGAGCTTGCCGAATGAGAAATCCCCCTTGTCATTCTTGAGGCTCGCAAGCCGAAATACTTTTGGCCTTGAGCCAAAATGTACAAAGCGAAAGCAGGAATCTTGAACCCGTAGGTGAAATACCCGTAGGCTTTAGCCGGAGGTACTCAGCTGAAGGCTGATGTATGACCTTAAGTCGAAATGTACATCAAACAAGCATGGCCCTGATACCAACCCCGAAATACGATTCGTATACCGATATGTTACATTTTGGTCCGGGGTGATAGGGTTGAGGTTGAAGCTAACAGCAATCAGTTATCAGTAATTTTCTCCGGATACGCGGCCATATCACTCTCTACATATATGAATTGTCTTATAATGGAGCAGTATGAAGCTTTATTACTTCCCAATTTGTCATTTGTTGATATTAAATACAAATATATATCTTTTATTTGGCTGTTCAATCAATGCAAAGCTTCTCTTATTTTATCGTATATATTATTAGGATAGTTTAGCAACCGATGGGAAGAAAAAAATGAAGCGAATATCGATAAAACTGCGTTGTATTAAATTCTTTAAGATGTTTCTTCTGTTCGGCGTGTCTATGATAATTATTGCGAATTTGCAAGGCTGCCAAAATAATTCTGTTTCGACTGCTAATTCTATAGATAACAAATCTGATTGGACTAATTATACCGATGGCAATACTGTTGTACAGGTACTTGTTAAAGGAAATGACCTCTGGGCAGTTACCGAGGGGGGTGTCGTGAGATGGGATATGGATACCGGTACTTATCAGAAATATACGACTGCCGATGGACTGATCAACAACAATGTAGGCGGCATGACTGAAGATCAGTCCGGTAATCTCTGGTTTGTGACAGGGGGAGTTACCGAGTATAATGGCAAATCCTGGCATAGTTTACCTGATATTAATAGTATTGACAGTTTATCGCCCATTGGAGTTACTGCCATCGCTTTCAACAATGATAATAATCTTTATGCTGGAACGAGTGACGGCAGCATTTACCTTTTTAACGGCAAATATCAGGAGATAAAAAGTCCGGATGAAGCACCGAACAATGGATCACTTGGGATTCACGGTGGACTCGCGATGGAGGGAATTAAAACATTAGCTGTAGATAAAAATAACACACTTTGGTCATTTGGTGCAGACGGCATGCAACGATACAACGGCAAATCATGGGTAGCCGGTCAGGATATCCCCGGGTTCCCGGGCGGCTCACTTGATTATATCTGTACGGATAAAAATGGCGATTTATGGTTTCAGGATTACGCCGATTTTTCTAACGCTTATCTGTACCGCTACAACGGAACATCCTGGCAAAAAGTCGGGATACGGTTTACCGATTCCGATGCCCAATCCATCACCATCGATAACCGGGGGAATGTGTGGTGCGCCACTCTCGGCACACTAAATTGTTATAACGGTCGGACATGGCAAACTTTTAATTGCCCGGGCGGCAGCATTGATTCTATTGCCGCTGATGATAACGGCAATATCTGGGGCGGGGCTTATCTTAACGGAATCTACCGTTTTGACGGTAATTCTTGGAAAACATATGTTACTGACGATATCCCGGGCGTAAACGAGCCTACTTTCATTGCCGCGGATAATGACGGGAATACCTGGTTCAGTACGTTCTACGGCCTAAGCTGTTTCGACGGTAAAAAATGGGGGATGGTTGACAAAAATATCACTGCCGCGGTTTGTTTTTTGGAGGACAAACAGGGAAACTTGTGGTTTGGGTCCCAGAATGATGTCTACCGTTACGACGGCACCTCCTGGGACATCTTCAGCACCGGTTCCTATGGGAGCCGCGTTACGTCAATAGTCGAAGACAATTCCGGTAATATATGGGTGAGCGCCATGAATTATCTGTATTGCTTCGACGGTAAAACCTGGACCCCTTTTGACGTCAGAAATGTCTTTGGAGTGACTCAAACAAACATTCAGGTCAATTCCGTGATGATTGATAATCAGAATACAATCTGGGCCGCCACCACCAACGGCATCCTGCATTTTGATGGCACTAACTGGCAGGTGTTCATTACTGCAGATGGGCTGGCAGATAATTATATCGCGGGATTTATTCAGGACAAATCCGGCAGCATCTGGGCTTACGGATTTAATAACGGCCTCAACCTTTTTAACGGCCACTCGTGGCAGTCATTTTTGCAAGATGACCGCATCGCGGATATTGCTCAGGACAAGAACGGGAATCTGTGGCTGGCCACGGACCATGGTGTTATTGAATATGACGGTGATAATTTTCAGAGTTTTACGACTGCTGACGGCCTCCTGGATAATTCGATTAATGTAATCATGGTTGATAATAATGACATTTGGTGTGGAACTGATTACGGCGCAAATTATTATAATGGAAAAACCTGGCAATCCGTTACCTCTTCCAACGGCCTCGCCGCTGATCAAATATGGCAAATGGCAAAAGGCCAGTCGGGTGATATCTGGTTCAGTTCATTTGGCGGGATTAGTCGCTTTGCTTCTGAAAAAAATAGCCAAAGCGCTATCCCGATCGATCCCGTCGGATCTGCACCCGTAATGGCTAATCAGCTGACCTCAATCTCTATCACCTCGGCACCGGGTAATACTTTATCTCCGGGCGCTTCCCTGCAATACATTGCCATGGGTACATTGTTCGATAGCCAGAGCCAGAACATTACAGACCGGGTAAAATGGATCAGTTCCGATACTTCGGTAGCGACAATCTCTGCCGATGGTGTAGTTACCGGTATTGCCGCGGGTAAGACTGCGATTACTGCGACCTTGTCCGGAATAACGAGTCCGCCGACGAGCTTAACCGTAGTGCCTGCGGCGACTACAACACCCCCTTGATTCGTCGCGTTATAATTTCCCCCAAAATCCAATTTGTTCCGGTGTGTCAGGCTCCTGGTTGTCCGTTTATTGCTGATTTCTCTTTCCCCGTTTCTGTTATGATATTAGATGTTATCGGAATAAATCATACTTTGTTTATTATATTTAATTTAAATAAATTTTTGCGGAATTAGATAATGATAGGTAAAAATATACGGATTATAACTATTTGCATATTTATTATCCCACTTTTGACGGCGTTGGCAAGCTGCGGCAGCGCTGTTTCATCAACTTCATCTTCTACTACCACGTCCGCAAACCTATTCAAGCGATGGGAGTCAAAGACGCTGGCATCAAATATGGCTTTTCAACAGGGTATTAACGCAGTAATTAACGGTAAAAACTATCTGATTTGCAACGTAATTTACGGGAACAGCACGAGTCAGAAAAATATGTATGCCACTATAGCGATTTTGGATATTTCCCGCCCTGATATTCCTGTTGAAATTTCCTCTTTGCAAACCGGCCAGGATGACAAACCATATATATGTAATCTAAAACTGAACGGCTCCATTCTGTATGTTTTAACCATTGATCATCTATGGATAATTGATGTCTCCGCCCCGAATCAGCCTAAAAATGTGGGGCAAATACCGTTAACTGGCGCCACGAACCTCGAAGAATCAGGGAAATATGCGTTTATAATGTCCGTTACTCAAACGAATGAGCAAACTATCAGCACCTTTGACCTTTCCAATCCGCTTCAACCCTTAAAGATAGGCCAAATAGTGGTTCCGAATACCGGAATTATTCAACTGGAGCCATCAGTTTCTTTGCTTTTTGTGCTGGCCGAGAACGGATTAGATGTTTACGACATTTCGATACCCGCCTCTTTAAAACAAATCGGATTTCTATCAAACCCGTTTCCCCCACCCACAACTATGGCGACTTTTTTTATTCCGCAGTATTTTTTCGATATGGCATTACACGGGAATTTCCTTTATATTACAGTGGGAATAAACCAGCTGCTGGTTATCGATATCTCTGACCCATCGGTGCCAAAAATAGTGCATGATCTAACTACCACAAAACAAGGCACGACAATCATCATCTCCGGGGGAACGGCTTATTTACTTTCTTATGATGGTCCAATGGCATTTTCTACGGGTTCAGATAGTTTGTTAACTGCCGTNNGCTTCGGCAAAATTGTGGGAATCCTATGGCGGTATGACTGAAGCCAATAATCATTTGTATTTCTTCGACTATGATAACCCCACAATTCAGATAATAGATTTAAGTAAATCGCCGTGGAATTGAATTAAATACCGATTATCCATTTTATATAGTTGGCAAATGAGCACCGTCACCCCTTCCGGCAAACGATCAGCTGATCTCGGTTATCCTGAAAATTATGTGGGTTAATATTCCTAAATTAATGTTTAGTAAATCCCTTAAACGTGCGCTCCTGCATCGTTGAAATCAGCGCAAACTGCAATATAGCTGAAAGAAAATTAATATGATTGTTATATGTTGATAATATTTCAGAAACATCTATTGTTTAAACTAAATTATAAGAAAAGAGTAGCCGGTCAGTCGTGGAAAATATAATTGTGAAGCGACCCTTATAACGAGGAACTTTTCATGAGAAACCGCAACTCCCACCATAGGACATAAATACTAAGTCAGGATATTAATTGCAGGAGTCAAAGGCTTATGGGAATGAAGAAAGTCGAAGCGATCATACGGGAAGAAAAGCTGGAAAGAGTTAAGTCATTACTTGAGAATGGCGGTCACTTCGGTATGACCATCAGTGAAGTCAAAGGTCGTGGCAAACAGAAAGGACTCTCCATGAAGTGGGGCTCCAGGGAAATTCGTTACGACATGTTGCCTAAACTGAAAATTGAGATGGTGGTCATCGATGAAGATGTGTCGCCGGTGGTAGATGCCATTGTAAAGGGAGCGAGAACAGGTGAGATTGGTGATGGGAAAATCTTCGTCTTTCCTATCGAAGATGTAATACGCGTGCGTACAGGGGATTCCGGCGCCGGCGCGGTATAGATCGCTGTAAATGCTATGCGTGGATCCCTATCACGACAGTGAAAGTGGTAAACAAGTCTATGCACTCCATACCTTTTTGTGAAACTTTCGATCAAATCATTCTTATGCTGCCACGTGCGGCCGAGAAGGTCGCAGCTGACTCTGTGTAGAGCGTGCCTTAAGGTTTACTGGCAAGGATATACACGTAATAGTATTTTTCCCGCATCTTAAAACACTTTATCAGCCCATAACAATACCACAACGATGTTTTATGGATTCCCGCGTTCGCGGGAACGACAAAAAGTGAGTTTTATTTCGCCAGTAATCCTTCCAGCAAAATCCGCGCCGCTTTCTTATCCAACGGCTTGTTGTTGTTCCCGCATTTCGGCGACTGGATGCAGCTGGGGCAGCCTTCCTGGCAGGGGCATTCCTTGATGGTCTCCAGCGTCACCTGCCAAAGTTGCTCGATTAATTCGAAGCCTTTTTCCGCAATCCCCACTCCGCCCGGGTGCCCGTCGTGGATGAAAATCTGCGGCTTGCCCGTATCGCTGTGAAAAACGGTGGATACCCCGCCGATGTCGTTCCTGTCGCATAACGCGAACAGCGGCAGAATCCCGATGGCGGCATGTTCCGCGGCATGCAAAGCCCCCGCAAAATCCAGCTGTTCGGAATTAATCCGGGCGATTGTCCTCTCCGGCAGGTCGAACCACAGCGCCATTGTCTGGAAGGTGTAGGGCGGCAGTTCCAGCGCCTCTTCCCCGAGGTTTTCGTCGGTGAATTGGGCTTTTCTTTTATAACCGAGCACACTGGTAGTCACTTCCACCTCGCCCAGGTAAACTTTCACGTGCTTCGTTTCTTTGGTACGCAGCGTGCTCAAAATATGCAGGTCGGTCAGTTCCTTGGTTTGAGTGTAATAATTGGTCTGCGCCGGGTTGCAGTAAGCCGTGTGCGTCGCCAGGTCTAATTTGGTAATCAGATAAGTTTCGCCCTGGTGCAGGTAAACCGCGCCGGGATGAATCTGGAAAAAAGCAATGCCGGACTCTACGGTTTCCAGCAGTGCTCCTGTGGAGGTATCGATCAGCGAGTAATTTTCGCCGGAAGTGGAGCGGATGTTGATGTCCTGCGCCGGATAAGAAATACTGGCCGAAAGGAACCATTTTCCGCGGCGTTCTTTGAGCACCCCGCGCGCCGTTAACTCGTCCCTTTCTTTGGCCAGCGCCTTGCCGAAATACCGCTCATCGGTTTCGGTCAAAGGCATTTCCCAGGCGGCACATAATAGGTGCGCCCGCAAAATATACGGGTTTTCCGGATTCACCAGCGCATTCTCGAAATTCTTCTGGAAAAAGAAATCCGGGTGCCGCATGAAATACTGGTCCAGCGGCCCGTCCCGCCCGATTAAAAAGCTCAATGACTGCTGTTTGCCGCGTCCGCTGCGGCCGGCCTGCTGCCAGGTGCTGGCGATGCTGCCGGGATAGCCGGTCAGGATTGTGGCGTCCAGATCCCCGATGTCGATGCCCAGTTCCAGAGCGTTGGTGGCCACCACGCCCAGTAATTTCCCGGAAAACAAATCGCGTTCGATTTGCCGCCGGTCTTCTGCCAGATAGCCGGCGCGGTAAGGTTTGATGCGCTTGGCCAGCGCCGGTTTAATCGCACCCAGTTTATCCCGCGTGTAGGTGTAAATCAGTTCCGTCAGACGGCGGGTGTTGGCAAAGGTCAGCGTGCGGATATTCTGCTCCAGCAGTTCCGCGAAAATGTTGGTAGCTTCGGAGTTGGCGCTGCGGCGGGCGGTCTTGCCGTCGTCGATTAAAGGTGGGTTCCAGAACACAAAGTCCTTGCCGCCGTGCGGTGCGCCGTCGTTATCCACCACTTCGAAGGGCAGTCCGGTCAATTCTTCGGCCAGTTCGCGGGGATTGGCAATTGTCGCCGAACAAAGGATGAATTGCGGAGCCGCACCGTATAGTTGACATAATCTGCGGAGCCGTCTTAAAACCCCCGCCAGGTGCGAGCCGAAAACCCCGCGGTAGGTGTGGGCTTCGTCAATCACCACGTATTTCAGCGAGCGCAGGAACCGCGACCACTGCTGGTGGTTGGGCAATATCCCGATGTGCAGCATGTCTGGGTTGCTCAGGATAATCCGGGCGTTTTTGCGGATATCCCCTCTTTCTGAAGCCGGGGTATCGCCGTCAAAGGTGGCAAAGTCGTCACCCTTAAATAAATCGGGACAGAAATTTTCGCGCAGGGCGCGCAGCTGGTCCTGTGCCAGGGCTTTGGTCGGGAAGAGGTATAATGCCCGGCCTTCCGGCGATGTCAGGATGGTCTGCAGGGTGGGGATATTGTAGCACAGCGATTTGCCGCTGGCGCTGGGGGTGACGACAATCACGTTTTTGCCATTCAGTGCATGATTAACGGCTTCTGCCTGATGTGTATAGAGCGGTAAAAAGTTATGGTTTTTCAGGCAGTCTTCGAGTTCCGGTAAAAGCGGCTTTTCCAGTTCCGCGAAACGGGCCTCATGCGAGCGGATATGCTCGATGTGGGCAATCTGCTCGTGGTAGGTCGGTTGTGAGACTAAATAACTGAGGAACGACGAGGTATCCATGCCACTCCCGATTTAGACAAGAGAAGGGAAATTATATGGATTCCGTATCAAGTACGGAATGACAAAGGTACTAGAAAACAGAGATAAACTCCGTCTCGCAGTTCAGCACTTCCACATCCAGGCGGGTCGTTTCGATGTACTCCACGATGCGGGAAATCACTTCGTTNNTGGCGGTTATCGTTGCTGACGCAGCACACCCCGATGGTCGCGATTTGCCATTTATCGCCGTTTTCCACTTCGGCAATAGAGACATGGAATTTGTCCCGCACGCGGGCGATGATGGATTGCACCACCATTCTTTTGCCCTTCAGGGTTTCATTTTCGGGGATGCGCAGATCGATTTTACAGACACCGATATTCATGGTTATTTGGTCCCTGTTCTACCGGTCGAAGGAGTGTACGGGTGCAAGGGAATCAACCCTTTTTCTGTTCTTCACCGGCCTGGTATTGGAATTTAGCGCGCTCGGCGACGATGGAGAGTAAGGTCGCGGACGCCCCCCGGGGACTATACATGCCTTTTTCCCATTCGCTGATGGTCTGCTGGCGGGTGCCCAGCTGTTCGGCCATCTCATTCTGCGTCAGTTTAAGATGGGCCCGCAAAGCATGGATTTTGGCGCTGTCCCACCGGTCGCGCTTGCCTTTCTTTTCGTCAGCCATACTCAAATTATACACGGATTAGTGTAAACCGTCAATCAAAATGTTGTGATGAAAGTTAATTAACCGGCCTTGACATCAATAAATGCCAGGGCGAATTCCCGACGGTATAAGACTCGAAACTGGTCAATTTACCGGAGTCTCTATTTAACCGGTAGGAAACTAGCCGTCCGGAGGACAGACCGGCGATAAAGAGGAAGTTGCCGCCGGGGTCCAGGCACATCGACCGTGCTTCCGGTTCGGTGGGCACATGCTCGATTGCTGTCAGACGCCCGTTAGCGGCATCCACCTCAAAACCGGCGATGCTGTTATGGCCCCGGTTGTTGACGTAGAGGAACCTGCCGTCAGGCGAAATTTGGATGTCCGCCGTTTTGCTTTTTAGCTTGTAATCTTCCGGTATTGTCGAAATGGATTGAACCGGCGTCAGCGTGCCCGCGGCGGTATCTAATTTATATGCCGTCACGGTGTTTCCTTCTTGATTATCGAAATAGAGGATATCCAGTTTCGGGTGAAAGCAGAAAAGCCGTGGGCCGGCGCCTTTCTCCGGAATCACCCGGTCCGGTATATTCGGAGTTAACTTGCCGGTAGATTGATTAAATTTGAATTGCAGGATTAAATTAGGGTCGCTGCCCGCGATGTGGGGAATGAAAGCAAACCGATTGGAAGGGTCCGTCTGAATGGAATGTATTCCCCGGTAAGTTTTGAACCATTCTACCCGAGGGTTTTTCAAGATGCCGTCGCTGCCGATCCGGTGGACAGCCAACATCCCCTCACTGATATAGGTCGACATCAGGAATCCGCCTTTCCGGTCGATCGCCAGGAAGTCCGGTTCGAATTCAACGGTTGTGGTGCCGGCGGGCGACATTTCTCCTGTTTCACAATTTCTGCGGTAGGCAGAGATTGCCCGTTCGGCTTTACGCCCCACGTAAATAAATTGCTGCTCCGGGTCAAAAGCCATGTTGGCCGGTTGGCCGCTGATCTTCATTTCGCCTTGATCCTGTAGTTTCCCTGTTTGAGTGTCGACAGTGAAAATCAGGATTTTATCGTCCCGTAAGAGGGAAACATATAAGTGGCATTTCATGATTTACGCTCCAATTTTACAATTATCACACAGTATAACATAAACAATCGTCTTTCCTGAACTTTCCTCGGACGTGTTTAATTCCGTTGTATTAGTCTTAAAATAATGTTCAATTGTTGACAGCAACCGGTGTTTGTCATACCATTAGCAGGTGATGAAAATAAAATTGAGAGCATCGTTCATCTTCAGTATTTTGCTCCTCGTCGTGATTCTGGCAGCAATCGCGCCGGCGCTGCCCGTTTCCGCTGCGCCCTCGATTTCGATATCACCATCTTCGGGCGTCTCCGGCACTAAGGCCACCGTCAGCGGGACAAGCTTTGCTTCCTACAGCGGCGACAAGCTTTCATTGTATTTTGATAATATCGAAGTTGCGCCGGATATTGTGGCTGTCGCCGGCGGCAGTATTGCCCAGACGGCTTTTACCGTGCCGGATAAAATCATCCCGGGAAACCACTTTGTCACTGTCAAAGATGTTTCCGGAAATATTCTGGCTCAAACTAAATTTTTTGTCGCTCAGCCGGAAATTGTCCTGAGCCGGTGGAGCGCGACCGTCGGTTCTACTATCACCGCAACATTAGCCGGTTTTCATACCGGCCAATTGGTCACTTTTTATTATTACACGGCTCCTGAACAGGACCTTCTGACAACTCAAACCGCCAACGACCTTGGGGAATGCACCGCCCAATTCAATGTCCCTGCCGGCAGTTCGGGCAGTCATGAAATTCTCGCTCAAGATGACATGGGGGACTTCGCTTCCGCCAATCTCGAAATCACACCCGCGCTTAATATCAGTCTCCCTGTCGCCAGTGTTGGCGACCGGGTGGAAATTACCGGGACCGGCTTTAACAGCAACGACGAAGTAGATATCAAACTTTATGGGCATACCATGGCGATGGCGAATACATCCTATCGAGGTTCATTTGATGCGTTGTTTAACGTGCCTGTGATCAAAGCCGGCATTTATTCCCTTGAAATCCAGGAAGCAGGTGTGAATATCAGGTCGCTCGATTTTACTGTCACGCCCAAAATTAACGTGAATGTCTTGACCGGCAACGTGGGGACAACAATTCAGGTTGAAGGCGTCGGGTTTGAGATTAGTACCCTGGTGCAAATCGATTACGATACTCAGGAAATGACCACTGTCGTCGCGGATAACACCGGTTCGTTCTCCGCCTCTTTTAATATTCCGGTCAGCGCCGCCGGTCCGCATAATATCATCGTTACCGACGGGTTAAATTCCGAACAGGCCGTCTTTGACATGGAATCAACCCCCCCTCCTGTGCCGGATACATACGTTCCCAAGCAGGATTCTACGGTAAAAGCTGAGGTGGCCTTCGCCTGGGGCACCGTCTATGACCCGAGTGAACCTGTTTCCTACACTTTTCAGATTTCCCGGACAAGGGACTTTGCGCAGCCCATCCTGGAAAAGGCAAATTTGTCTGTTTCGCAATTCACCCTATCTAAAGCCGAAGCTTTGCTTCCTAACCGGCAATTTACCAATTATTACTGGCGGGTGCGGGCGACTGACAGCGCTTCGAATGTCGGGGCCTGGTCTCGGCCGGTTGCGTTTCAGGTTCAGCCGTACAATACCCTGCCGCAATGGGCGAATTATATCCTGATCGGAATCGGCCTTTTACTGGCACTGGTCGGGGTTGCCCGCATCTGGAGAGGCCTTACATCCCTGAAAACCGAAAAAAAGGCTTAGCTCAAGTGTTGGCGCTCAATATCCGGATGAGTTTTGTGGCCACTTTCACCATCGGCAGTTTGTCCACTTCCCGCAGCGCTTCCTGCATGTCCTTTTCTTTGGCCAGGTAAGTGGTCATCACAATCGGCACAAATTTCGTCGAAACCGGTTCTTTCTGAATCACGCCGGCGATGCTGATATTGTATTTCCAGAAGATGTTGCAGATCTGGGCCAGCACCCCGGCATGGTTAGCCACACTGAAGCGCAGATAGTAACGGCGTTCCGCTTCGGCGGTAGAACCCAAAACCAGGGCTTTTTTGGAAGTGGGCATTGGCATCGGTCTGCCCTCGACAATATCCGCCAGGTCTTTGACTACAGCGTCCGTGGTGGGGTATACACCGGCTCCCGGCGCCACCAGACCCGATATCACGCCATATTCATCCTCCAGCTCCGTGCCGTTGTAAGCGCCTTCCAGCGAACCCAGCAAAGAATATTCCGGCAGCAAAGCCGGGTGCACGCCCACGGCAAAAGTGTCGTTCATCTCTTCGATGACGCCCACCAGTTTGATGGCATAACCCAGTTCGGCGGCATACTCGATATCCTGCGAAGTGATGTCCCGGATACCCTCGACGGTGAATTCCGGCACTTTCTGGTAGGAATTAGTAATCAGGTTGACCAGGATGCGGATTTTATTGGCGGTGTCGTTGCCATCGATGTCGTCCGAAGGGTCGCGCTCGGCGAACCCTTTTTCCTGGGCTTCCTTTAGTGCTTCTTTGAAACTCTTTTCATCCCGGGTCATCGTGGATAAAATATAATTCGAAGTGCCGTTCAGGATGGCGTAAATCCGCTTGAATTTTTTAGTTGCGGCGCCGGCCTGTTGGAATTCATGAATTAAGGAATGGCAGCCGACAAAACTGGCGCGGAACCCGACTTTGCGGTTCAGTTTAGCCGCCAGGGAGAAGATATCTTTGCCCTCGGAGGCCAGCATTTTTTTGTTGGCGGTGACCACGTCCTTGCCGTTCTTCAAGGCGGTCATCTGAATGGATTTGGCCGGTTCGATGCCGCCGATGGTTTCCACGATGATGTCGATACCGGGGTCGTTGACCACGGATTTCCAGTCGTCGGTGAGCATGGTTTTGGGGATTTTCACCGGGCGCCGGGTTTTCAGGTCGATATCCACCACTTTCACCAGTTCGAGGCCGTTGANNGCCTTTTTCATACAGCGCCCGCACCACGCCCACACCGATATTCCCGAAACCGATAACCGCGACTTTCTTTACTGCTGCCATCGTAATTTCTCCTGCCCGATTTTGTGCCGATTAGCCAATCTTATCGTGAGATGAGGCACAGTGTCAAACCAAGGGGGTAAATAAACAATAATCAAGTATCAAGAAAATACTAAGTACTAATATCGAAATTCGAAACAATACCAAAGCACTAAATCCGAAACTCCAACCACCCTGAGTCCACCTTAGGATGACACAACCCCTAATCTCCATCCCGTTGAAAAACGGGATCCAGCCGCCATAACCCCCATTGTCATTCTGCGATACGGTTGAGACCCTAGTCGAAATATTTTGCGAAGCAAATGTACAGGAATCCATCCCTAACTTCCATTGCGAGACCTTATCCTTATCCCCAAAAAAGGTCGTGGCAACCTAAAATCCCACGCTATCAAGCTCCCACTGAGGGAGAAAGAACTGACCGTATGTTAGTCTCCTCGCCCCTTGAGGGAGAGGACTAAAGGTGAGGGGACATTGTACGCAGTAAATGTGTATAAAGGGTTGCACTTCATTCTTCCCCCCTGTCTTTCCCTCGAAAGCGGGAATCTTGAGTCCGCAGACGAAATACTTCCGACCTAAGTCGAAATGTACAAAGCGCAGGCAGGAATCCATCCCCAAAATCCCAAAACCAGGATATTCATTTTCTCTCCTTTGTAAGGGCTATAGTCCCGGAGGTACGAACGGGAGAGATGAAGAGAGAATTATTCTGAAAGCTAATAGCTGACCGCTGTAAGCTCGTAAAAGAGGTGACAAAACCCTATAGACAAAACTAGAACATATGTTCTATTATTATCCGGCGGAGGTGAAAGATGAGTGAAGAAATGAAGAAAAAAGCAGGTGCACCCAAAGGCAATCAATATTCCAGGACCCACGGATTCTACTCCAAAGTTCTGGATGACGAAGAACAGCGTAAATTCAAGCAGGCTGTTGAATTCGAAGGATTGGATGGCGAAATTGCTATGCTGCGTGTCAAAATTCAATCTTTAGTCGACCGTGACCCTGAAAATATTAAATTGATTTCGCACGCCGTTAACTCCCTGTCGCGCATGGTGATGGTCAAATACAACATCAGTAAAAAGGATAAAAAAAGCTTTATGGAGGCAGCCGAGAATGTGTTCAAAGATATTGGAGTCCCCCTTGGTGTCGGTGCCATGCAGTTCATTAAAAAATGATGCGTCCGGTTCTCCGGCCTCGTTTCAATTTCGTCCCTATCAAATGGAAATCGGCCGGGCCGTGATGGCCAGCGTTTACCAGAAGCAAGGGTTGACTTTTTCCGTAGAGATTGCCCGTCAGGGCGGCAAAAATGAACTCTCCGCCCGGATTGAGCTGTTATTAATGACCGGGAATGCCGCCGTTAATTCTAACCTGATTAAGTGTTCCCCGACATTTAATCCCCAAACGGTGCTCTCAATGACCCGGCTTGTCGACCTCCTTCGTGGCAAAGGTTTTGATGGCATGTGGGAAGGGGAACATGGGAATATTGTCCGTTTAGGCAATGCCCGCGCCATTTTTCTCTCTGCTGACAAACACGCAAATGTCGTCGGGAATACCGCGCACCTTCTTTTGGAAGTTGATGAAGCGCAGGATGTCGATAAGGAAAAATACTCGAAAGATTTTAAACCGATGGGTAGCACCACTAATGTTACCACCGTTCTTTATGGCACTACCTGGGACGATGCGACCTTGCTGGAAGAAGTCAAGCAGTCCAATCTGGAAATGGAAAGGAAAGATGGCATCTGCCGTCACTTTCGTTACGATTGGCAGGAAGTTGCTAAATATAACCCGGATTATCTGGCTTACGTCGAAGGGGAAAAACAGCGCCTCGGCGAAAATCATCCTCTTTTTCTCACCCAGTATTGCCTGCTCCCGCTGCGCGGTGGTGGCGGCTTTTTCTCTGCGCAGCAAAAGGCTCAGTTGCAGGGTAAGCATGCCCGTAAACATCAGCCTGTCAGCGGAAAAATATATGTTGCCGGTATTGACCTGGCGGGCGAAGCCGAGGAAATCAATGATTTCAGGCTCCGGGTTCAAAAACAGCGCCGTGATTCTACTGTGATTACTATCGGGGAATTGGATTATTCCGTCGCCGATGCTGTTCAGCCTCAGCCCGGCGTGAAAATTGTGGAGCATTACTGCTGGACCGGTGATCTGCACACTGCTCTTTATCCTCGTTTCGTTGATCTATTGAAGAAAGTCTGGGGCTGCAAGCGTATCGTCGTGGATGCCACCGGTGTCGGCCAGCCCGTGGCTTCATTTTTGAGGGGTGCACTCGGTTCGCATGTCGTTCCTTTTACTTTCACTCCCGCTTCAAAATCATTGCTCGGTTTCAAATTGCTCGCCGGGGTAAATTCCGGCCGGCTGAAAATGTATGCCGGCGACGGCTCGGCGGAGTATCAGGAGTTTTGGTCTGAAATGGATATGGCTAAAAGCCTTTACCGCCCTAATCAGACGATGAACTTCTTTGTTGACCCTTCCCGTGGCCATGATGATTTTCTCATCAGCCTTGCTTTGCTGCTTGAAGCCGCCGATCAATACGTCCCCCGGGAAGCCAAAGGCTCAAATTGACTTCGATTTTGTCATTCCCGACCGTACCTTCGACTGCTAAAAATGGCGAAAGGGGCATTCCCCGGTATTTCTGTAGGGACAGGTTTCTAACCTGTCCGCCTGAATCCTGGGGAAAACACGGTCCCGGTGGAACACCAGAATTCATTCTCCAATTCGGCCGAAGGTACTTTTATTTCGGTAGACTTACATCGAAAAAAAAGTACAGAGTCATTCCATCTTGGGCCACAAACCCGAATCGCCTCTGGTCAATCAAAAAACACAGAGTGCTTCCGCATACCTATTTTCGATAATAGTTTCGTGAATTTTCAAAATTATTATTTCAGGTTATGGTGCATTCGTGATTTGATTGTAATGCGCCGCGAAGGATGCTTGAAACTTATCATTTGGCTCTTTATACTGGAGACAAAATCAGGCGGAGACAGGAGGAACGTATGAGGACGCATGTGGCAGCCCCGCAGCAAATCAATCCTAAAGGTTTGTCCGATTATCTGGAAGTGATGAGCAAGGCCGCTTTTCAGGCGGGGATATCCTGGCAGGTGGTGGAAAGCAAATGGCCGGGTACCAGGGAAGCCTTCGATAATTTCGACCCGGCGGTGATATCGAAATACTCCGGCTCCAAAATGGCCGACTTGCTGGAAGACGCCCGCGTAATCCGCAACCACCTCAAGTTGGAAGCTGTGGTCGCTAATGCCCGCCGTATGCTCGAATTGGACAAACAATATAAAGGCTTTAAGAAATACCTCCGTTCCTTCGGCAGCTACGAGGAACTGGTCAAAGATTTGCGCAAGAATTTTAAATTCCTCGGCGAAATGGGCGCTTACTATTTTCTCTATGTCGTCGGGGAAAAAGTCCCGGACTGGGAACAATGGAGTGCAATCCATATGGCGAAACGATAAAAATACAAGTCACTCGCCTCACTCCAGTCTTCATTTACTCAGGCAAAACGTAATAATGATGTCTTTGGCGACTGGATTCCCGATCAGGTCGGGAATGACAAGCCGGCGATGATAGATTCAAGCTTCTGCTTGAATCTATCATGTTTCTTTGTCATTGTCGGACTTGATCCGACAACCCAGAAGTTTTCGGACAACCTCACTGGGAGCAGAGCGAATGTATCCCGGTTAAGGAGGAAATTGCCGCGCCCTGAGATTGCTTCGGGTACTGACGTAAACTCGCAATGACGGGTATTATTAAATTTTCGTTGCTAAGTTTTGCCGGACAGTATACAATAAGGCTCTGAAATGAGTATCGCCAGAGATTTATACCAGCTCCAGGAAGTCGACACTGCGCTTGAGGCCAATCTTCAAGCGCAGAAAAAGGTGTCCGCGCAAATCGGGGAAAGCCAGCTTGTCCTCAAAGCCAAAACCAAACTGGCCGAGGAACAGAAAAATCTGGAAACCCTGACCGCGCAGCAAAAATCCACCGAGTGGGAAATCGACGACCTGACAAACAAAATCAAAGAAACCGAGAAAAAACTCTACGGCGGTAAAATTTTCAATTCCAAAGAGCTCGGCAGCCTGCAGCAGGAAACGGCCGAACTGAAGAAACGGCGTTCTGTTTTTGACGATAAATCGCTGGGGCTGATGGACGAACTGGAAGCGCTCCGCAAAGCGATTGACTCCACCAAAGACGAACTGGCCAAACTGCAGACCTTGTGGCAGATGCAGCAAAAACAATTCGTCGTGGAACTGATGCAATTGAAAGCGGCGCAGGCCGTCAATGAGACCAACCGGCAGCAAATCGCGGCATTGATTGACGCCGATACGCTTTTTACTTATCAGGAACTCAAAAAAAGGAAAGGATTGGCGGTCGCGAAAGTGGAGCAGGGCATCTGTCAGGGATGCCGCATTACCCTGCCCAATACCGACCTGCAGCGGGCGAGGAGCGGCGGTGTGGTGCGCTGCAGCAGTTGCGGCCGGATTATCTTTCTAGCCTGAAATAACATGAAATTAATCATTAACACCGACGGTTTGTCCAAAGGCAACCCCGGCACGGCGGCCATCGGCGCCACCATCAAAGACGAACACGGCAAAATGCTGGCGACGATCTCCCAGCGCATCGGGATTACTACCAATAACGTCGCCGAATACAAAGCCCTGATTGCCGCGCTCCAGAAAGCGAAGAAAATGGGTGGGACAATCATCGAAATCCGCGCCGATTCCGAACTGATGATAAGACAGTTGAGCGGCCGCTATAAAATCAAATCCGAAGGCCTCAAACCGCTTTACATCGAAGCGACCCAATTACTGATGAAGTTCGAAACCGTATCTTTAAAGCATATCCCCCGCGAACTCAACGCCGAAGCCGACAAACTCGCCAACGACGCGGTGAGATAACAGAACGAGCCCATTATCATGAATATTAAAGAATTTATTTTTGGGAAAAAGAGGACGGTTCAGTTTTCTACCCTGCTGCCAGAAAGCGAATGCATAAGCCGTTTGAACGGATTGCTGCCTGCCAAAGGTACTATTTGGATAGGCGGTTCGCCGGGCGAAATAGCCGGTCGTGTTAAAGGTTCCACATTTCTTATCTGGAAAAATGCGGGTCGTAATTCCTGGAAACCTCAATATCGTGGAGAATTGAAACAAACAGGTAAAAGTACAATAATAGATGGCAGTTTTGATATACAGGGATTTACTAAAGGCTTAATGTACTTCTGGTTCGGTTTTGGATTGGTAATGCTTTTAACGAGTTCCATTGCTCTTTTTGTGAACGGAGTTAGTGCGGATAAATCGATTTTTCCTGTTGGTTGCATAGGGGAGTTAGTTTTTGGCGCATTGGTATCAAGACTGGGCATCTGGATCGGTGAAAAACAACAACAATCAATAATCGAATTGATTAAAAAGACCCTCGAAGCAAAACAGATCAATGTACAAGCGGAATAAGGTCAGGGGGAGGCTAGGTTTAACACTCGCTTGAAATAAAATGATAGATTTAAAATATTCTCTGGTTATTGAGGCGACTGAAGACCCCACATTTTTTACTTTTTATTCCCCGGACCTTGAGGGTTTTACCGGCGTTGGTAATTCGGTAGAAGATTGTCTTTACAAAGCAAAATGGGGTATTGAAGAACATGTCGCGTTGCTGAAAGAACACAAACTCCCCATCCCCAAAACAAATTCTAATCCTACAATCACAATTAAAAATGCGAAAAAGCTGGCGGTAGTAAGCTAAATAATGTTCAGGTATCCCCCGCGAGCTCAACGCCGAAGCCGATAAACTCGCCAACGACGCGGTGAGATAGAAAGCTAACCTTAACTTGCTGTTTTCGCTGCCTGAAAGATGGTATTTATATCTTTAAAAAACTGGTTAAAGGCAACTTCATCAGGAAATGCCCTTTTTGAAATCAAAAAGGCTGATTGCGGTGGAGAGAGTATAAAAATATGCTCACGAGTTTGTACAATGTTATCAATCGCTTTCCACTTGAAAGTCGTATCATCCATTTCGGTGACATCATGTACGCCTTGTGGAGAAATAGTATATTTGTGTATTCCTACTAAACTGTCTTTACCATGTCCGTATAATTCATTTACTTTTTTCTTGATTTTATTTCGCAAATAGCGCTGCGTAAGTAAATATCGCGGTACCGGTGCCAACCCGAATAAAACTGCGCAAACACCTGTCCAGCCCCAGGGGCTAAATTCAGTCATGATTCCTTTTAAGATTGCAATAAGGCCGACAAATGAAAGCATAACAGCACTCGAGTAAACGAAAAATTTAGATTTTTGTAAACGTTTCCATTCAGGACTATTTTGCAAATAATAATAATGCCAGGCGATAATATCGTCGTTATTAAGTTGGCATTCCACTTTGATTTCATTTGGCATCATGATTGCGCTCCTGCCGATAACTAATTACGGAAATTTATGATGTTATTATATCACTCATTAATCGTCGCCTCCAGATTAAAAATTACTTCTATTTACTCCCATTCCATATGAATCTTGACTATATATCGTTATTTCGGTAAAATGTCCGTTAATCATTCCCTGGAAACCGGAGGTCATACCATGAATAAAATGCAGCTTACGGACGGGAAAATACTACTGCGCCCGGCGGAAATGAAAGACGCGAAAGAAATGTTCAGCGTGGTGCAGGAATCGATGGCTGAAATCAGTCCGTGGATGCCGTGGTGCCATGCGAATTATTCCCTTCGGGAAGGTAAAAACTGGATAAAAATCTGCCAAAAGGGCCGGAAAGACGGCACGATTTATGATTTTGCCATTACCGATGCCCGGGATGGCGCGATTTTAGGCGATTGCGGCCTCAACGACATCAGAAAGTCGGACAAAACTGCGAATCTCGGCTATTGGGTCAGGACAACCCGCACGAAGCAGGGAGTTTGCACCGCCGCGACGTTATTATTAGCCGATTTCGGCTTCAAAGAACTCAAACTGAACCGAATCGAAATCCTGGTGGCGGTCGATAATTTGGCCTCGCAGCGGGTGGCTGTCAAAGTCGGCGCCGTGCGGGAAGGTGTTCTGCGGAACCGGATTTTGTTGCACGGCAAAATCCACGACGCGGTGATGTTCTCATTGATTCCGAAGTGAGCCTCTTACCGGTTAATCAGCCATACAAAATAGACGTTGATAAACAGGTGAATGAGAAAGACCGGCCAAAATGANNAGTATACCGGTAAACAGGCAGCTGATTGTCTCCACTTCCGGCTTGCCGAGATGCAGCAGAACAAACGGAATGGTCTGGATGAGGATGCTGCCTTCTTTAAATTTCTCCTTCAACCCAAACAACAGATAGCCCCGATACAGATACTCAAAAGCCGACAGGTTGAGACAAGTGACCAGAAAGTAATGGAGAAAATTAAAGTGCTCCTGCTTGTAGTATTTTTGCAGAGAAGGCATGAATGAAGCCGCGTATAAAACGGCGGCGGCAATCAGGCAGGTGACCAGGACATATTTCCACCAGATGCGAAAGTTGCCGATACCCAAACCGAAATTAAGGGGATTTTTCCGCAAAACAATGAGAATCACCAATATCGGGAAGACTGCATAAAAAAGAAAAGTGCTGAAGTCGCCGTTTTTAATCACGTGATAACGGTCCAGACTGATGAACAAAGCGGCGGTGAGGACAATAATTGTTTCGGTGAAGTATTGTTTCAGGAAATGTCCGAGTCCGCTAAATTCTTCTTTAAAAAAGCGTGTCATATTTTCCCGGTATTCCCTCACCATCAAATATTGGTATTGCTTATTTGCCGAAGGCTGTAGGCAATAGCCGGAAGTACTTATCTTCAGAGAACGTATCCCTAACTTGTTTAGGGAAGAGGATTTCGATACCTTCGGGGATTTAGTATTTTATCCTACTTTGCCCTTCACTTCTTTAATCATAAAAATCAATCCGACCATGGCGATCAATGCCAGCCCCGCGCCGATGTAGAAAGTGGCCGCCGGGGCGATTCGGGACCAAACGATACCGGCAATCAGGCTGGCCGGCAGCGCCATCAGCCCAACCACACCGTTGTACAGACCGTAGGCCGTGCCGCGTCTCTCGGCCGGCACCATATCCGCTACAAAAGCCTTGGCTGCGCCCTCGCAAAATCCGTAAAAAACACCGTAGACCGCAAACAATACCCAGAGCTGCCAGATATGAGTTGACAGCGCAAAACCAAGATAAACCAGTCCGTATATCAACCATCCGACGGAAATCACTTTTTTCCTGCCCAGTTTGTCCGAGACGACTCCCAGCGGCGTGGCCACCGCCGCGTAAGTCAGATTAAAAAGCACCAGCATTAAAACCACTTCCAGCAGCGGCGTTTGTACATGCTGTGCGTCCAGTATCAGGAAGAAATCGCTGGAATTTCCCAGGGTAAACACTGCCAGTATTACCATATAGAGTTTGAATTGATTGCTGAACGGCGTAATCGCCGCCGTTTTGGCCAGGCCCGATTTCACTGCCGCCGCGGCCTTTTTCCGTTCCTGCACCAGTGTCAATAAAATCACGACGGCCAGCACCGCCGGCACAATCGCAATCAGAATCATCCAGTGATACGCGTCCCGGGTCAAGTGGAATTTATCACCCGGAATCATGTAGACAATAATCGCGGCAATAATCAGGCCGATGACCGCCCCGGAAGTATCCATCGCCCGGTGCAGACCGAAAGCCCGCCCGCGGTCTTTGGCTTCAACCGAATCCGCAATCAAGGCATCCCGTGACGAACTCCGCGTGCCTTTACCCAGGCGGTCGCCGAGCCGCACCCCGAGCACCGCGCCCCAGCTATTGGCCAGCAGCATGAACGGTTTGGCGATGGTGGAAATACTGTATCCCAGGGTGGCTAATAATTTGCGTTTGCCGATTTTATCGCTNNCCCAGCACGTCGCTCAGGAAAAGGGGGACGAGGGTAAAAATCAATTCGCTGCTGATATCGGTTAAAAGGCTGGTCAAACCCATGAAGAAAACGTTGGGAGTGACGCCTAATATCTTCTTTTCTTTTTTTTCTGCAGCGGGTGCGGTCATTTTCCCATCCCTCCATTTGGGGCATAATATTAGACTATTATATCCCACGGTAAACAAAAGTAAAATNNATTCCGTACTTGATACGGAATCCATATTGATAGTTGGATTCCCGTACGTTCACTTCATTCAGTATTTCGATTATGGTCTCAACCATTCGCGGGAATGACAATGTTTGTTTAGATATTATTATTTTGTTTGGTATTTCGGATTTAGTAATTAGAATTTGGCTTTTGAGCTCTCGGCTTGACACTCTTTACCGTCAA
>PMCB01000083.1:0-14216 GCA_003153955.1 Dehalococcoidia bacterium | reverse complement strand
AAGGTCTCAGAAATCGGGGAGTTCGGTCTGATTGCGCGTCTTGCCAAAATGGCCCAAAAATCCGCCGGCAAAGATGCGGCCGCATTTAAACAATTGCTGGTTGGTATCGGCGACGATGCCGCCGCTTATTTCGCCAACAATGAAATTCAGTTAGCCACCGTCGATTCGCTGGTGCAGCATGTGCATTTTTCGCTGTCTTACATGTCCTGGCAAGAACTCGGCTGGAAATCCATCGTGGTCAACCTCAGCGATATTGCCGCCATGGGCGGTTTTCCGCGCTATGCCCTGGTTTCGCTTGGGTTGCCGCCCGATACGGAAGTTGAGGAGGTTGTCGCCCTTTACCGCGGGATGTTCGATATCGCTGGCAAATTCGGCCTGGCAATTGTCGGCGGCGATACGGTCAATTCGCCGGTTGTTTTTGTCAGCGTGACCGTCATCGGCAGCGCCGGGGACAGGAAAAGGGGTATGCTGCGGCGTTCAGCGGCAAAACCTGGCGATAAAATTGCCGTGACTAATTCTCTGGGGGCTTCCGCCGGCGGACTTAAAATGCTGCAAAAGAACCTGAAATTTGCCCCCAAATACGCTAAGCAACTGCGGCAGGCGCACCTGTTGCCGAACCCGCTTGTATCTGAAGGCCAAACGCTGTTAGAAAAGGGCGTCAGATGCGGGATGGACGTCAGCGACGGCTTGATTGGCGACCTGGCGCATATCTGCGCGGAAAGCAAAGTCGGCGCCCGGATTAATGTCGACCTGGTGCCGGTGGCGCCCGCGGTGACCGCCTGCTTTGGCGAATTGGGACTGGAAATGGCCCTGACCGGCGGCGAGGATTACGAATTGCTCTTTACGGCCGGACCTGTTGTGATGAGCAAAGTGCTTAAAGCCATGCCCTGCCTGGTCACGGTCGTCGGGGAAATCACCGCGGAAAATACCGGTAAAGTAAAACTGGTGGATAATTCCGGCAAAACGTTCAACACTAAAAAAACAGGCTGGGACCATTTTAGTAAATAATAGATTGAGATTAATTGGGCTAGAAGCGATAAATACCGGCACGTAAAAATAGCCAAACTTCTCTACCAAGATAAGGGAGAGAGTTAGAGTGAGGGGTGACTCCCCCCTTGAAGATAAGAGAAAATAAAATGAACATACTACATTTTAAAACTCACAGCGCGGAACAAACACAAAACTTCGGCACGGCAATCGGCAAGCTGGCGGAACCGGGCGATATCTTCCTGCTTATCGGGGAACTGGGCGCCGGGAAAACCTGTCTTACCCAGGGCATCGCTTACGGCCTCGATATCCATGAGTACACGCTCAGCCCGTCATTCGTTATTATGCGGGAACTGCACGGCCGTCTTGCGCTTTACCACATGGATTTTTACCGGCTGGACAATATCGCCGAAATCAGCGACCTGGGGTTGGACGATTATCTTTTCGGCGACGGGGTCTGCGTCATCGAATGGGCCAACAAAGGGATGACCGTTTTGCCGGAAGACCACCTCGTAATTAAAATCGATTACCTATCCGGTGATGAACGCAGTTTTACCATCGAACCTCACGGCGCGCGGTATGAAGGAATGCTCAAACAATTAAAGGAATCAGTTCCTGGTTCTTAGCAAGTTTGGATTCTTTTATGTGCGCCGTTACGAGCAGTTGTAGTTAACTTGCAATAATAAGTTGATCAGGTGGGGGGATAAAGGGCTCAAATAGGGCAAGCGAGGGCGTTTGCCCTCGCGCAGCCCAAAAAAAGAAATTCCCTTCCTTGAGGCCGAAGCCGAAATACTTTTGCCATTAAGGCAAAATGTACAGGAAAGGGATTAAGGGATGGGGCGTTGTGGTTTTATTAACGATGCCAAAGCGATACAAACCTTGTGTAACATGTTATTCTTTCAACTAAATTAGGACTTAACTCTCATGGAGGTGCTCAGGTGTTACTGGCAATTGATACTTCGACCGATACCGCAAGTCTGGCGCTGGCGCAGGATAAAACCGTGCTGGCGGAGCTGACCTGGCGTTCCAAACAGAACCATACTACCCAGCTCCTCCCTAACCTGAACTACCTCTTCGGTATCACCGGCACGGACGTCAAATCACTGACAGGGATAATTATCGCGCAGGGTCCAGGCAGTTTTAACGGGCTCAGAGTTGGTGTTAGCGCCGCCAAAGGCCTGGCCTTCAGTCTGGAAATCCCGATTGTCGGCATCAACAGCCTGGCGATGGCGGCTTATCAGTATGCGGAGACAGGATTGCCTGTCTGCGCTATTTTTAATGCCGGGCGCAGTGAAATTGCCACCGCGACTTATCAGAAAAAATACGGCAAATGGCAGGAAATCAGCAAAGCGGACATTGTGACTGTGGAATATCTCTGCAAGCATACCACAATAAAGACACTGTTTTGCGGCGAATTTTTACCTGCCGTCGCCGACCAAATCAAGAGTGAGTTGAAGGCGAAAGCCGTTATCCCGCCGCAGATACCGGATATCAAACGGGCCTCTTTCTTGCTGGAATTGGGCAAACAGCGCCTGGATGCCGGCGACGTGGATGATGTCGTCACGTTTTCGCCGATTTATCTGCGACGTCCGCCCATCGGGGTACCTAAAAAAGAGCAGGCCGGGAAATAAGAGTTGTGCAATTCTCTCTTAATCCCTCCTTAAAAAGGAGGGAGATTTGATATGATTAAGGAGTAACATGATAACTCAAGAACAATGGGATATAATCCGCCGGGTTGTTGATAAGGCCAATAAAAGCTGCAGTCATGTTTCCGTGGCGACGGTGAACGNNCTCTGGCATTACATGACGACCCCACCGGATATTTCTTCGATGAGTTATGCACCGCTTCGCGAACAAATCTCGACAGGGATCCCAGAGTATGCATCCTCGCCGTCAATGCCGGGATGCCTTTCTGGATAAAGTCACTGGTCATAGGAAAATTCTCCACCCCGCCGGCCGTCCGGCTGGTTGGTACTGTCAAACCGCTGCGTGAAGCCACCCCGGAAGAGATTGCAGCCTGGCACCGCCATGTCGCCAAAGCCCGCCTGACCAGGGGCTATGAAATCATGTGGAGCAAGATGCATTTGGTCCGCGACGTCCAATTCGACTCCTTCGAAGCGGTAAATTGCGGCAAAATGACCGCCGGTTTGTTGTAAAAGGGAATCCATAATCTATCCGAAAAGTTCCAGACAGTCACTTGACACTATGTCCAAATTGGGCATAATCATGTCCATAATAGGCATGACAGAAATTAAAAGTAACTGCTATGGACTCCCGGATACCGTCCGTTTTTAAATAGTTATTTTATCGTTTATCCACGATGCTATAATATTTAAGAAAACAATAATTGATTTTGCAAGGACGTTGCAAACATGGAATGGCCCAAACAGTTTAAATACGACCCTGTCAAACCCCTCATCGAATCCAATAACCCCGCGGTATTCTATTTTACGCAGCGGGATTTATTGCAGCGCAATGTCGCCGCGCCTTCAGCTTCACTTTGGACTTCAATCATTCCGCAGCGGATTATCAGCCGGCAGGAACCCGGGGGTTACTGGAAAGCCCTCGGCAAGACTGAGGACTTCTATTTAGTCGAGACTTTTAAACAGCTGCAAACGCTGGTCTACCAATACGAATTTGATAAAAGCCATCCCGCCGTCGCCAACGCGTGCGAATACCTGTTTTCCCACCAGACTGAGGAAGGCGATTTCCGCGGCTTTCTCGGCAACCAGTACGCGCCGTATTATGCCGGCGTCGTGACGGCGCTGTTAATCAAAGCCGGCTATGCGGACGACCCGCGCATTGAAAAAGGTTTTCAGTGGCTGTTATCCATGAGACAAGACGACGGCGGCTGGGTCATAGGCAGCCCCGGCTGGCTGGGGATCCCGGATTTCAAATGGAGCGATATCACTGAAATGGTGTCGGATAAAAATGCCCCGACGCTGCAATCCTTCGATAAGTCTCAGCCTTTCGCCCACTCGGGGACGGGCATGGTGCTGCGGGCGTTTGCCGCCCACCCGAAATACCGGAAATCCCCGGAGGCACTAAAAGCCGCCCAATTGCTCAAATCCCATTTCCTCAAGTCGGACAATTACAATTCCTACAAACATCCGGACAACTGGCTGCGTTTTGAATACCCGTTCTGGTGGAATAACCTGGCGGCCGCCCTGGATTCGGTTTCCCTCATCGGCATCCCGCCCACCGACCTGGATGTCCGGAGAGCGCTGGACTGGTTCATTGCCAATCAGACGGAGACCGGCCTGTGGAAAGTTTCCTATTCTAAAATCCACAAATCCCCGTTGAACAGCAAAACAGAAGAAGAAAAGTTGTGGGTTTCGCTGTCAATTTGCCGGGTTTTCCAGAGATATTTCAGTTAGTTAACAGAAAGCGTGCCGCTTTATTTCGGCTGCGCCGCCGCCAGCAAAGCGTTCAACAATTGGTGTCCCGCGGCGTATAACGGCGTAAAATCGTTCTTTCGTAAATCGATTTCGTTAGCCTCGCTGGTAAAAACGCTTTGTGGGGTCAGAACATAGAACCGCACTTTTCCCGGCTCGGGTAAAGGATACGCGGTTGTCATTTCCATTTTATCCAGGAATTTCGCTGAGGAAATGACGAAATTACGCGCGGCGTTCCGGACCCTTTCGTGCCCGATTCCGCCGATAACGCCCCCGCCGGTGCTGGTATAAAAACTGGCATCGCCGGAAATAAACGCCACGATGGTCGCGTTACCCTGCGGTAAACTGATATCCATCAATATCCCGAAAGGCGCTCCCGCGTCCGCGGGATCCGTCACGTCCGTCACCCCGACGTTAACCGGTTTGGTTTCGTGCGCCAGCCGTCGCAGCCTTAAATAGGCTTCCAGTCTGGCTTGCGGGGTTTTCGAATCTTTATTATCCTGATACATCTTATCTCATCTTTGTTATGTCATTATTTTTAACCGGGGTAATGGGCCGCCTTTGTTGGAAAGGAATGAAGGGGATTTTTATTTAACGGCAACCTTATGCTTTTTAGCAGGCTCTGCGTAATCCGCAGCCTCAGCCACGGCTTTAACCATGAAACCATTAAGGCTTTCACCTTTAATCTCCGTCAAGTTGGCTAGATGCTCATGCAGAGCGGGAGGCATGCGCAGGATAATCTTCCCGCTGTATTTCCGCGACTTTAGTGGCAGCGGAATTTTATTCCCATCTTTAATATTTTCCTCAAACCACTCCCGCTTTTCATTTTCCAGTTCGTGCACCGCCTCAACCGGGGTGGCGCCGGTCATGATAAAGTGAGGCAGTTCAACGTAACGAGCTACATAATAACCGCCTTGCTCTTCGTGATGCTCAATTACAATTGTGTAAGGCAGCCCGGCATAATATTCCACTTTTTTCTTGAGTTCGTTTGTTTCCATCGTAGTCTCCAATGTGCAATAACCGGCAGTTTATTTCAGCTTATCGATTATTTCCAGAATTCCTTCGACGTAAGCTTGTTTAACCGGGTTTTCCCGTTTGTAAGGATAGGTCGTTTTCCCGATTTTCGCCTTGGGATGATTCCCGCCTTCTTTGATACAACCGTACTGGTTTATGAGCCATTCGAAATTTGTCAGAGAAACGCTCTTAAGATTATCTCTGATTTTTAGTTCTCTCTTTTCTTTCTTACTCATTTCGCACTTCTAAAATAATAGTATCAAAAATGATACTATATGTCAAGGTTTTTGAAGCTAAAAATGAAAAATATTTAGAATAAACACGACCATTGCGAAGTGTTTTTCATCACCCGCTGAACGGAGGCAGCCAGGTTTTGATTATCGTCGGTATCGCCGGATTAAAGACGATAAAAATCGCCAGGTGGATGAGCAGCCACAAGCCGATTGTGCCGTACGACAACGCCACTCCGGTGCTTAATCTGTCCAGTTCAGCCCTGCGCTTTTTCAAATGGTCCAGCCAGTCCGAAATTGCCATCCCCAGCCCGATGCAAATCGCCGGTGTCGTGGCCAGAAAATAAAACACGAATGTCACGCGGTTCGTGGCTAAATTTATCGGTATCCAGACCAGATAGGTTGCCAAAAACCACAGCAGCACAAGGGTTGCAGCTTCGCTCTTTTTAATCGCTTTGTAAATCATGTACCCGATGGTCGGGATTATCAGTATCTGAATCGTGGTGCTGATGAACGAGATATACTGCGGGTCGAACGAATAGACGATAAACGGCGAGTTGTAATCTGGATTCACGAATTGCGGGTAGAGCCACGTCCAGGGACGGCTGGAAATCGAAAGTTTCGGGATAGTAAATTGATTAGCCGCCGTGCTGGTCAGCAGGGAATTGATGCGGGTAATTGGGTTTTCGATGCCGTTCTTAATGAACATATCGAAAAATACCAGCAGCACCACGAACGAAATCGCCGCCGTCACCAACCCGATTGTGAACTCTTTCCACTGCTCTTTGCGGTAAATCATCCAATGGATGAAAATGGCAATCATTATCAGCACCCCATCCAGTTTACAAAGGGCGCTCAGCGCGACCAAAATGCCCATCCAGAGGTATTTTTTATCCAGGTAAGCCAGCAGCGCCGCCAGCATGAACGTGACCATGTACACGTCCAGTAACGCCAGTCCGGAGTGCAGGAAAGTCATGTCTTCGAAGGCGAACAGGAAGGTCGCCAGCATTGTCATTTTCCGGGGGAATTTAAGTTTGCGGCAAATAAAATAAAACACGATAATGCCGATAGTGCCGAAGATTATGGCAAAGAAACGCCAGCCGACGGCTTTGTCCGTGAATATGTAAATCTCCTGCATCGGGGCATGGCTGGTGACGGTCGAACCGCCGGCGCCGCGTTCCACGGTGAGGTCGTTCAAAGCCAAATTGACGGCGGTGATATTCATCTGCTCGGATTCGACCCGGATCGTCTGGCCGGTGGTGAATTTGGAGGCATCCGGCACCTGGATCATTTCGCCCTTGGTGCTTTGACTGTCGAGGTATGAAGTCGTCTGCTGCCCGGAATCTTTTTCCGGGGTTTTAAATCCATTAAAAAGATAGTCCCCGGCGGCGATGAAGAGCTTGGCCAGGGGCGGGTGTTCGGGACGCATTTCGCCGGTGCCGCTGAAAATCGACCGGGCATCCCCGACGTACCAGACTTCATCCCAGACAATCGTCGGGGGACGGTCGATGGCGGAAATGTGGAAAATCAAGGTTGTCAGGACAATCAGAAAAAGCCCGAGGAATTCCCAGTGCAGGAACTTCTGCCATCGGGTCCTCGGTTTCACTTCCGGAATTACTTCCGGGCTGATTGCCGGTTTCGTCTCCTGTAACGGGTCCTGAAGCGGAACCTGTACCGGTTCAGTTACCGGTTCAGGAACTGGTTCCGGTCCTATCTCTGGTATCATTTTACGGTATCTTTTAGAACGGCAAAGCCATCATATTGGCTTTCCACAATTTCAATGTTGCCAGACGGTCGGCCAGTAATTTTTCAACCTCCGCGATGTCTTCCTTGGTCAGGACCCAGTCCGCGGCTTTGACGCTATCTTCAATTTGGGCGGGGATTCTCGGCCCGGTGATGGCGGAGGTTAATTCCGGTCTTCTCAGATTCCAGGCAATGCCCAGCTGCGCCGCGGTATGGCCTGATTTTTTAGCATAAGCCTCCAGCGCCGGCCCTAATTTAATGTTGAGGCTGTATTCCGGTTCTTTGAAGCGGCCTTGGGTGCGTCTGACATCTTGCGGTGTTAATTTGTTGATGTCCGGCGGCGTGGCAGTCAGCAGCCCCTGCTGTAAGGAACTGTAAGTGATGACGCCGATATTATTTTTCCCGCAATATTCCAGCAGGCCGTTTTCCGCGTCGCGTTCCAGCATGCTGTACGGCGGTTCCAGGAAAGCTACCGGATGGATGGGTTTAAGCATTTCCATCTGTTGGACGGAGAAATTGGAGACACCGATGCAGCCGACTTTGCCTTCTTTCTCCAGTTCCGCCAGTGTGGCCCAGCCCTCTTCCAGATATTCGGCGGCGAACGGCCAGTGTATCATATACATATCGATGAAATCGATGCCCAGTCTTTTTAGGCTCCCTTCGTATTGTTTGCGCACGCTTTCCCTGTCGAGGCGGAGCTGTACCATGCCGTCCGGTTTCCATTGGAATAATGCCTTTGTGGCAATAATCGGCTTTTTGGATAATGTTTTCAAAGCCCGGCCCACGGCTTCTTCAGACTGGCCATGGCCGTAAATCGGCGCGCAATCGATCCAGTTCACGCCCACTTCCATGGCGCGTTGGACGGTGGCGATTGTATCCTTGTCACTCTGCGGCCCCCAGCCGAACTGGTCGGTGTTGGAGAAAGGCCAGGTGCCGAGACCGACTACCGAAAGATTCAGACTAGTGTAACCCAGTTTTCTTGTTTTCATCGCATAATCTCCTTCTTACATCGTGCTTTCGAAAATATTAGTTGAATCGAATTGTGTATCAAACCGGCCGTGTTCCGGCCTAATTATCTTTGGGGCATTTATTGTTTCGATTATAGTAGCTCTAACCGTATGTTGTCAATTTGGGTTTGGTTGCCGCTCACCCATATTACAGAGGTGGTTTCGAACCTCACCGTCCTATGCCCCTTTTAGTGTCACAGTTTTGCCATATTATCAGTGGTAATTTTATGACTTTGAGATGTCCGGCTTGGTAAGATATAAATGAGAAGTTGTTTACCGCGACGGTAAATACCTGAAGGGGGTTGTAACATGAAATTAAGCGCGCGTAATATCTTGAAGGGTAAAGTCGTCACCATCAAACCGGGGGCCATCAATACCGAAATTATTCTGGAATTGCCCGGCGGCGCCCAGATCGTGTCCGTCATCACCAAGGAGTCCGCGGAGAACCTGGGATTGGCGGTGGGGAAACCCGCTTATGCTGTGATCAAAGCTTCGAATGTGATGATTGGGGTCGATTAGGCTTATTTTTGACCTGAGCCTTCAGACCTGATAAAGTAGATTTATAAATTAATATTTCAGCTCTTCGAGTTAATTTACCTGGAACCGCAAGGCATGGTATCTTAACCGCTGGATTTCCGCAAGGAGTCCAAAGGGCGTTGCCGGAAACAGTAACGCCTCCCGTATTTGGAAAGGAGAGATGACTCAACAAGCTTTGCTTTTTGGGCGCCTCCGACGGGCGCCCATTTTTTTTTGCGTCAATATCTAATAAAATACCAAGGAGAAAAATGAAAAACTGGCTTTCCGGCAAACCGATGCTGTGGCATGTGTTAATGGTTATGGGCTTAGTCGCTCTTTCCCTCATTACTGTCGCTTGCGGTACTGCAACCTCAGTAACAACCACCCCTGTAACAAGTACCACTACCACAATGTCCGCTGTGACTACAAGTACAGCGGCAAATACGACCACAACAGGCACTAATACCTCAACTACTACTACCACTACAGCTACTCCGAAACCTGCGAACCCTGAACTCATCCTCTCCAGCACGACCAGCACGCGTGATTCGGGACTAATGGATGTGCTCGTACCTCTATTTGAACAGGAAACCGGTTATGATTTGAAACCCATCTATAACGGCTCAGGTGCGGCAATGGCACTGGGCGCTGCCGGTAACGCCGACGTACTGTTGGTGCATTCTCCTGCTGCCGAAGTCACATTTATGGCCCAGGGTAATGGCGGCGAACGGCTTTTAGTCATGCACAACGACTTCATTATTGTTGGCCCCCCGTCGGATCCGGCCGGAATCAAAGGCATGACCTCTGCTGTTGCAGCGTTAGCGAAAATTGCAGCGGCCAAAGTCAATTTTTACAGTCGCGGCGACAACTCCGGCACAGATGTGGCGGAGAAAACTCTCTTTAAACAGGCCGGAGTCAAGGTCGCGGATGGTTCAGCATCTAATCCAAGCTGGTATATTGAAGGCGGGGCGGGTACCGGCATGGCAACATTATTGAGCATTGCCTCCGACAAGGGGGGATACACCATCACGGACCGTTCCACATATCTGGCGACCCAGAACACTTTGAGTCTGAGCATTATGGTTCAGGGCGATCCGGGTTTGCTTAATGTGTACCACGTTATCACTGTCAATTCCCAAAAATTTCCCAAGGTGAATGCTGCCGGAGCCAAGGCATTTGCCGATTTTATGGTTTCTCCGGATACTCAGGCAGTCATCGCTCAATACGGTATCACGCAATACGGTCAAGCTCTCTTCTTTGCCGATGCCGGTAAACCGGAAACAGCTCTCACCGTAATCAAAGGCAGTGTCACCAATACTTACACCATGGCTCAATTGCAAGCGCTCCCGTCTACCACCGGTTGGGGGTCAACCTTCACCGCGGGCACGGGAATTACCACTCCGGGTGTGCAATATATCGGTATCACGTTAAGCAGCTTGATTCAAGCAGCGGGGGGCATGATGCCCACTCAGTCCGTAAAATTTACCTGCGCCAATGGTTCCGTAGCAACATATACTTATGCCCAGGTCTATCAGGGGGCCTTTAACGTTTGGACCGGCGGGAATCCCGATAAGTCGATTAATCAGCCTTTGCCGGTAGTCGTCTATTCGGTTGGCGGCAGTATTCTGGACGGGGTGAATGGGCCGCTGGAGATAGTCATCATGACTGCTCAAATTCAGTCTTCCGATCCCGCTGTTTGGGTGAAAACGGTCAATAAGATCGAGATTATCGGCCAGTAAAAAAACCGGCTTTAAACGGTAAAACGTTTTTTGATACAATGAACAAAAGACTGCCTGGAGGACCTTAGTTTCAAAGATATCCGGGCAGTCTCTGAAGGCTGGTGCGATGGGACTGCTCGTTGATGGGCTGAAGCAAGCTTTTTTGCTGCTGATACATTGGGACAGGCAGACAATGAAAATTGCGTCATTGTCGTTGCTGGTTTCGGGCAGCGCTACGTTAATCAGTTTGTTGCTTGGTATTCCTCTCGGGACATTTCTCGGTCTAAAGCATTTTCGAGGGAAACGGTTCGTTGCCAGCCTTGTTAATACCGGCATGGGCGCTCCTCCTGTAGTCATCGGTCTCGTCGTTACCATTTTTTTATGGCGCAGCGGCCCGCTCGGCATTTTACACATTCTGTACACACCCGCTGCCATGATTATTGCCCAGGTCATTATTGCGTTCCCGCTGGTTGCCGGTTTCACTATGGCCGCCGTTCAGCAGCTCGACCCCAAGCTGCGGCTGCAAATAATGGCCCTTGGCGCTTCTCAAACTCAGATGATCTGGTTAATTTTGAGAGAGGCGCGTTTACCCCTGCTGGCTGCGATTATGGCCGGGTTTGGGGCCGTAATTTCAGAAGTCGGCGCGTCAATGATGGTGGGCGGCAATATCACTAACCAGACGAGGGTTATGACCACGGCCATCGTCGGTGAAGACAGCAAGGGCAACTTCTCGCTCGCGATTGCTTTGAGCATCCTTCTCATGATTATCGTTTACCTGGTTAATCTGCTGCTGACATGGGTGCAGCAGCGGAGTCGCAACGCATGACGAACCGGTCGGTGGTAACTACTAATGTCAGTGCAAGTAATTTGACGAATGTTTACGGCGGACGGACAGTGCTTGATATCCCATCGCTGGAAGTGAAATCCGGTGAAGTTATGGCTGTCATCGGGCCGAATGGGTCCGGGAAAACTACGCTTCTTTTCGATCTGGCTTTACTCACCACGCCTGCCACCGGGACAATCTCTTATTCGAATGTGCCGGTTAAAACAGGATATCAGGCGCTCCAGGTTCGGCGGCGGACCGCCACCGTTTTTCAGGAACCGCTGCTGCTTGCGGCATCCGTATACGAAAATGTGATGCAGGGCCTCAAACTGCGTCACGTTGCGGACAATGAAGCGAAACAGCGCACCCTTAAATGGTTGGATAGGTTCGGTGTTTCCGCCCTGGTGAAGAGGGCGCCGCGTACCCTCTCCGGGGGAGAAGCAAAACGCGTCAGCCTGGCCCGGGCTTTTGCACTAGAACCGGAAGTGCTTTTTCTTGATGAACCCTTTACCGCCCTGGACAGTCCTACACGGCAAACGCTGCTTGAAGATTTTGACAGTGTCTTGCGGGAAACGAAAATCACGACGGTTATCGTTACTCATGACCGCAATGAAGCGCTGGTAATCGCGCAGCGGGTCGCGGTTCTAATCAATGGGAAACTCCATCAACTGGGTACGCCGCAGCAGGTTTTCAACTATCCGGTGGATGAAGAAGTTGCGGAATTTGTTGAGGCCGGTAATATTCTTCCGGGTACGGTCATGGTCCAGGATCGGGGGTTAGCGCTCATTAAAACCGATAAAAAAGAAATAGAAGCGGTAAGTAATTTACCGGCAGGCACCGGGGTTATCGTTTGTCTGAGGTATGAGGATGTGACCTTAATGTTACCGGGGCAATCCTCCGGGATAACCAGCGCCCGTAACAGGTTTATTGGCAAAGTTGTAAAGACCTTTCCTTTGGGTGCACAAGTGCGGGTCACTGTCGATGCCGGTTTTCCGGTTGTTTCGCTCATTACCCTGCGCAGTTGGGAAGAGATGGGGCTGGCGGCAGGCAGCGAAGTAGTTGTCACCTTCAAAGCAAGCTCGATACACTTAATTCAGCATAAATAGTAAAGTCCCAATCATCCGGTATTCCCCACCTGAGGTTGATGTCCCTGTATCGAATGCATTACAATCTTGTTTTAGAAACGGTTTATCCCGGCTTTGTTCATAAATTTGATATTAATTATCAGGAAGGCCTTATGGGCTGGCAGCTCTATTGGCTATGGTTGGCGGCAGTAAGCGTTATTACTTTTCTTTTGTACGGGTACGACAAAGCTCAGTCTAAGAACGGTGGTTGGCGCGTGCCCGAGATCGTCCTGCACGTGTTGGCTTTAGCGGGTGGGTTCCCCGGCGGTTGGCTCGGAAGGTCGGTGTTCCGGCATAAGACAAAAAAAATAATATTTGTGTTTGTTTTGGTGGTCAGCACGGCGCTTCATCTTGGGCTGATTTATTGGCTGTTTATTAGATAAGTTTGGCTGACGGCAGGCATTTTTTCGTCAAACCCCGTGTTCATGGACTGTCATTGATTTTTTTCACAACAATTCTCAAAAAGAAAGGGCGGGTTCCCAATCTTCGGAAACCCGCCCTTATATTTGTATTTTAAATATTGTTTAGTATTTCGGTATTCGTATTTAGGATTTCGTCTTTTACCCCGTTACATCTCTCTTCTGGAAAATCACCAGTGGGATGACGGTGAAGATGATGCAGTACACCGCCACCACGATGAACGCGTGCAAGGTACTGGGTGCTGTTGTATTGCTTGAGCCCATATTAATTGATATCCCGCCGGAGGTTTGCGCCAGCGAGTTTATCTTCTGGATATTGGGGCTGAGCAAATAGTTCGGGATTTTGGCCAGCCAGCCGTGTCCCAATGACAGCAATCCGGTGATGATGGTTTCCAAAACGTTCGCTCCGATGCCGAAGCCGATGCCGGCTGCCGTCGACCGCCCCAATACCGTGAACAGAAAAGCCAGCATGATATAAGGCAGCATCACATATATGGTGCGCACAAAAGTCACTAATTCGTGTCCGGTAAAACTCATCGTGCTCATCCCCAGGCTCCAGGAATATCCCCGGATGGCGGTGAATAACGCTCCCAGCGCAACAGCTGTCAGCAAACCGATAATCATGCCCGCGACGATGAAAATCGCGGCGGTAATCAGTTTCGCGGTGAACATTTTCAGGCGGCTTTCACTGCAGAGTAAATACGGCCGCATTGTATTCCAGCTGTATTCGCTGCCGGTAGCATTGGCAATCAGCACCACCGCCAGTATCATGCCGACACTGCCTAAAATCCCCATTACCGTGGTAATCGAATCCTTCAGAAAAAGGACGTTAGCCGCCATTTCTTTGACGGTCTGCGTGGTAGTCACGCCGTTTACCACCATGGTAGAAGTTGTGGTGGACGTGGCGACTGCCTGTGATATCGATGTAATCAACAGAATAAACCCGATCAGAATCAGCAGCAGAATATAAGTCATCGCGCGTTTGCGCAGTTTGTAAATTTCCGCTTTAATTAGCCTTGCCATTAGTTTCACTCCCTGTTAATTCAAGAAATACGCTTTCCAGGTCGGAGCTTTTCACCGAAAGCTCGGAGACGAAAATATTATTCTCCGCCAGGATTTTGCTCAGGCGCTGCGCATCCTCTTTCGGCGCATCGACCAGCAAATACCCATCCGCCAGTGTGACATTTTTAATCCAGTCCAGTTTTTTCAAAAATGCCATTGCCTGCTGCGGGTTTTCCAC
>PMCB01000135.1:809-9402 GCA_003153955.1 Dehalococcoidia bacterium | reverse complement strand
TGAAGTGGTGCCGGGAGAGGGACTTGAACCCACAAGCTCTTACGAGCGGAGGATTTTAAGTCCTCTGCGTCTGCCGATTCCGCCATCCCGGCACGTTGCTTATTTTACCGCTTTTGCGGCCTGTATTTCAACCGTTTGTAAAAAACAGTTGGAGGCGACGAGCGGATTCGGACCGCTGAATGGGAGTTTTGCAGACTCCTGCCTTACCACTTGGCTACGTCGCCTCGCTTCTTTATTGTAAAGGAAGATTTTTTCGATTGCAAGNNCAGGCGCTGAAAATCAGCACTTCATTTGAGGTTTATTTATCAGCAAAATTCACTACTATCAGATAATCGCCGTCGGTGAACTGAAAAAACTTCTTTGCTTTCCCATGGCCAACTGTTGGTTTTCTGTGTGCCGGATGGTAGAATGCTAACAGATAATATAGGCGTCCCTGCCTGCGTGGAGTACAAAAAATGAATGACATCGCCGCCGAAATCATCGACATCCTGCGTGACCGGAAACTGACCCTGGGCACGGTCGAGTCCGCCACCGGCGGTTTAATCGCGCACCTGCTGACCGGCGTCCCCGGCAGCTCTGATGTATTCCGGGGTTCGATTGTTTCCTACAGCAACGACATCAAGATGAACCTCGCCGGTGTCAAAAAGACGACATTGGAAAAATACGGCGCGGTCAGTCCGCAGGTCGCCAACGAAATGGCAGCGGGCGGACGCAAAGCCCTCGGCGTTGACATTTGCGTGGCGGACACCGGTATCGCCGGCCCGGGCGGCGCCACTCCCGGAAAACCGGTGGGGTTATTTTATCTCGGCTTGTCCACTAAAGAGGGAACCGTCGCTCAAAAACACCTCTTCACAGGCTCCCGCGATGAAAACAAGCAGCAGGCCGCCCAAACCACCCTGCAATCGGTACTGGATTACCTCAAGAAATTGCCGTAATTCCCGGCCCCTTTTCCCGTGGTTGTAAAAACTATTTTNNCGTGCTTATAATAATCTCACAGATTGCGGAGGTGAAGAAAAAATGTACAAACATATTATGGTGCCGCTTGACGGCTCGGAACTGGCAGAATGTGTCCTGCCGCAGGTAAAGATGATTACCAAACAGTGTGAGGCCCCTCCCCTGCTGACCCTCATCCGGGTCATCACACCACTGAAACTCTACGGCGGTTTTGAATTTGGCGGCGTGCCGGAATACATCAGCCCGGAACAGATTCAACGACTGGAAGATGATGCTGCGAAAGCCGCTCAGGTTTACCTGACCAAACAGGTCCAACTTTTAAAAAACGACGGCATTACCGCGGAAGCCAAAGTGGTCTTCGGGCTGGCCAGCGAATCTTTAACCGATTATGCCGAGAAAAACGGCGTCGACCTGATTGTCATCGCCACCCACGGCCGTTCCGGTATCACCGAATGGTTCTGGGGCAGTGTCGCCGAGCGGGTGCTCAAGACCTCCAAAATCCCGATTTTGATGGTCCGCCCCAACGGCTGCGTCGTGGATAAAACAAAAATGTGACAATTGCGCCAACATTCCCAATTGTCATTGCGAGATTACGAAGTACTCGAAGCTATCCGACACCGCAATGTCGTACTGAGTCCGCCTAAGGCGGACGAATGTACCAGGGTGGGGTGGAAATCAAACAACAAAAGAGAGGGCTTTTACAGCCCTCTCTTTTTATTCCTATTTTTACTCTCCCTCTTTGCTAAGGAGGGACCTTCGGGGGAGAATTTGGCGACTGGATCCCGATTGTCATAAGGATGGAATACTAACGCAGCCCTTTAGCTCAGTTTCTTCCCGGTCAATCTCTCAAACGCCGTAAGATAAATCCTGGTGGTCGATTCGATGACCTCCGGCGGCAGCATCGGGGCCGGCGGCTCTTTATTCCAGCCGGAATTGGTCAGCCAGTCGCGCACCGGCTGTTTATCATAACTCGGCTGCGACTGTCCCGGCTTGTACGATTTCGCGTCCCAGAAGCGGGAAGAATCCGGCGTCAGCATTTCGTCGATGACAATCAGTTTGTCACCTTCGAGGCCGAATTCGAACTTGGTATCGGCGATGATGATGCCTTTGGTAATGGCCTGTTTGCGGGCAAAATTATAAATCGCCAGGCTCTTTTCTTTGATATTATTCGCCAGCTCGATGCCGATTAAAGCCCCCATTTCCTCGACGGTCATCGGCATGTCATGGCCCGAATCCGCCTTGGTGGTGGGGGTGAACAACGGCGCGGGCAGTTCCTGACTTTCCAGCATATTCTTCGGCAGCGGTATCCCGAAAGCCGTCCCGCTTTTCTGGTATTCCGCCCAGGCCGAACCGGCCAGATAGCCGCGCACCACACATTCCACCGGCAGGCGTTTCACTTTCTTGACGATCATCGACCGTCCGGCCAGATACGTAGGATAAGCAAACCGTTTGTTCGCCGGAAGGTATTTAGCCAATATTTTGGGGGTATCTACCAACTCGATGACGTGATTCGGTACGAGTTTCTTAGTCTGGTCGAACCAGTAGGCCGAGATTTGATTCAGCACCCGCCCTTTATCCGGGATGCCGCACGGCAGTACCACATCGAAAGCCGACAGCCGGTCCGTCGCCACGATTAAAAGCTGTTTTCCCAGGTCGTAAGTATCGCGCACCTTGCCTTTCACAAAAAGCGGCAGGGGTAAATCGGAATTGATTAAAACCGCGTCATTGTCTGTCATAGCGCCTCCAATAAATCATTTTCACCCTGAATCCTTCCGCTGAAGGACGAAGGGTCTCCCGGCCTACTAATTAGGAAAGGAGATTCTTCGGGTACTGCGTAACCTCAGAATCGTAATTTCCAATGTATTGATTAAATTATACCTATTCTTATTAATTGAGACAAACTGAGTTCTTTTTATTGTTGAAAAAAACGGAACTCACACCGTTTTCCATACTATTGAAAGCTTGTCCCATACTTGATAGGGGAACGGGATCCAACCGCAAAATTCTCCCTTATGTCCCTCCTTAGGAAGGAGGGAGTATACTATTTTCTCCCCTTTGTAAGGGGAGATACAGAGGGATTTATCATGGGTTTCGGTTTACGCCGGTATGGAATTGATTCTTTCCGTCGGGGACAAACCGGATTCGTTCGATTATTGAAACATACGAAACGCACTGCGTTTTCCATCCTATTGAAAGCTTGTCCCATACTTGATAGGGGAACGGGACCTTTGTAAGGGGAGATCCAGAGGGATTTATCATGGGTTTCGGCTTTCGCCGCTATGGAATGAAGGATTCGCTTGATTATTGATACTTGATATTTGATTATTTTTCTCCTCCGATTGGTAACTCGTGCCAGTCTGAATTATAATGATATCAATGATTGTTCTACTGGTCATTCTGATTATCACCTTCCTTTTTATCCTCGGGGCCGGACTGGTTTTTCTCAAGATGTTCAGCCCGAAAAAGACTGTCTCCGAACCTCAACCCGGGGAACAGCCCCAACCCGCCGAAAAACCCGATACTAAAATCCGGCTGCGCTGGAGTTATTTTATTTTACCGCTGGCGATACTTCTTGTTTCCGTAATCATCACTATTTATTTCTACGGCAAACTACCGGGGCAGGTTGTCTGGCAGCTCAATTCCGCCGGTTCCCCCACGGTCAGCCGCAGTCAGATCGCCCTCTGGGCAATTATCCCGCAGGTTCTTTTAACTTTATTAGCCTTCCTTATCGCTTACGGCGCTACCCGGATCGGCGACCTTTTCAAAGAGGCATCGGCCTCCGGCATTCAGTTGGATTCTATTTTGATGGTCATGAGCAACGTGGTCGTCATTCCGCAACTCATTCTGACCTTTGCAATACTGCGGATTTTCAGCTACAATTCATTTCAAACCGATATTAATTTTGTCTGGTGGGTTTCTCTCGCCGTCATCATCGTGGGCATCGTTGTGTTGAGCGTCTTTTTCATCCGCGCCCTCACGAAAATGGCCGGCCGGACACAAAAATAGTTATTACACCCGAGGAGTTACATCTGTGAACGAACAAACACCAACCGTTACTATGGAAAAAATAGTTTCTTTGTCCCGCCGCCGCGGGTTTGTGTTCCCCAGCAGTGAAATTTACGGCGGCCTTTCCGGCTGCTGGGATTACGGCCCGCTGGGTATTGAACTAAAGCGCAACGTCAAACAGGCCTGGTGGAATGCCATGGTCCAGCAACGCGACGACATGGTCGGCATCGAAACCAGCATCCTGATGCATCCCAAAGTCTGGATAGCCAGCGGCCATTTGAAAAACTTCACTGACCCCCTGGTGGAATGCAAAAGCTGTAACCAACGCTTCCGCGCCGACCATCTGACAGAGAAAAAATGCCCGGCCTGCGGCGGGGAATTGACCGCCGAGCGCCAGTTCAACCTGATGTTCAAAACCTTCATCGGGCCCGTTGAAGACGTTTCCAATACAATTTACCTCCGGCCGGAAACCGCGCAGGGCATGTTCGTCAACTTCGATAACGTCCTGCAGACCACCCGCCGCAAGCTGCCCTTCGGCATCGCCCAGCAGGGTAAATCTTTCCGCAACGAAATCACGACCGGCAACTTCATTTTCCGCAGCCGTGAATTCGAACAGATGGAAATGGAATATTTTGTGAAGCCGGGCACCGACGAAAAGTGGTTCGAATACTGGCTCAACGAAAGAATTAACTGGTATGTCAAACACGGCATCAAGCGCGAGCACCTGTCCGTGCTGGAACATGAAAAGGCCAAGCTGGCGCATTATGCCAAGCGTGTTTGCGATATCACCTTCCTGTATCCCATGGGCTGGGAAGAAATTGAGGGTGTGGCCTCCCGCACCGATTTCGATTTAAAACAGCATGCCGCGGCTTCCGGCAAAGTGCTGGATTATTATGACGACGAGACTAAAGAGCACTATGTGCCTTACGTCATTGAACCGGCCGTCGGCGTGGACCGTTCCTTATTAGCCTTTATGTGCGATGCTTATGCCGAAGAACCGGATAAAGAAGAAACCAGGATCGTGATGCGTTTCCATCCGTCGCTGGCGCCGGTCAAAGTTGCCATTCTGCCCTTGAGCAAGAAGGAGAACCTCTCCAATTTTGCCCGGGATATTTATAAGAACCTGCGCACCACTCTCGCCACCCAGTACGACGATACCCAATCCATCGGCCGCCGCTACCGCCGCCAGGATGAAATCGGCACGCCTTATTGCGTCACCGTCGATTTCCAGTCGCTGGAAGACAACCGCGTGACCGTGCGTGAACGCGACCTGATGCTGCAAATCCGTATCCCGATTGCCGAATTGAAGAGGACCATCGAAGCCAAAATGGCCGGCGAAGACTTCCTTAAACTTCCGCCCGGCGGCGAAGTCGTCCAGACCAAAGTTAAAGAAGGCTAGAAATCCTGATCGGGGGCAATCCCGTTTTGTCATTCCATTCTTAAGCGGGGATTGAGTTAGAGGGGCGCAGCCCCTCGAATATATCTCCTCCCTCGCCATTTATGGAGAGGGAGACAGAGGGTGAGGTAGTTTCAATCGATGGGTAAAGAATTATAAAAATGCCAAACTCTATCACCATTGGCATTATCGGTGATTTTAATCCCGAAAAGCCTTCACATATCGCTACCGACGCAGCCCTGAAACATGCCGCTGAATTTCTTTCACTGGACGTCAAACCGGAATGGCTGGGCACAGGCAATTTACGCCGTAAATCGGTCAAAGATACCATCGGGCAATATCAGGGACTGTTTGCCGCCCCGGGCACGCCGTACTTTTTTGCCGACGGCGCGATCAAGGGAATCAAACTGGCGCGGGAGATGAACATCCCCTTTTTGGGGACCTGCGGCGGCTCTCAATACACTCTCCTCGAATTCGCCCGCAATGTCGCCGGTATGACGAATGCCGCACACACCGAACTCGCCCCGCAGACGGACATGCCGTTGCTGATAAAAATCGCCTGTGTCGTGGATAAAACTAAAGGCCCAAAGGGCTCAAGGTTGCAGGGCACCTTTGATATCAACCTTCTGCCGGAAACCGAGGCAATTAAATTTTACGGTAAAACAAAAATCAGCGAATCCTACAGCTGCAGCTACGAACTGAATCCGGAATATGAAGGCAGACTGGTGGAATCGGGTCTGATTATTAGCGGCCGCGACGACGACGGCAAGGCCCGGATTTTTGAAGTGCATAACAAGCGGTTTTTCATCGCCACCGGCTTTTTACCCCAGCTCAATTCCTCGCCGCAAAACCCCCACCCCTTAATCCTGGCCTTCCTCAAATCCGCCGCCGAAATGGCGTGATGTAGGGTCGGGTTTCCGCAGGCCGCAGCCGAAGGTACTCAACTTCTGAGTTGATGTACGAACCCGACCGCCATGGTTTGCGATTGTCAAAAATCTCTGGATTGTCGGGTCAAGCCCGACAATGACAAAAAACTAAGTTAGATTCAAGCTTTGTTTGAATCTAACTTTTTCAACTTGTCATTCCCGACCTGATCGGGAATCCACGTAAATAATTATTAATGACTATTTTCGGACAACCTTATAAACAGAGAATTATTGTAGTATGTCCCGCTGAGTCAATGATATACTATGAATAAATCCTGAAAATACAGCTCGGAGTGCATTTTTGAAAATCCTCCATTTTGCCGACCTCCACCTCGGCGTCGAAAGCTACGGCCACATCGATGCTGCCACCGGCTTATCCTCCCGCCAGAATGACATTCTGACTTCACTGGACAAGGTCATCGATTATGCTCTGAACAACGGCATCGACCTGGTGCTGTTTTCCGGCGACGCCTACAAAAGCCGCGAGCCGAGCCAGACCCAGCAAAGGGAATTCGCTAAACGGATAAACCGGCTTTCCGGCGGCGGCATTCCCATCTTCCTGCTCATCGGCAACCACGACCTGCCCAACGCTGTCGGACGCGCTACCAGCACCGAAATCTTCGACACGCTGGCCGTGAAAAATGTCATCGTCTCCAATAAACCGGAGATTCACAACGTTCCCACCAAACACGGCATCGTCCAGATTGTTTCCCTCCCCTGGCTGCGGCGCAGCGCTTTACTCAGCAAAGAAGACACCAAGAACCTTGATTTTGAGCAGCTTAACCAGCACATGCAGGATGCCCTGACCAATATCATCAACACCCTGGCCGCTAAACTCGACCCCACGCTGCCTGCCGTCCTTTCCGCCCACATCTGGGTCGTCGGCGCCAAAACCGGCACCGAAAAAATGATGACCATCGGCACGGAACACACTTTATTGCTCAGCAACGTCGCCAATCCGGCTTTCGATTATATTGCCCTGGGGCACATCCACCACCGCCAGGTCCTGCATGACAAGCCGCCGGTGGTTTACTGCGGCAGTCTGGAACGCCTTGATTTCGGCGATGAAGAAGACGAGAAGGGCTTTTACGTCATCGATATCGAGACTGACGCATCGGGGAAAAAGCAGACCGCGATTGAATTTCATCCCACCGAAGGCCGCCGCTTTTTAACCATCAAAGTCGCCCTCACCGCGCAGGACACCGACCCCACCGCGATTATCCTGGCGGAGATTGAAAAGCAAAAAGAGCAGGTCAGGGACGCAATTGTCCGGCTGGAACTCAGCCTGCCGGCCGAAATCGAAGGCTTTTTGAAAGACTCTGAAATCAAGAGCGCCCTGAAAGAGGCTTACTTCTGCACCATCGTCCGGGATATCAAGCGCGAATCACGCCCGCGGCTGGGGCAATTCACCGTCTCCGAAATCACCCCCATCGATGCCCTCAAAATCTACCTCGAACAAAAAAAGGCTTCCCCGGAGCGCGTTAAAGAGCTCATGGAATACGGCCAAAAACTGATTGAGGACAGCAACAAGGGGTAGCCTTACAGGTCAGTCCTCTCGCCCCTTGTGGGAGAGAGCGAGAGAGAGGGGCACCGTTTCGATTCCATACCGACGAAAGTCGGTATCTACTGGTAGGCTAGACAAAATCGTGTTTGATTTTATTCATTAAAAGAAAAATGTGTCTCTTTTCTGTAGGGTCGGGTTTCGAACCTTGAGTATTTCGATGAAATACTTTCTTAATAGATTGGATTGTACACTCGGGAAAGATAACTGTTAACGACGATTATCAGGGAATTAAGGAGCTAGTGAATTCCCCTACATAATGAATAAATTGCAATACTTCCAGCGAAAAATCGACCGATATGTCATCAATTATATCCGCACCCTGTTCGGTCGGTTCCCATGTATCAATGTTTTCACTCATTCCTAATCGATATGCCAGCTCACACAGGTTATGGGGCTTATACAACATTAGAAATGGATTGGAGAAATATTCCTGGCCTCCGGCATTATCTTCAAAATATTTTACATGGAGCTTGTCACGCCAGAATTCGGACCAGATAGGCATAAATTTATTCTCGTTCGAGAAAAACCAGTGCCTCAATTCCTGAAATTTTAATTCAGATTCAGGGGATGGCTCCGATGGCGGTATATCATTTTCTTCGTCATCGGATATTTCAAATATCAGCTCAACGAGCTTGAAGTATTTATCTACCCATTGAAAAGCTAAATCGGTTTCGGATTGGCTGTATGTTCTCATATAGACGGGGGCTAAACTCCCTTGTCAATAATCTTTGCCATTTCCAGTTCTCT
>PMCB01000135.1:0-780 GCA_003153955.1 Dehalococcoidia bacterium | reverse complement strand
TGTACTTTAAATATTCTTCCGGGATTATTCATTACAGATTTTCTTCCGGCGCTCGTTAGTTTGGTCAACATAATATATACTGGCATATTTTCCCCTCCTCATTAATGTGTTGAAGTAATTCTAACACTAATCGGGCACTATCAACACCGCAGTTGATTCTTTGTTATTGAATGCGCCCTAATCCCCAGTTTTGAACCTCCAAGCTCCCCACTATCCATACCGACGAAAGTCCGCAGGCCGAAGCGCAGCGCAGGTACTTACGCAGTAATGTATACTGAACGGAGTGCATGTACGGCATCCGGAAGGAATCCCCGGGATTAATGGAGAATTTGGAATCCGGATCCCCTTCCCCTCTCAAGTATGGGACAAGTTTTCAACGGGATGGAAACACAGGCAAGGGTTGATTGAAGAGAGCAATAATCTGGAAACTAATAGGGTTTCACAATAATAATTTTACTCAGTTTCCCTTCATTGTTTTCACGTTTAGATAAATATAGCGTTTAAACATTATTTAGTTTGGATACCGAGCATATTCTCAACTGCTTGCTCGAAAAATTTATACGGGTCATACAGAAGTGGGTAGTCTCCAAAATGGATTCCATCATAGGTCACGTCAGTGATAACGATGTCTCCCACGGATATTGAATGAAACGTCAGTGTAAAAAACGTCTGGGGAGAAACTCCGGACGGCAGAGACCTTATAAAATCAGGTGATACTGGTAAACCATTGACCATACTCACAAGGCTATTAACAGATTCTGTATCACTGAAGGTTTTTAC
>PMCB01000035.1 GCA_003153955.1 Dehalococcoidia bacterium | reverse complement strand
TATTAGCTATTATTTTAGCATACCTGCCCGGTTTCAGGTCAATTTGCGAGTTAGATATTAGATATCAAATATTATATAATAAATTTTGATAAACGTGCGGGTAAAATGTTAAAATACTGACGTAAAACATAAGTTCCGGGTGGGAAAATCGGTTTGATAACGGCCCGGGTGATGCTATTAGGTTGACGCGGACAATTAAGATGAAGGACGGAAAAAATGGAAGTAAAATGCAACCTGCCCGATAAGTGGGATTTTGAAGCAGATGTAGTGGTAGTTGGATACGGCGGAGCCGGCGCGGTGGCTGCAATCACAGCCCATGATGCGGGTGCGAAAGTGCTGATCCTGGAAAAAGCGCCATTAGGACAGGAAGGCGGCAATACCCGGGTAGCAGGGCAAGGCTGGCTGAACCCGTACCCGATCGAAAAATCGATTACCTATTTCAACGCGATGTGCGGTGAATATGCCGTACCGCAGGACATGGTTAAGGCATGGGCGGAAGAGATGAACAAGAATAACGCCTTCATCGAGAGCCTGGGCGCGGTAATCATGGAGACGGTGTACAAAAACAGGGAGCCGGCGGAATTTCCGGAATTGGCAGGGGCCGACTGTATCCACGATTACCACATCAGGACGGACGACGGCGGGAACGGATATTCCCGGCTGTGGGTGACGTTAAAAGGGGCGGTCGACAAAAGAGGAATTAAAGTCCTCTGCGCCACGCCGGTCAAAGAACTGATTCAGAATCCCGCGACCAAAGAGATTCTGGGCGTCAAAGCCGAACACAGCGGGAAAAAGTTTAATATTAAAGCGAATAAAGCCGTGGTTTTGACATGCGGCGGTTTTGAGAATAACCAGGAGATGGTGCGGGATTACTGCACCAACTTACCGCACTGCTATCCGCTGGGCACGCCGTATAATACCGGAGACGGCATCAAGATGGCGATGGCCTCCGGAGCCGACCTGTGGCACATGAGCTGCATCGCCGGGCCGGTTTACTGCTCGCTGAAAGTGCCGGAATTTCCGGCCATCCTGGAAATACCGGCGCTGGAACCGCAATCCCGGGCAGTGTTCCCCGGCGGTGTGATTGTGGTCGGGGCGGACGGGAAGCGGTTCGCCGATGAAAAATACAGGGTTACCCACGGTAAATCGTTGATTAACGGGCGGTGGGCGCAAACCCAGACACCGATGCCGCTGCACATGATATTCGACCAGACCATTTTCAATGTGGGGTTATACGACGGGCACCGCTATCACGGCTGGAACCCGTTGTTGAACGTTTACACCTGGAGCAAAGACAGCAGCGCGGAGCTGGCAAAGGGCTGGATTAAAAAAGCGGATTCAATCGCCGAGCTGGCGAAGATAATCAACCTGGACCCGCAAGTGCTGCAGGAGAGCGTTTACAGGTGGAACATGAATGCGGCAACCGGGAAAGACCCGGATTTCGGACGGACCAGGATGGTAGCGCCGATCGAAGGGCCGCCGTACTACGCCATGGAAGTGACGCCGCATTTTGTGAACACGCAGGGTGGGCCGAGGCGCAACGCGAAGGCCCAGATCATGCAGGTGAATGGCGAGGTCCTGCCGCGGCTGTACAGCGCGGGGGAACTGGGTTCAATCCACAGCTACCTGTACAATTCCGGNNAGAAACGCGGCGGCGGAAGCAGCCTGGAAATAGAGTTCAGAAATTAGTTTTTGTTGGTAGAAGGGGCCTTTGCCATGAAAAGCAGAGGCCTCTTGATTTATTAGGCGGAATCAGAGTTACCGTTACCAGCCCTGGTGTTCGGTGCGGTTAATGATATCGATCTGCTGTTCGGAGGTCAGGTCGGTGAAATAGACCGTGAAACTGGCGACGCGGACCATCAGGTCGCGGTACTTTTCCGGTTCTTTCATCGCTTTGCGCAGAACTTCGCTGGAGACGATATTAAACTGGACCTGATAAACGCCTTCGGCCTCGATTGCCCGGAGGAAAGACATCAGGTTATCGATATCACGTTCGCCGGCGACGAGCTGCGGGCTGAGCCGGAGATTAAGCGGGCCGCCGAGAGCAAACCGCTGCGTGGGTAATTTCGCGGCCGATTTGATGACAGCGGTCGGGCCGTTTTTGTCCATACCCTGAACCGGGGACATGGTATCTGCCAGAGGATTCGGATAAATACGTCCGCCGGGTAAACTGCCGACGTTATAACCATAGGCGACGGTGTTCGAACCGGTGGTCATCGCGCCGATGTATCGTCCGCCCCATTTCGGCGCCAATTGCTTCTGGGTATTAATCCAGTCGATAGCGTCATACCAGGTATCCATGACAAAAGCCGCCCATTCGTCGGCATAATCGTTGTCATTACCGTATTTCGGCACGCCGTTGATACACAGCTGGCGTAAATTTTCATAGCCTTTCCAATTGGCTTTGAGGGCTTTGGATAATTCATCCCAGGTAACTTTCTTCTCGCGGAAAATCAGGCGGTCNNTGAGTGATATCAATCCCTTTCTGCAGCGGCCCTTCGGCCAATGAGGAACTGAACGGCGCGGGATACCAGGCGGACTGGGTTTCTTTAAGGGTTTTGGCGCCTTTGGCGAGATAGGTCATCCAATAAAAAACCTGTTCGTGGAAAGCCTTGCGGACGCCTTCAATCGATTCAAAACTGCGCGGGTCGCCGGTCAAAGGCCCGATTTGTTTACCGCAAACGGCGCATTTGCCATTGGT
>PMCB01000115.1 GCA_003153955.1 Dehalococcoidia bacterium | reverse complement strand
TGAGTGGTGACCCAAGCTCCTAGTAACATTTTCATATCAGGGTTCCTTAACCGGGATGCTTTTTTATCATCTATTTAAAAAACAAAAACCGGCCATCTACTGCCGGTTTCACTATTTGCTTCCTCTTGCTCAAGTGACCAAATACAAGCAAGAGTTCATCGCTTCAAATTTTGGGTAATTTGGTTATTATCGCCTGGTTGACCGGACCTCCGATTAATTTTGTTTCTTAATTAATCACCATAAAAATAGTAATATAGATTGTTTTCCGGGACAACATCAATTAAGGTCAACTAACTTCACCTATACTCCCAATATTTAGTACTAAAGGGTCATAAAATGATACTAAAGTACTAAATAATGACACTAATGGGGATAATGCTAGAACCTTTTGGTGATACTATCTGTAACTAAAATAGCTTATAGTAAAGACAGTAATAAAAAGTTGGGCAGATTATCATATGGCAATTGACAGTTTGAAAGACCAAATGTTGACCGTGAGAGAAGCATCTGCGCTGCTCCATGTTCATCCCAATACACTCAGGCGATGGGCAGATAAAGGGATTATTAAATCTATCTGGGTCACCGCGCGCGGTGACCGCCGTTTTATCTCCCGTGATATCGATCAATTCCTCGCCAGGATGAACGGTTCAAATCAATCTGGAGATTAAAATAGGATTCCCCGGCCGTTCGGATTTCTTTATTGTTATGTCGCTATTTAGTCTTGGCTGGGACCCAGTAGTCAACCCTGCCCTGTTCCTTGGTGTAAACCACCGTCCCCGTCTTCTCACCATCACCTGAACCTTTAATCCGGAGTATTTTAGCAGTGCCTTTCCCGATATTTGTAATGGAATGCCTGACATTGGAAGGACAATAAATAAGACTGTCCGCTCCGACAATCCTTTCAGAATCTCCCATTGTAGCCCGTATCCGGCCGGAAATTACGTAATAGGCATGATCGAAGATGGGCATCTCGGCGTTATTTACATGATAGTGCTCGACAATTCCGCCGCCCGGCTCCAATTTATCCATACCCAGCATTATATATTTTGAACGTTCTTCCCCTTCCGCCCCTTGATTATCCAGGAAACTGTAACGATGCATATCGACATCTTTTCCCGCTTGCTCCATATCTTTTTTAGTCAGTATAAAACCTTTTCTGATTTCTCCCATTATTACCCTCATATTTTATTTAATAGTCCTGATTATAAGGAGCTAGGAATAGGTTGTCAATCACCATATGGACAATTTATCAGTGTGCTTCAAATCTGGTATCGATAATAACGCCCAGATTCCGGGGTGGAACAGTTCCCCTGGGCGGCCTTCACGGGTATATTAGCCTCAATCGGACACAGGCTAAATTCGGCAGATGTTTTTAGTGACCTTTTATGTAGTCCTTAATATTTTTGTTCTTGGACAGCGCCTTCAGAGCTGTGGGAGTAAACTTAACGGCTGCAATTACTGCGATGACAATGTACCAGATAACGAGTAAACCCGAATGTGTCCCGCTTAGCCAAAACAGAAATGGCAGCGCCATTAATCCTATTCCCAGGGATAGAGCCACATTCCGCGTCAGAAGGAATATCATTACCACGAATGCAATTATGATACCCAACTCCCATGTGTACCCATAAACAGGCATAATAATCAACAGCGAACCAACAACGACTGCCATCCCTTTCCCGCCGCTGAATCTTAACCAAACCATCCAACTGTGTCCGACGACGGCAGAGGCGATAGCAATCAAGGTGTAGGGTTCATTCAGGTGCAGCATCCAATGAGAAATGGCAGCGGCAGCGGCTCCCTTACCAATATCAATTAGCGTAACGAATAGGGCTGAAACCGGGCCGACTTCTTTATAAGTGTTCAAACCGCCGACATTTCCCCCACCCAGTTTACGGATATCCTTGCCCGTTTTCAGCCTCGTGACAATGTAAGCGGTAGAGATGGAGCCAATGAAATAGCCCATGACAACAGCGATGACTATGGTAACAAACGGATTTACTATCATCTCAGTCTCAATAATAACCCTATTTTACGAACAACCGGGTTCTCATCCTGTAAAATAAACAGCCGTGCCGTTATCTCATTCCACGTCGACAATTATCTCATTTTTCCGGAACGGCCCGGGAATCCACGGCGGGTTATACTGAGCCAGACTAAAACCGGATTTGGTTCGCAGATTGTTTTTGTTCAGCCATGCTTCCAGCTCTTTGGTTTTGCCGACGGTTGTTTTCTCATTCATGTACCCGGAAAAACGCAAAGCCGCGGCCTTATGAGGCGCGACCGTAACAAACGAGATGTTTTTATTTACCGGCTCCGGTAAATTTTGCACATTGTATTTTGACGGCATTGTAAAAGATATCAGATATTTTGCACCTTCCCCGGCCCGGGCCGCAATCACAGGCGCCGTCATTCCGATTTTTTGCCCCGTGACTACCTGTTCCGTCACCGGCACTGTCATCTCGATGCCGGTTTTTGCCCGGTTATCTCCGAAAATGTAATCAGCCAGTATCCTGAACCCTTCAATTAAAGCATGTTTAAAATCAGATTCGATTTCAACGGAAGCGATGGTATACTCCTGATATTTCCGGATTTCAAATTTCCCGTCTTTTTGCAAGATTTCAAACTTGGGAGTTTCAATCGCCATTATTCTGCCTCCTGCTTTTAATTTGAATCACAATGCGGACAAAAGAAATCATAACTTTCAGGGGATATATAGATTCCGATACTTGCCATCAATATTACGACTATAAGCTTAACCTGCAAACCTGTCATCGCAGCGTCATCCCTTAATGTTTACATTATTTCAGTTTTAACACCGGGAAAAACACCTGCCAGGCCAGCAGCGCTTTAGCGGTCAGACTGAGGATGATGTATGCCTTCTCCCCAAACAGATAATCTCGCCAGGGACCGATTTTTTTGTATTGCAATATCATATTGACTGCGAAGCAGTTGAAGAAGACAAAGAGCGAAGCAATAATTCCGTAAACAAACCCGGGCGGAGATACATGCGTTCCCGGGGCTATCGTATATATCAGGATTGCAATCCAGGGGATAATGCCGGCAAAACTTCCCATCCAGAAACACAGAAAATTTGGTTTGCCCGGTTTTTCATATTTTTCCTGCAAAGCCCCAAACAGTATCATACTGGCATTAGTGCCGAAAATAGCTAACAGAGCACCGATATCACTGATGCCGGTAATCTGCGCGATCAGGACTATCATTATCGCGGAACTGAAGAAATATTCAATCCAGCGGGCGTAATTTCGGCTCTCCAGAAGGTTCTTCCTATACCATGGAAAGACCCATGGCGACGCAATCAGTAACAACGCCAGGGCTGAGATTGCCAGGAACGCAAATACTCCCCAACCCGTGAGGATATTAAACAAATGGTGCAGTACCGGCTGACCGACCCCCGGGGCATTGGTCATAAATGTAGCCGTTACAGGCAGCGCAAAACTGTTCGTGAGACCGGCAATCAAAATTGCCTGTACCGCCAGAATGACGCCAACCACTAGATTCCAGGTACGCAGCTGATTAAGCTGTCGTTCAAGCGAATGTTCATCAGCCATTTCATGTCTCCTCCCTATATTTTTATTCACATACTAACCATTAGCGCGGTTAAAGTCAATGATAACTGTTAACGAAATTACTATTGGGCTTTCTATACGCGCGGCAATGGTTCTTTTCAGCCTGCTCAGTGTTATTTTTCTGATTTTTCTTGCGGCTCTGGTGTTGTCTTATTTCAAGAGCAGGGGCCATGGGTCTTCTGTTTTTGACCGTAAGTTCCAGCAGATTCAAAAAAGCTACGGGACGCGGATTGCAGAATCAAAAGGGAACCAGCTTGTTGGCGATAAAAATCCCATCCCCATGAACTCAATCGAGGATTTGATGAAAATCGCCGATGAATTGGGTAAACCTGTAATCCATCAGTCTGAAGAGCTTTCCGGCGATACTCACATATATTATGTTATCGATGGAAATACGCGATACCAATACGCTCTTTCCCGTGATATGCCAAAACAGACTGGCGGAACTTCTGCAGTACATCAATAATTCGGCTAGCAACATCTTGAACAAATCATAAGGCATGGGCAACTGTTTATACCTGACTAACGAAATCCAACTTCCCCCGTTTTTACTATATGTTCCATCATCTTCCGTCTGCAGGTCAGATTAAAACATTGACACCTGCTCTTTTGCAATGCTATCATTCCTACAAAGATTACCCGTAATTTGCATATATTTGATATCAAATATTATGGTGATTTAACAGCTTGATAAACATGCCTGCTTTCACGCTTTTACATCGTAATTAAGCAGCCGATTTGATTAATGTTGTATTTATTTTGGTTCTTTGCTAAAGTGAAAATATAATGTCCGCCAACTATATCGGGTCATCGGGATTATTGAATTGTTATTAAGCTTCTGAATAAAAGAAGCAATAAGGATAAAGGAGCTCAAGCGCATCATGGATTTTAGAGAATATGTAATCGGCGAATTAGATACCGAAGAGCAAAAAAAGTTCCGGAAGGAATTAGGAGATTGGCTGGACAAAAACATNNAGTCCTGAACTTGTTGAATCAACCTGGATACTCAGGACTACCGCTAATATTCCCTACGCAAATGAATTTGCAAAAAAACTGAGTGAAAAAGGATGGCTTTGTCCCGAATGGCCTAAAGAATATGGGGGAGCCGGACTTCCCGCCGGATACAGCACTATCGTCGCCGAAGAAATCAGTAAAAGGGTGCTATGGGCTCCGGGTCTCCTGGGCGGTTTGACCGGCGGTGTACAGGGCCCCATCATCATGCAGCACGGCACCCCGGAACAGAAGAAAGAATGGTTGCCGAAAATTGCCGCTGGGGCGCAATTTGCCCTGGGTTATACCGAACCCAACGCCGGCACAGACCTGGCATCATTGCAGATACGCGCCGCCAAAGACGGCAATGACTACATCTTAAACGGACAAAAAATGTTCAGCACCGGTGCGCACAACGCCCGGTACCATTGGCTGGCAGCCAGAACCAATCCTGAAATGCCCAAGCATAAGGGCGTATCCATGATTATCGCAGACCTGACCGCGCCGGGCGTTACCGTCACCAAACTGACCACCATCGCCGGCGATAGAACAAATGAGGTCTTCTATGATAATGTCCGCGTCCCTCAAACCAACCGCATCGGCCCGGAAGGCGAGGGTTGGAATATCACCCGGTCGGCTCTAGCCGCGGAAAGAGGTGACCTCGGAACCTTCCCCTGGCCGAAAATATTGGTGGATGAACTGATCCAATACGCCAAAGAGACCAAGCGCAACGGGAAACCCCTGTCGGAAGACCCGCAGATACGGCAGACTCTGGCCCAACTCAGCATGGATGTCAGTGTCCTGCGTCTTTTCGGCCGCCGGCTAAACTATATGATTGAGAAAAATCAGGATATTTCCTGGTCCGCACCTTTTTCCAAGATTTTTGAATCCGAACTCAGCCAGCGGATTGCCAATCAGGGCATGAATATCATGGGCCTGTACGGCCAACTGGAACAGGGTTCCAAATATGCCAAATTAAAAGGTCATATTGAACTCGCTTACCTCACGATGGTCGTGCGTAGTTTCGGCGGCGGTTCTAATTTAAGACTTAGAAGCGATATTGCGACCAGGGGCATGGGTCTGCCGCGCGAACCGCAGTTAGCGATGCCGGTGAAGAAGTAATTAATTTCTGAAAGCAACCCGCATACCCGGATGGGCCGGATGATTAAAAATTATTCTTGAAAAGAGAGGACGATAAAAGTGGATTTCGATTATAACGACGAACAGAAAATGCTGAAACAGGGTGCGCGCGAGTTCTTCGAGAAAGAGTGCCCGAAATCTTTAGTTAAACAGATGATGGAGGATGAAAAAGGGAACCCTCCTGAATTATGGAAGAAAATGTCCCAACTAGGTTGGTTGGGCTTGATTTACCCTGAGAAATACGGCGGTGGCGACGGCAACATGATTGACCTCATCGCCCTGGAAGAAGAAATGGGCCGCGCCTGTTTACCGGGCCCGTTCCTCTCTACCGTATTATTAAGCGGGCTTTTTATCCTGCACAACGGCAGCGAAGAACAAAAAAAGGAAATACTGCCCAAGATTGCCGGCGGCCAGCTAATTTTAACCCTGGCTCTTACCGAGCAGAGCGACAGTTATGAAGCCTCCGCTGTTTCGGTTGAAGCGAAAGCCGAAAAAGATGATTATATTATCGACGGCACAAAACTTTTCGTCCCGGATGCACAAATTGCGGATTACATCATCTGCATTGCCAGAACCAAAAAAGGCGATAAACCGGAAGACGGCCTCACCGCTTTTCTGGTGGACCGGAAGACCCCGGGGATTACAATCACCTTATTAAAAACTCTCGCCGGCGATAAACTTTGTGAAGTTGTTTTCAATAAGGTCAAAGTTTCTAAAAAGAATATCATCGGCAAACTGGATCAGGCCTGGGGTCCGCTGCAGCAGACATTGCAGCAGGTAAAAATAGCCCAATGCGCAGAGATGGTCGGCGGAGCTCAAAGAGCTTTGGAATTAGCCGCCGATCACGCCAAGAAAAGAATTCAGTTCGATCGGCCCATCGGCAGTTTCCCCGTTATTCATCATTTAATCGCCAACGCGATGATGGATGTGGACGCCTGCAAGTTTTTGACTTATGAAGCTGCCTGGAAATTCAGTGAAGGCATGCCCTGTGCCAAAGAAATCGCCATGGCCAAAGCGTGGACCGGTGAGGCTTATCAGCGCACCGCAGCCATGGGGCACCAGGTCTTGGGCGGCATCGGCTATACCCTGGACGGGGAAATGCACCTGTATTTTAGAAGGGCGAAATCAGGCGAATTAACCCTCGGAGACGGCAAGTTCCACCGGGAAGCTTTAGCCAAAGAGCTCGGCATGTAACTGGCTTCTGCTCCAAAAATAAAGTTGATTAATCCTGAGTCCGACTGGGCTTTTCATATTTGAAGAAGGAAGTAACGCAAAATGAACATGATTGTTTGCATCAAACAGGTGCTCGACCCGGAGGCCCCTCTCTCCAGTTTTAAAATCGATCCGGCAACAAACACCATGGTGCCGGTTACCAGCGTTCCTTTTGTTATCAGTCCTTTTGACGAACAGGCGGTTGAGGCAGCACTCAAAATTAAAGACGCGAAGGGCGGTAAAATCACCGTCATCAGCCTGGGCGTTAATCTTTTACGGGATGTAGTCAAGAAGCCGCTCTCTCTGGGCGCGGACGAACTCATCCTTCTGGAAGACCCCGCCTTTATCGGCGGAGATAGCTGGTCCACCGCTTATGCACTGGCCGCGGCCATTAAAAAGGTCGGGCAATTCGACCTCATCTTCTGCGGCCGTCAGGCTGCTGACTCGGATTCCGGTCAGGTCGGTGCCTGTATCGCAGAAATACTGGGAATACCGCAGGTAAGCGTGGCCAAAAAAGTCGAAGCAATCGACGGCAAGGTTAAAGTCGATAAAGTCACCACCGATGGTTATGAAGTAGTTGAAGTGCCCACTCCGGCCCTGATTACCGTCAGCAACGAGCTGGGCGAAGTGCGCTTTGCCACCTTCAAAGGCACCATGGCTTCCAAGAAAAAAGAACCCATCATCTGGAAGCCGGCAGACATCGGCGCGGAACCGGCCAAAATCGGCGCCGCGGGGCGCCGTATCAAGACCCGCAAATTATTCCAGCCGGTCCGTGACTCCAAATGTGAAATCATCGGCGGTGAAACCGATGAAGATAAAGCTGCTAACCTGGCGAAGAAACTTGTGGAGGTCAAACTTATTTAATGCCTTTAAAAGGGTAAAATAGTTTGATGAAGGAGAAAGATAATGGCCGATAATAAAGGCGTGATGATTTTTGTTGAGGTAATTGACGGGAAACTGACTAATATTGCCCAGGAACTGCTCGGGGCCGGACGCAAACTTGCGAACGACCTCTCGGAAGAACTGAGCGCATTAATCGTCGGCAGCGGCGTGGCAAATATCGCCCCGGAAGCGATTGCTTACGGCGCCGATAAAATCTATGTCGTCGATGCGCCGCTGCTGAAAGACTACCGCACCGATGCCTATGTCGCAGTCGTGGAGAAGGTGGTTAAACAGGTAAATCCCCGGATTTTACTGCTGGGACAGACTACCATCGGTCGTGATTTGGCGCCGCGCGCTGCCTGTAGGTTAATTACCGGCGCTATTCTGGATTGTATCGCGCTGGATATTGATACCGCAACAAAACAACTGTTGATAACCAAACCGGTCTACGGCGGAAATGCCCGCGCTGTTTACAGCATGGAAACCTTGCCGCAAGTTGCCACGGTGCGCGCCAAAGCAATGACCGCCCTGGTGCCGGATAGCTCTCGCAAAGGACAGGTTGTTATTGTTGATGCCGGATTGGACCCCGCCGCCATTAAAACCAATGTCTTGCAGAAAGTTGTCGCGGAAACTACCGGCATTAAACTCGAGGACGCCTCGGTAGTTGTTACCGGCGGCAGAGGCATCGGCGGGCCGGAAGGTTTCAAACAGCTGGAAGAACTGGCCAAAGTCCTGAAAGGGGCCGTGGGTGCCACCCGTCCGCCTTGTGATGCGGGCTGGGCGCCGGATACAATTCAAATCGGCCTGACCGGTAAGATTGTTTCGCCGTATGTCTATATCGCGGTGGCAGTCTCGGGCGCCAGCCAGCACATGGCCGGTTGTTCCGGGTCTAAAAATATCATCGCCATAAACCGCGATGCGGAAGCCGCCATTTTCAAAGAAGCGCGCTTCGGCGTCGTCGGTGATTGGAAGAAAATCATCCCTGCTTTCGAAGCAAAAGTAAAAGAACTGCAGAGTAAATAAACCGGTTACAGCGGTCTCTTCCGGAAGGAGAGACCGCTGTTATTTTATTAAGTAATTCTATCTCCTTTCTCTGGAAATTGATAACCCGTAACCTGTCACCGGTAACCCGAAATTAATACATCATAACTCACAAATCGTAATTGACAACTGACGGCCCGAAAACACCCGGATTTATCTGACATGCGAACGCTGATTGCTCACAAAAGAGGTTTTGACTTATGCTGATGACGCGGAACTATTTCGGTTTTATCCCCGGATATGCGTTGTTCTGGGGAGTATTCGTGATCGCGCTGTTATTGTTTGCCTACCGCATACGGCAGCTGCTGCAATACATGTTCCTGGGGCAAAAAGAGACCGGCTACAATAGCTGGGGTAAATGGATCACCACAACTTTCGCGTATGTCTTCAGCCAGCTTTGCCAGCTTAAAAATTTCCGGTTTAAAAAAGACCGCGCCCCACTGGGTCATGCGTTGATGGCCTGGGGTTTCTTTGTTTTCGTCCTGTTTTATTTCTTCTTCTTTATCCTGGCCGAAGGTTTCGGGCTTGCCGGTCTTGAAAAGACGAATTTTTTCTACTATTTCGCCTGGGTCATGGATTTCATGGCGGTTCTCATTATTATTGGCGCCGGTTGGGGTCTTATCCGCCGTTTCATTATCAGACCGGCCCGCCTTAAGGGCGGACAAACTATTGAAGCTTTAATTATTCTCCTTTCCGTCTTCACCCATCCCTTCGCGTTTCTGTTTAACCAGGCAACCGTTATCGCTATGGGAGAAGCACCGGCAGGACTGGGGCATACCCTGCTGCCGCCGTTTAGCTCATGGCTGAGCCATCTCTTCACTGGGAGTGCCCTGACTGTCATACAAAACTGGCATATCGCCTTCTTTTGGACGGACTGGCTGACGGTACTGTTAGTGCTGGTCTATATTCCTTATTCGCGCTACCTGCATGTCATCGCCTCAATTTTCAACGGTATTTTTGAACCGCGGCTGCCCAAAGGCGCGTTGAAACCTATTGACCTGGAACACGCCGAATTTCTCGGCATCCCGACCATAGACAAACTCACCTGGAAACAGAATTTGGATCTCTACGCCTGCGTGGTTTGCGGTAACTGTCAGGAACAGTGCCCGGCTTATATCACCGGTAAACCGCTCAATCCTAAAAAGGTAATTCAGGACCTGAAGCAGCAGTTGCTTAAAGCCGGCCCGGAACTTGTCAAAGCAAAGGCTAAAGGTGAACCGGCTCCGCAAAACATCAACGTTACACTCGCCGGTAAAGTGATTCTGGAAGATGAAATCTGGGCCTGTACCACTTGCGGCGCCTGTGATACCACCTGTCCGGTCTGGGTAAAACACATCGATAAAATCGTTGACCTCCGGCGTAATCTGGTTGAACAATCGATTCTTCCCGAAACTGCCAAAGCGACTTTACAGAGCATCGAGCGGCGCGGCCATCCCTGGCGCGGGACAACCCTGAACCGTACGGATTGGGCAAAAGGCATGAATATTAAAACACTGGCGGAAGACCCGAAAGTGGATATTCTTTATTGGGTCGGTTGCACGGAAGCACTGGACGAACGGGGTATTAAAATTGCTCAGTCTTTTGCCAAACTGATGCAGCAGGCAGGAGTTAATTTCGGTATCCTCGGCACCGAGGAAAGCTGCTGCGGCGACCCGGCGCGGCGTTTAGGCGATGAGATGACCTACCAGGCGCAGGCCCAGAAGAATATTGAAGTATTGAAGGGCTACAACGTCAAGAAAATAGTCACCGGCTGCCCGCATTGCTATAACACGATTAAAAATGAATATCCGCAATTCGAAGGTAATTTTGAAGTGATTCACCATACCGAATTGATTGGCGACCTGCTAAAACAAGGCAAAATCAAAATTGGCAAGGGCGATTATGGCAGCATTACTTTTCATGACCCCTGCTATCTGGGGCGGCATAACGATATTTACCGGCAACCAAGGGAAATATTGAAAGAGTTAACGTGTACTAAAATGGTGGAGATGGAAAAGAACAGGAAACGGGCCTTCTGTTGCGGGGGCGGCGGCGGACGGTTGTGGTTGGAAGAGCGCATCGGGCAGCGTATCAGTGAAAACCGCATCGACCAGGTAATCAAGACTAAAGCGCAACTGGTGGCCACAGCCTGTCCGTATTGTCTCCAGATGTTCGAAGATGCGATTAAAACCAAACAGGCGCAAGACACGGTCAAAGTGAAGGATATCGCGGAATTGATTGCAGAATCTTCTGCGAAATAATCCCGATTGTTTATCAGTAATATTCAAACAAATATAATATTTGAGCTAATTATTAAGTCATGCTTGAGCATGTAAATATTTGAGAGTGATGACCATCGGATCAGCAGTGGGAATCCACCACAAAAAAGAGACCGGGTTTGAAACCGGTCTCTTTTCAATCCATCGCGGTTGATGTAAGCAGCTTTTAATTGGACAATTAGTACGACTTTTTCACGTCAACCTATTTTACGGCACTGAGAATTTCATGGGCTTTCTTAAGCTGCTCCGGTATCGCAATCTTTTGCGGACAGACCTCAACACATTTATTGCAGTCAATGCACTTATCGGCCCGGTGTCCTTCCATGAGCGTATCTTTATACCTTAATTTTGCCCTGGTCATGATGTCGTAGACCAGTCCTTCATTATAAATTTCAAAAATAGTAGATATCGATACGTCATTGGGACAGGGCATGCAATACCGGCAGCCGGAGCAGGCGACCGGGAACAGGTCGCGGTAGGCTTTCCTGACGCTGTTAATCAAAGCGATATCAGCCTGGTCAAATTTTCCGGCTCCCGAACGTTCCGCGGCGGCAATATTTTCCTGCACCTGTTGCATTGATGACATCCCGCTCAAAACTACGGATATTTCCGGGTGATTCCAGACCCATTGTAATCCCCATTCCGAAAGGCTCATCTGACGTGGCGCTTTCTCCCAAACCATGGCTACCTTTTCCGGAGGCTTTTTGGATAGGACCCCGCCCCGTAAAGGCTCCATCACCACAACGCCCAACCCTTTCTCCGCAGCGTATTTTACCCCGCGTGTCATTGCCTGCCTGTCTATATCCATATAGTTGTACAGCACTTGCGTGAAAGTCCAATTGTCGTATGAGTCGACGATATCCTTAAACGCGGTATATTCATCGTGAAAAGAGAAGGCGAAATGATGGAAATAACCGTGCGCCATTTTATTTTCCGCCCAGTTTATTATTCCCATATCGCGCATTCTCTGCCATGAACCTGCGTTCAGACCGTGCAGCATATAAAAATCAAAGCCCGGCATATCCAGCCGCTTGAGTTGTTCTTCAAAAAAGTGGTCGAAATCCGCCGCTGTTTTAACAGCGAAGACCGGCATCTTCGTCACCACTTTTACTTTTTCCAGATAACCGTCCTTCAGCGCTTTACCGACGATAACTTCACTCTTGCCGCCGTGGTAATAATAGCCCGTGTCAATATAATTAACGCCGTTATCGATGGCGTATCGCATCATCTTAATTGCTTCAGCCTCGTCTACCTGAGCCGGATTATTATCAATCAATGGCAACCGCATCACTCCAAATCCCAGTACGGATGCCTGCCAATCAAGTTTCCCGAATTTCCTGTATTTCATCTCAATTCCTTTTATTTTAGATTTGATATCAAATTATATCAATTTTAAGTAATTTCTGGCTATTGTAATAACTTAAGGATGGCTGCCTGGAAACACTCCGCGGCTAAAACAATCCAGCTTTCAAAAAGCTTAAACAGCCGGCGCCTTTATCATCTAAAGTACCGCCAAAACTTCTTTTGCCGTTACAACACTCGCCTGACCGGGAAATACTTTCTCCATCAGGACACGGTGCACTTCTTCGCTCGGGGGGTTTGCGCAGCAATCCGATACCACCACCAGTTTGTAATCCAGGTCGGCCCACACCGCACCGTGGTGAGTACACATCCTTGGGTTGCAATCCCGAAAAGAATCAGAGTATCAGCTCCCAGGTTTTTAAGAACTTCATTCAGATTGGTGGTGGTAAAAGGCCCGGTACGCTTTTTCGTCAACACGACCTCACCGGGTTTCGGAGTTACGCCCGGATGGATTTCCATTTCCGGAGTTCTTTCTCCTTTTCTGACTTCAACATAGATTACAGGCACATTATCTTTGCGGGCCTTCGCCAGAATTGAGTTCGCTTTCTCTAAAATTTCCTTTCTAGCCGGTTATGATAATTCGTTCAGCATCCGGTTCTGATAATCCATGATAAGAACCGCGGTTTTACTTTTATCGATTGTCAGTGGCCCTGCCATATTTTTAGTCTCCTTATATTACTTCATAAAATGGGATTACCATAGCTTACCATACTTGCTTATCTGCTTTAGAATATATCCTTTCCGGTTGCCACCGCTTGGTTTGCTTCTCGGCATATTTCATTGTTCTGACGCTCCGCCACATAATAAGTTCGGCATTGTCATCAGTATTTTGCTGATTTGATCTTTTACGTACCCGTTGTTACAGGCAGCTTGGATGGCGGAGCCCTTATTGGCTGTCTTCACTGTGTTTTAAGAAATATAAACAAATTCCGGAGTAAACACGTTTGGTTTGCAGCCCGGCTGATATTTTATCGGCAATCACTCTTTTTTACCTGGGTTATCTGTGTCTGCTTTGCTAAATTGAGCAAGTTTTTCTGCCAGTAATTTGGGGTTAGGAATGATGTAATATTTACTTCCGTTCGGGCTTGCATTCACCCTTTTTGTTACAAATCCCAATGATGTATATAAATAAGCCGCGGTATGGTGATGGATATGCCTGTGCAGTTTTTGCTCCATGCGCTCGGCAAGATCTTTAGGCATAACTTCATCGCCGCGCTCCCTGAAAAGTTCATCAAGGCAATCCAGCATCACGGCGATATCGCCGTCTTTTAACCGGAAAAGACTCCTGTCGTTGGATTTCAAATTTATCGCCCCCGGAGATTTAGAAATTTGGCTTTATTATACAACAACTAAAAAGATTTTACAGGCTTAGTCTTGTCTAATGCAAGATGAG